>JBMYKI010000001.1:0-103136 GCA_049595235.1 Flavobacteriaceae bacterium
GGTGCGAACCATGTAAAATAATACGCAACTTACCCGCGCTGTCTTTTGTGTAACCAAAAGTAAATTCGACCTTCACTTCTTCACCGCCATCATGCGGGGTAAAGAAATAATTACCCATAGAAACCGCCATGTTGCCTATGGTGTGAACGCCAATCCGTTCCCAACGAACTTCAGACCACGGACGAATAGCAAAACCATGGTCTTCGGAAAAGTGAGGGTTGTGTCCCACAAAGTATGACAGCGCCCCCTCTTTGGTAAGACGGAATTGTTTTTCTGATGCCAAGGTCGGTTTAAAAAGCACCTCGCCAAGTTGATATCCATAGAGCGCCTCTATATGCGCCTCGGCGGCCTTGGTGTAGTCACCACCATCCAAAAACACCTTTCCTATAGATACGATCCCATTTCCCCAAGTGTTTTGTGCTTCGACAACCTCCTCTTCAGTAATCTTTGGTTGTTTTTTTGATGACCCATCGGGTTTTTTATCTCCGCACGATGAAAACACCAGCGCAAAACAAGCAAAAGCAACAACAGGCCATTTAGATTTCTTCTTTGTAGGCGCAGGCACCGACCCAGAAGAAACAACATTAAAAATTTGTGTTTTGTAGTTCATGATATATAAGGGTTTAAAAAGTTACAAATGTGATTAGGTTGATTTGGTCTCTACTTCCCACCTCAAAGCGCTGGTTCATATAACCCACCTCAACACGTACGGCTTTGCTTACATGAATACCAAAACCTCCATACACCCGATTTCTATCAAAAATATTGTTGCGGGTGTTAAGGAAAATTTCGTTGTAAGCAGACAAATAGGGCTTAAGGCCGCTCTGAAGGCCCTCACCTATAGGACAACGAACGGAAAGCTGATATCGAAACCTCGTTCTGAAATCACCTTCAACCCAACGTTGTTCAAAGCGATATCGATGCGTAGCACCAACACGACCCCACCATTGTTTGGCGATTAATTGCTGATAGATCCGGTGCTCCTCAAGGGCGGTTTTGTTATCATCTAACTCCGCATAATTCTCACTTAGAATATAACCGTAGCCAAGCAAAAAATTGAGATCAGTCCCCTCGGGCGTATAGCCAATACCTGCCCGGACCAGCAACTGTTCTAGATCTCCGATAGCATCGTAGTTTCTGTACTGTATCTCGTGATGTAAGTTCCAAGATTGATTTATTTTTTTGTTGCCATTGTACACAATCCAGTTTCCCAATGCACTTTGTTGTGTGTGGGCGACAGGTGGAATCAAAACAAGTAAAAGCGCCAAAAGGCGAAAAGTAGGTGTCATAGTATTTGGAGTTAGAAAAAACAGGATAGACTTATCGGACAATTTAGCGTTCCGAAGGCCTGCGCAAAGAAGACCCAAAACCCAAGCCAATCATTCTACGCTTGAGGCGCATGAGTGATAAAACAACACGAAAAAACAAAAGGTTTTCCATAACGAAGGTTAGATTTGGGTCTAGCTTTAGCTAAAATAAATAAAAAACTGAAAAAACCTAATCGTTAAGCTGAAGCACCGCCATAAACGCTTGTTGGGGAATTTCTACATTTCCAATTTGGCGCATTTTTTTCTTCCCCTTTTTCTGCTTCTCTAACAGTTTGCGCTTTCGAGTGATGTCACCACCATAACATTTGGCAGTAACGTCCTTTCGAACCGCCTTTATCGTTTCTCGGGATATGATCTTGGCGCCAATGGCAGCTTGTATAGGGATATCGAATTGTTGACGTGGAATGAGCTCTCTTAGTTTCTCACACATTTTTTTGCCCAATGCATAAGCGTTGTCTGTGTGTACCAAAGCCGAAAGCGCATCTACTGGGTTGCCATTGAGCAAAATATCTACTTTGACCAACTTGGAAGCACGGAGCCCAATCGGACTGTAATCGAAAGACGCATAGCCACGCGAAACCGACTTGAGACGATCGTAAAAATCAAACACAATCTCAGCCAACGGCATATCAAAAGAAAGCTCCACGCGCTCTGTGGTTAAGTAGGTTTGATTGGTGATTTGTCCGCGTTTTTCTATACACAGGCTCATCACATTTCCTACATAGTCTGCCTTAGTGATGATAGAGGCTTTGATGTAGGGTTCTTCGACACGATCCAGCACAGACGGCTCAGGCAAATCCGTAGGATTGTTAACCAAATGAATGGTATCTGGCTCTTTTTTTGTGTAGGCGTGATAAGAAACGTTGGGCACCGTTGTGATCACAGACATATTGAACTCTCTTTCCAAGCGTTCTTGAATAATTTCAAGGTGTAGCATCCCTAAAAATCCACATCGAAACCCAAAGCCCAAAGCCGCAGAGCTTTCAGGCTGAAACACCAGCGATGCGTCGTTTAGCTGGAGTTTCTCCATAGAGTTTCGCAGCTCTTCATAGTCTTCTGTGTCTACAGGGTAAATGCCAGCAAAAACCATGGGCTTAACCTCCTCAAAACCTGCAATAGCATCTTGGGTAGGGGTTTGCGCCAATGTGATGGTGTCACCCACCTTTACCTCTTTGGCCTCTTTTATGCCAGTAATAAGATAACCAACATCACCAGTGCCAACCAATTTGCGGGGTTCTTGCTTGAGTTTCAGCGCACCAATCTCGTCGGCAAAATAACTTTTACCTGTAGCCATAAATTGCACCCTGTCGCCCTTTTGCATGCGCCCATTCATGATACGGAAATACGTTTCTACCCCCCTAAACGGGTTGTATACAGAGTCAAAAATTAGGGCCTGTAAGGGCGCGTCGGGGCTTCCTTTGGGGGCTGGAACACGTGCCACAATAGCTTCCAGAATGGCGTCTATACCAAGACCCGTTTTGGCTGATGCGTGAATCACTTCTTCGGGCTTACAACCCAACAAGTCCACAATGTCATCGGTAACTTCTTCAGGATTGGCAGAAGGCAGATCCACCTTGTTTAATACAGGAATGATTTCTAAATCGTTTTCCAAAGCCAGATACAAATTAGATATCGTCTGCGCCTGTATGCTCTGGGCAGCATCTACAACAAGCAAAGCCCCCTCACAAGCCGCAATAGATCGAGACACCTCATACGAAAAGTCCACGTGGCCAGGTGTGTCTATCAGGTTGAATACATAGTCTACACCTTCAAAGGAGTAATTCATTTGGATGGCATGTGACTTGATGGTGATGCCACGCTCACGCTCCAAATCCATGTTGTCAAGAAGCTGGTCCTGCTTTTCACGCTCACTCACAGAACCAGTGGCATCTAATAACCGATCGGCCAAAGTGCTCTTGCCATGGTCTATATGAGCGATGATACAGAAATTACGAATGTGCTTCATAGCGCAACAAAGATACTCAAATGAGGTGGTGTTAATATCAATAAAGTTTACATTTGAAAAAAATATGACTATGATCATGTTTGTCAAAATCTTACGTTGCGTATTAGGCCTAACCTTTCTTTTCTCGGCCTACACCAAATTTGTAGCGCCAGGCTTTTTTGAAATTACCCTCATTGACCAAGGTCTGATGCCCAACCGACTATGGGCACAGCACGCTGCCCGCTTTTTGATTGGAATTGAATTTGCCTTGGGCTTATTAATGATTCTTCCCTTCTATACCAAGCAACTTATGGTGTTGTCAGCACTTATGCTGACAGGCTTTTCTTTACATCTCGGTTATCTGTGGGCCATAGGTGACACGGAAAACTGTGGTTGTTTCGGAGAGATGATTTCGATGTCCCCCGCCGAATCAATCATAAAAAACATAGGCATGTTGGCAGTGGCGGGTGTTGTGTGGCTCAAATCAAAAAAACAACCCCATAAAAAGCCATTTGTCTGGGCATTGTCTCTAATTGTTGTAGGCGCCATGTGGCTGTTGTTGCCCATCTCCAACCCAACAGAATTTCCCTTTTCAAGATTTACCCAGTTTGAGCACAAAGGCAGAACCGACCTGGCATCTGGCGAAAAGTTGATTGCCGTTTTCAATCTTGACTGTGAGCACTGCCAAGAACTAGCCACCGAACTGGCGGAACTGCAAAATCAACACGACACTTTCCCACAAACCTTTGTGCTGTATTTTGCCGAAGGAGAAACCACCCCATCTGAATTTGAAGCTACCACCCAGTCACGATTTCCATACGCCTTGATCGACGTGAACACATTCTTTGACCTCATAGGAGACAGCCCCCCGAGAGTTTATCATACCACTGACGGAAAGGTGGTCAATGTTTGGGACATCGCGGCAGCGGACCAACTCATAAAAACCTTCAAACTATATTAACATGGTGAAGATAGGCGACATAAGCTTGGGAGAATTTCCTCTTTTATTGGCTCCGATGGAGGATGTTAGCGACCCTCCTTTTCGTGCCTTGTGCAAAGAGCAAGGTGCCGACGTGGTTTACACCGAATTTATCTCGAGTGAAGGCTTGATTAGAGACGCCGCCAAAAGCGTGATGAAGTTGGACATCTACGAAAAAGAACGCCCTGTGGGCATTCAAATCTTTGGCGCCAACCTCGAATCAATGCTCCAAGCCATTGATATCGTAGAGCGCACCCAACCCGATATTATCGACATAAACTTTGGATGCCCAGTAAAAAAGGTAGTTTGTAAAGGAGCAGGAGCGGGCATATTAAAAGACATTCCTTTGATGGTATCGCTTACGGAAGCGATGGTTAAAAGAACCCAACTTCCTGTTACCGTAAAGACCCGATTGGGTTGGGATCATGATAGCATCCGCATCGTTGAGGTGGCCGAGCGCCTACAAGATGTTGGAATTCAAGCCATCTCTATCCATGGCCGCACAAGGGCACAGATGTACAAAGGACAAGCAGACTGGACCCCTATAGCTGCGGTAAAAAACAATCCAAGAATGCATATTCCTGTTTTTGGAAATGGCGACGTTGACACTCCAGAGAAAGCCATAGAAATGCGAGATCAATTTGGTCTCGACGGAGCCATGATAGGAAGAGCAAGCATAGGCAACCCATGGTTTTTTAAACAAGTAAAGCATTTTTTTAACACAGGAAAACACCTGCCCTCTCCCACCATAAAAGATCGCACAGAAATGGCACGTCGCCACTTGCAAATGTCTATAGACTGGAAGGGCGAAAAGCTCGGGGTGTTTGAAACACGCCGCCACTATACAAACTATTTTAAAGGGATTCCTCACTTTAAAGAATACAGACAACGCATGGTCACCTCAGATGAAGCGACAGATGTTTTTACCGTTTTTGACGAGGTAGAAGCTGCTTTTGGGGGGACGGTTCTTTCTGTTTAACGGAACAAACGAGGGCGGACTACCGCAGAAGCCATCCAAGCAGCCAAAGCCGAAAAACCACTCCAAATAACCAGCAAAACAAGGATGTTTTCAATCGAAAAAACGACGGGATAGGCCAAAGATGTCCCTGGAATACTGAACACACCACCCCAAAACTGAGCAGCTACAACCAACAAACCGATTAGCAATCCAACCCCTCCGCCCACAGCACTCAACAACAAACCCTGAGTAAAAAAAACATTACGCAACAGAACAACGGGCGCTCCAATAGCGTGAAGGGTCTGTAAATGGCTTTTTTTGTCCAACACCATCATCACAACGGCGCCGACCACATTAAACAGGGCAATGGCCATCACCAACGAAAGAATCATATACAGAACCAACCTTTCTGTTTTCAACATCCGATAGAGCGCTGGGTTAAGCTCAGACTTTTTGAGCACAGTGTAATCTTTTCCCAACACATTAGACAGCTTCTTTTTCATGCCATCGACATCAGATGGGCTATCTAATCGAATCAACACTTCGGAATAATAACGCTCAGAAATATCTGAAAGTCGCCGCACCATTGATTCAGGGGCAAACGCATATTTTTGGTCAGCTTCATTTCCTAATTGAAAAACTCCGGACACAATGGCTTTTTCAACTCGAAAAAGCTGTGGGTTGGTAGGGCTGACGTTTCCTTTTTTGGGCACCACACAATCCACACCACCATCAAGACCATAAAGCCCTACACCCAAAACAGAGGCAGCTCCATATCCCAATATCATTTCGCTGGAATCAAACGCAAGCCAGTTTCCAAGCGCGATATAATCTTCAATAGGAATGACGGAATTATAGCTCTCCTGTACCCCCAACAACAGTAATGGGATATTTTGGGCGCTGGAACGCACCACCACTTGCTGAGTCAATACAGGTGTGGCGCTATATACGCCGTCAAAGTCCAAGATATTTTTTAGAAAAGCATCGTCTACAGAAAAAGAGGCGCTTGTAGGGGAGGTTATTTTTAGGTCACTGTCTAGGGCACTAGAAAAGGAAAGGCCAAATTGTTCAAGGCCAGAGAAAACAGACAACACCACAAAAAACGCACAAACCGCTACCCCCACAACAAAAGCCGCAAAGCGATTGATAAGCCTAACGGTGTTGAACCGAGTTGAGGAATCACGATAACGGCGCGCGAAAAACAGAGGAAGATGCATACAGCTTACAGAGCGTCTAAAGGGTTGTCACGATCTTTCAGAGACTTTTCAATTCCTTCAATATGATGCAAGGAATCATCCAACAGAAAAAGTAAGTCTGGCACCACGCGCAGCTGGTGTCGCACACGCCCACCAAGGGTGTTTTTTATGGTGCCTAGGTTAGATTTTACGCCCTCTAACACAGACTGCGACTCCTTGAACGGAAAGACGGACAGATACACCTTGGCAACCGAAAGGTCTACACTTGTACGTACTTGGGTTACGGTAAGCACAAGATTGCGCACCCCCTCTTTACGCAAGGCTTCTAGCAATATTTCTGCTAAGTCTTGTTGAAGAAGTGCATTAATTTTTTTTTGTCTTTGGGTCATGATGCCTCAAAAGTAAGCAATTATGCATCTCCAAGCGAACCAACAGATGTTGGCACCAGGCCCTGAAACGCCTACTAGTCTTCTATCATAGACACCCTAAGCGTGTTTACCATACCCTTCGCAGCCACTGGCATAGCCACTAGGTTGACCAGAGCGTCTCCCTGTTGCACATAGCCCTTTTCCTTGGCAATGTTGTTGACATCAGAAACGGTTTCGTCTGTCGACACATATCTGTCGTAGTAATGGCATTTAACACCCCACAAAAGATTGAGTTGCGTCAAAATACGCCGATTAGAAGTAAAAACCAGAACAGAAGCCGAAGGGCGCCATGCAGAAATCTGATAGGCTGTGTAGCCGCTATTGGTCAAAGTACAGATTGCTTTGGCTTCAATTTCATTTGCCATTAGGGCAGCATGATAACAAGTTGATTTTGTAATGAATCGGTCATTTTTGTTCTGAGGGGCTTGCATATGGAGATTAATCAAAGGCGAGTTTTCTACACCAACGACAATTTTACGCATGGTTTGTATCACCTCGACAGGATATTTTCCTACTGAGGTCTCACCAGATAACATTACGGCATCAGCTCCGTCCATAACGGAGTTGGCCACATCATTTACCTCAGCGCGCGTTGGGGTTAATCCGTCGATCATAGATTCCATCATTTGGGTGGCAATAATCACAGGAATGCGCGCGGCTTTGGCGTGAAGAACCAACTGTTTTTGAATGAGAGGCACTTCCTCAGCAGGAATTTCTACTCCCAAATCACCACGAGCCACCATGAGCCCATCACTATTTTCCACAATCTCTTGGATGTTCTCTAAAGCTTGTGGTTTTTCTATCTTGGAAATAACAGGGATTTCATAATCACTATGTTTCTTAATCAAGGCTTTAAGCTCCTCTACGTCGGCTTTGTGACGAACGAAAGACAAGGCAATCCAGTCTACTTGTTGTTCTATAGCAAAAATTGCATCTTTAATATCCTTCTCTGTCAAGGCAGGAAGAGATATGTTGGTGTTCGGAAGGTTGACCCCTTTTTTAGATTTTAGAGCACCACCCTGTATGACTTTTGCAACCACTTCAGTATTTTGGTTGGTTTCCAAAACTTCGAAAATGAGTTTCCCATCATCCAATAAGATGCGTTCCCCTTTTTTAACATCTTTCGGAAAACGCTTGTAATTCATATAGACTTGGTCGGCGTTTCCGAGTTCTATTTTATTAGTAGTAAAGGCAATGGTATCCCCAGCCGACACCACAACACCGTCGGCCATGTTGCCTACTCTTAGTTTGGGCCCTTGTAAATCGGCTAGTATGGCCACATTAAAACCAAGCTCTTGGTTGAGCTCACGGATATACTGAATGCGCTCACGCACATCATCAAAAGATGCGTGAGAAAAGTTGATGCGAAAAACATTCACACCGGCAATTATCATATCTCGGATCACATCTTTGGAGGAGCTAGCAGGCCCTAAAGTGGCGACAATTTTAGTCTTTTTAATATTTTTCATCTTAAAAACTTAGTTGTTGTTTTATATAGGCCAAATGTTTGGGCAGGGTATAGCAAGATTGAATCATGGGGTCACTTTGCAGTTTTTGTTGTACATAGTTGGCATCAGGGCTGTCCGTATCCAACAGAAAATCAACCGAATGCAGACTGTTAAACAAGCGTTGTGCACTCTCGCTTGAGTCAAACAAAGACCCCACACTACCAAAACCTCGAGTAGTGTGTGTTTTATTTCCAATCAAACGCCAGCGTACTTTTTCTTTATCACAACAGTAAGAAAACACAGGATATTGTTCGGTATTGTTTTTGGCATCCAAGTCTTTTCGTTCTCGTTTTAGTTTGATGTGTAACCCTCGGTTGATGCGAAAAGCCAACTGATATGCTGGAAGCGATGTGTGTAAACACAGCATTTGATGCAGGGTTTCCTCGTGTGGAACAGAAAGCGTATGCTTAAGCATCTAAAAAATTATAAGTTACAAATATACAATTCGAGAATGGGTTTGGTTTGCTGTTTTTTATAGAGAAAGCCAAAAAAATCAGCTTGCAGCCTCCATTTTGTCTTTAAGTTTAAAATAGGCGCGTTGGGAGACTTTCTCCACAGCCTTCTTTTTACTTGCCCCTCTGGCGGTGGCCACCACTTTGCCGTTCAACGACAGCTTGGCTTTGTAATGAGGGGTTGTTTGCGCGCCGGAATCCTCAAACACATCAAAAACAAAATCGATTTTTTGTTGTTGAAACCAATTGACAAGTAAACTTTTATGGCTTAAAATTTTTCCTTCAAGTTGCGCCACATCCACATAGGGTGTAATAACTTTTTTGGTCACAAACAAAGAACAGCGACGAAACCCCGCATCGACATAGACGGCCCCCACAAGCGCTTCAAGCAAGTTTCCGTGGATATCGTCTCCATATCGCTCTTTTTCTACTTTGGATTGTAGTAGTGGATACAAACAAAGGGACTTACCAATATGATTGAGAAACGCTCTTCTTACAATCTTAGAGCGCATTTGTGTCAAGGCACCCTCATCAGCATCAGGAAGGGTTTTGTATAGATGCGCACCGATCAGCGCTCCCAACAAGGCGTCTCCTAAAAACTCCAAACGCTCGTAATTGATTTTATTACCCAAGCCATCTACTTTTTCCATAGAACGATGGGTGAAAACGCGCTCAAAAAGAGCTATGTTTTTGGGTGTATAGCCCGTTATATTACGAATAGAATGGTAGAGCGGGTTCTTTTGTGCAGCAGTAGGTTTCCATAGTTTGCCTAGCCGCGCCATCGCTTATCCCCATTTTTTTATAACCACACAGGCGTTGTGTCCACCAAACCCAAAAGTATTGCTCATGACGATGTTCAATGCGCGTTTTTGAGCCTTGTTAAAGGTAAAGTTTATTTGAGGATCTATAGCCTCATCATCTGTGAAGTGATTTATTGTTGGCGGCACCATTCCGTGTTGGGCAGACAAAACGGTTGAAATGGTCTCAACAGCACCAGCGGCACCCAACAAATGGCCCGTCATGGACTTGGTCGAATTGATATTCATAGTGTACAAGTGCGCACCAAAAACTTTTTTTAGGGCAATAGACTCTGCCACATCACCTAGGGGGGTTGAGGTACCATGCATATTAACCGCATCTACATCTTCAGGGTTGAGGCTGGCGTCTGCAAGGGCGTTTTCCATGACTTTGGCGGCACCAATTCCGTCGGGGTGTGGCGCAGTCATGTGATAGGCATCTGCCGATAGCCCCCCGCCAATGATTTCTGCATAGATCGTTGCGCCTCTTTGTTGAGCGTGCTCTAGGCTTTCGATTACCAATGCACCAGCTCCTTCGCCCAACACAAAACCGTTTCGATCCTTGTCAAATGGTCTTGAAGCGGTTTTCGGATCGTCGTTTCGGGTAGACAATGCATGGAGCGCATTAAATCCACCTATGCCCGCTTTGGTAACACCTGCTTCAGACCCACCCGTGACCATCAAATCGGCATAGCCTAGACGGATATAGTTCAGGGCATCAATAATAGCGTTGGCAGATGATGCACAAGCAGAAACAGTAGCAAAGTTGGGACCCCGCAAACCATACTTTATGGAAATCATTCCAGGCGCAATGTCAGGAATCATTTTTGGAATAAAGAACGGGTTAAACCTTGGAGTGCCATCACCTTCTGCAAACGAGAGAACTTCATTTTGAAAGGTTTCTAAACCACCAATTCCCGCTCCCCAGATGACACCGGCACGGTCCTTGTCTAGGGTCTCTAGGTCTATGTGGGAATCCTTAATAGCCTCGTCTGCGGCCACCATGGCATATTGGGTAAACAGGTCCATCTTCCGAGCTTCCTTCCGGTCGAAATGATCGGAAGCGTTATAATCTTTTAGCTCACAAGCAAACTGTGTTTTGAATTTACTGGCATCAAAGCGGGTAATAGGGGCAGCCCCACTTGTGCCTGACACAAGTCCCTCCCAGAATTCAGAAACAGAGTTCCCGATGGGTGTCAATGCGCCTAAACCAGTTACGACTACGCGCCTTTTGTGCATAGAATGTTATTTACTTCCTTCGATGTACTGTACGGCCTGACCTACTGTAGCAATGTTTTCAGCTTGATCATCCGGAATTTGGATGTCGAATTCTTTTTCAAATTCCATAATTAGTTCGACAGTGTCCAAAGAGTCTGCGCCTAAATCGTTAGTAAAACTGGCTTCAGCAACGACTTCGTTTTCGTCAACGCCTAGTTTGTCAACGATGATGGCTTTCACACGAGATGCAATATCAGACATATATGAAGTTTTTATGTTAGTTGGGGGCAAAAATATAAAAACTTTGGTTCCTACTATCCCATTATCTTAAAATCTTAACAACTCTTTATACATATTTGTCTTCATGACACTTTGTGGTCGAATATATTGTAGCTTTGCAAAGGCGCACAAAAATGAAAAACAAAACACAAAAAATAGCAGTGTTTGCTTCGGGCTCTGGAAGCAATGCAGAGCAGATCATCCAGTATTTTGCGAACCGACCCTTGGCCGAGGTGATACGGCTATACTCAAACAACCCCAATGCCTATGCAATACAACGCGCCCAAAAACACCACATAGACACCAAGGTTTTTGACCGATCCTATTTTTTGTCCTCTGATGGCTTGTTGGCGGAGCTGCTTCATCAACCGCCCGACCTGATTGTTTTGGCAGGGTTTCTTTGGAAAATTCCCTCAATCATTGTAGAAGCCTTCCCCCAAAAAATTATAAACATACACCCCGCGCTCCTGCCTAATTTTGGCGGAAAGGGGATGTATGGGATGCACGTACATCGCGCTGTCATAGAATCAGGAAACACCGAGAGCGGGATTACCATCCATTATGTCAATAAAAACTATGATGAGGGGGCTGTCATTATGCAATTCAAAGTCTCGATAACCCCAACAGACACCGCTGAGTCATTGGCCCATAAGATTCATAAATTGGAGCACGCACATTTCCCACCCACTATAGAAAAACTTTTAGCATCTGACTGATGGTACATCTTTACACAGACGGAGCAGCAAGCGGCAACCCTGGACCTGGGGGCTACGCACTCATTCTGGAATGGGTAGGTAAAGGCCACACCAAAACACACAGCCAAGGTTATAAACACACCACCAACAATCGAATGGAGCTTATGGCGGTCATAAAAGGATTGCAAATGTTAAAGAAACCCGAAACAGACGTAGTTGTTTTCACAGATTCAAAATACATTTGTGATGCCGTTGAAAAAAAGTGGGTATTTGGTTGGGAGAAAAAAAACTTTAAGGATAAAAAAAACACCGATTTATGGAAGGCTTTTTTGGAAGCTTACAGGAAACAACGTGTTCGGATACAATGGATAAAAGGACACAACCAACACCCTCAAAACGAATGGTGCGACAAAGCCGCAGTAAAAGCGTCTAAAGACACCACCACACATATTGAAGATACAGCTTATATAAACGCACAGTAAATAACAATGAAAAACAAATTACTAATTGTTGGCACAGTTGCCTTTGATGACATTGAAACGCCTTCGGGAGAAAGCGGGAAGGTTTTAGGAGGCGCAGCCACCTACATTGGGCTGGCCGCCTCTCAACTTTCGGTCGACGCAGCCATAGTTTCTGTGGTGGGAGGTGATTTTCCAGCCTCTTACATAGAACTACTACGAGAGCGAAACTTGAATCTTGAGGGTTTAAAAATAGAAACAGAAGGAAAAACTTTTTATTGGAAAGGGAAGTACCACAAAAACCTTAACAAAAGAGACACTTTAGTAACCGACCTTAATGTGTTGGCCGACTTTTCCCCTGTGGTGCCTCAATCTTATAAAGATGCAGAGGTTATATTGCTGGGCAACCTTCACCCCTCGGTACAGCTGAGCGTTTTGTCACAACTAGGCGCCTCACCAAAAACAGTAATACTAGACACCATGAACTTTTGGATGGACCACACATGGGATGAACTTATGCGAGCCATAGCACTTACCGATATTATTACTATAAACGACGAGGAGGCGTTACAACTCAGTGGCGCGCATAGCTTGGTGGCCGCAGCCAAGAAAATCCACAGCATGGGGCCCTCATATGTGGTGATTAAAAAAGGAGAACATGGTGCACTGATGTTTCACCAAGACACCGTCTTTTTTGCGCCGGCACTGCCCTTGGACACAGTAGTAGACCCCACGGGCGCTGGCGATAGCTTTGCAGGTGGGTTGGCGGCATATTTAGCATCGGGTGTGACACTAGGACCCGAAGCCGTGAAAACAGGAATAGTTTATGGGTCTGCATTGGCCTCGTTCTGCGTGACAGATTTTGGCACGAAAGCCTTACTAGATCTAGAACCAAGCGCCTTTAAAGAGCGCTTGGCCGCCTTCAAAACCCTTGTTCATTTTGATGAAAACCCATCTTGACAACAAATTCAACATATATAGGTCTTGGGACAATCAAAATTTTTAATTTTGTCCTATGAGTGATGCGATTAAGCACGAATGTGGCATCGCCGTGATCCGGCTGCTCAAACCCCTTAGTTATTATCAACAGAAATATGGGAGCCCGTTCTTTGGCTTGCAAAAGATGTATTTGATGTTGGAAAAACAGCACAACCGCGGACAAGACGGCGCGGGATATGCCAGTATCAAACTCGACATGAATCCAGGGGAGCCCTTTATGAGTCGTGTGCGTTCATGCGAACCACAACCGATACAGGATATTTTTTCCATAATCAATGGTGAAATAAACCAAAAACAAAAAGAAATCGACTCACAGCCAGCGTCCGACTTAGCCCTCAAACAGACCTACCCGCATTTGGGCGAGGTCATGATGGGCCACCTCCGCTATGGGACGTTTGGAAAAAACGGAATCGCAAGCGTACACCCTTTTTTGAGACAAAACAACTGGATGCATCGCAACTTGGTCGTAGCCGGTAATTTTAACCTAACCAACGTCAATGAACTTTTTGACAACTTGGTAGGATTGGGTCAGCACCCCAAAGTCAAGGCAGATACCGTAACGGTAATGGAAAAAATCGGACACTTCTTGGATGACGAAGTTTCTAAGGAATATAAAAAACTTAAAAAATTAGGGTTTACCAAAAAAGAAGCCTCTCCCCAAATAGCAGAAAAACTTAATATCCCTAAAATTCTTAAAAAAGCCACCAAAAATTTTGATGGTGGTTTTGTGATATGCGGCATGTTAGGGCACGGAGATGCTTTTGTGGTCCGCGACCCCAATGGGATACGCCCTGCCTACTATTTTCAAAACGACGAAATTGTAGTGGCGGCTTCTGAACGCCCTGCGATTCAAACGGTCTTTAATGTCCCCTTTGAAGCCATAAAAGAAATAGACCCCGGTGTAGCGTTGGTAATCAAAAAGAATGGCACGACAACCCTAAAACCTGTCATTCCACCCAAACCACGGAAGGCCTGTTCGTTCGAGCGGATTTATTTTTCTAGAGGAAACGACGCAGAGATCTACCAAGAACGCAAAAAACTAGGCGCCTTGTTGTTTCCTAAAGTAGAAAGGCCATCGACGGAGACTTTGACAACACGGTTTTTTCTTACATTCCCAACACAGCAGAGACCGCATTTAATGGATTGGTTGAGTCTGTACAACATCACATGAAAAACCAAGCTGTTGGCGCACTACAGACCCTTTCCAAAATCGACGAACCAACCGCACACAGCCTTTTAAACACAACGCCTAGAACAGAAAAGGTCATCTTAAAAGACGTCAAGCTTAGAACATTTATAACAGAAGACAGCAGTAGAGACGACTTGGTGGCGCATGTGTATGATATCACGTACAAAACCGTACGCCCAGAGGACAATTTGGTCATTCTTGATGACAGTATAGTAAGAGGAACCACACTCCAAAAAAGCATTTTAAAGATTTTAGACCGGCTTAGACCCAAAAAAATCATCGTGGTTTCTAGCGCACCACAAATAAGATATCCAGATTGTTACGGAATTGACATGGCACGCCTTGAAAAACTAATCGCTTTTCAGGCCATGTTGGCGCTTCTAAAAGACACTTCTCAAGAAGACCGCCTGACACAAGTTTATCAGGCAGCCAAAGACGAATTGCTAAAGCCCTCAAATGAAATTCAAAATGTAGTCCGCGAGTTATACGATTTGTTCACAACGGAGGAAATTTCCAAAAAAATCAGCCAAATGCTGCGCACAGAGGAAATACAAGCCGAAGTAGAGATAATTTTCCAAGAAGTAGACCAACTTCATAAAGCGTGTCCCAAAAATTTGGGGGATTGGTATTTTACTGGGGACTATCCAACTCCTGGTGGAAACCGCGTAGTTAATCAGGCGTTTATCAACTTTTACGAAGGAAATCAGGCACGTGCTTATTAGAGAAAACACCTATTCTATTAGGGAATTTCTGAAAAAAAGTTAAATTTATTGTAGCCATTGTAAAATATTGTTCTATATTTGACTTGCCATAACATAAGTAGGTTAAGTTCATGGTAAGATTTGGGGCAAAAAAGGTGGAGTCTTTCCACCTTTTTTATTTTACAAAAAAAGGGGCTGAAAAGCCCCTTTTTGGTTTTATGTGATCGTCTGGCTATTTATTGGCCTCAAAACGCTTGGTTACTTCTGACCAGTTGATTACGCTAAAAAACGCTTCAATATAGTCGGGTCTGCGATTCTGGTAATTAAGGTAGTATGCGTGTTCCCAAACATCAAGCCCCAAAATAGGCGTGGCATCACAGCCGATACCTGGCATGAGTGGGTTGTCTTGGTTGGCAGTAGCACAAACCTCTAGGCGACCTCCTTTGTGAACACACAGCCACGCCCAACCAGAACCAAACTGGGTAGCCGCAGCTTGGGCAAAAGCGTCTTTAAACTGACTAAAGGAACCGAAAGAAGCATCAATAGCTTCGGCAAGAGCGCCTGAAACTGCCGTGCTATCGGGACCCATGACCTCCCAAAACAGACAGTGGTTGTAATAACCACCACCATTGTTGCGTACAGCCGCGTTATTCATATCCAACTGGGAAATGATTTCTTCAATAGAGCTGTTTTCGGCCGGTGTGCCAGCAATCGCAGCATTTAGTTTGGCCGTATATCCTGCGTGGTGTTTGGAGTGGTGAATTTCCATAGTTCGTGCGTCGATATGTGGCTCAAGAGCATCATAGGCATAGGGCAAAGTCGGGAGTTCGAAAGACATAATTTTTTTGTTTGTAATGAAGCACAAATTTATGTAATATTAAACAATTCTGTACAAGTAAAAACACAGTCACTTTGATGAGTAACCAATCGCGGTTTAGGATATACGATGCCTCTGCAGGCTCAGGAAAAACCTATACTCTTGTTAAAGCGTTTCTAACCACTGCGCTTTCATCTGCACAACCGGATAGTTATCAATCTGGGCTGGCTATCACCTTCACCAACAAAGCGGTTCAAGAAATGAAGACACGTTTGTTAGACGTGCTTTCCGCTTTTTCAGATTCCGACATAGTCAAGAAACCCACACAACTCTTCGAAGAAGTAGCTGAGGCATCAGGTATCGACCACCATCAACTGCACATGCGGTCGGCCAGAATGTTGACACACTTGCTTCAACACTATTCTCATTTTTCTATCAGCACCATAGACCGACTGACCCATCAAATCGTACGTACATTTTCTAGAGATCTTGGTCTTTCTTCGGGCTTTGAGCTGGCTCTTGACACCAATACTTTTTTAAACCAGGCCGTTGATTTACTTATTGAAAAAGCGGGTTCCGACCCAAAACTGACTCGAGTGTTGTTGCGATTTGTAACCTCAAAGGCAGATCAAGACAAATCATGGGACGTGGCCTATGATCTGAATAAGATTGCAGCACTTATTCACAATGAGAACCATTTCGAACCTCTTGGTGACATTGCTACTAAAAGTTGGGATGATTTCCTTGCCTTAGAGGAAAACCTCAAAAACCAAAAAGACCACTTGACTCAACAGTTGGTTCAAAAGACGCAATCACTTCAAAAAAAGTTAGCATCCTCGGTGATTTCTCCAACCTCCTATTCATACAGAGCGCTGCCCAAACAAATTGCCTATGCGCTAAATGGTCGGTGGGAAAAACTCCCAGGAAAACGGCTTAGCAGTCAAATCGAAAATGGAACAGTTTTAAAAAACAACGCCCCCAAAGAGGAACAAGAGGCCATCGAGTCGCTGGGCACTGCGCTTGAGGACTGGTTGTCTATTTTGAATCAAACCCTACCCAAAGTACATCAAACAGAAGCGTTCTTAACCCAATTGGCTCCACTTTCGGTGCTCAATGCACTTCAGCAAAGCCTTCATGAGCTGCAAACGGAACAAAACATCATGTTGCTCAGTAGCTTTAATGCCATAATTGCCAAAGCTATTCAAGGCACGCCAACGCCTTTTATTTATGAACGATTGGGCGTACGCTATCAACACTACTATATTGATGAGTTTCAAGACACATCTGCTTTGCAGTGGAGCAACTTGTCTTCATTGGCCGAACATGCACTTTCCACTCCATTCGGAAAGCTGATGTTGGTTGGAGACGCCAAACAAGCCATATATCGATGGAGAGGGGGTTACCCGGAGCAATTTATGGCGCTATCTAATGGCGCCAGTCCGTTTATGGGGATAAAACCCACAACCTCTCGATTGCCAACAAACTATCGCAGCCTTGACAACATTGTTGAAACCAACAATTTGTTTTTTCGACACATAGCGAGTCGCTTGGAAATGCCAGACTACAGAGAATTGTTTTTAAAGGGCTCTGAACAACAAACCAATCAAAAGCCAGGTGGGTGGACGACCATATCTTTTGTAGAAGGAAAGCGAGTTGAGGAAAGAGCCCCCCGCTATTTGGATGTTACCATGGCCAAAATACAGGACGCGCTCTCTCGTGGCTATGCATTGAGTGATATATGTGTTTTGGTTCGCAAGCGCAAACAAGGTGTTGCGGTAACAGCGTTTTTAAACCAACACCAAATACCTGTAGTTTCTGCTGAAACCTTACTGATAGACCACAGTCAAGAAGTCGGGATGCTTTTAGCTTTGTTGCGCCTGCGTGTAAACAAAGATCACGAAGCCGCACGCAAAACGGTTTTAACTTATTTTGCTCCTAACAACCAAGACCTATTTTTATGGCTCTCTTCTCACTTAAGAGGAGACATAGAGGCTATGTTTAAAGCCATTTGTACATCCCATTTTGACTTTTCATTCGAAGCCTTTTGCCAAAAAGAAACCTACACCGCTCTTGAATATGCGGTAAGGTGTTTTGAATTGACCGAAGAAGTCTCTGCATTTTTGTCGGGATTTTTGGAGGAGGTGCTTCAATTCAAATCTCAACGCTCTTTTAGCGACACTGCTTTTTTGGATTATTGGGATAAAGTAAAAGAACAAAAATCGGTTTCTGCGCCCGAAAACCTGGACGCTGTCCGGGTGATGACCATTCACAAAGCAAAAGGCTTGGCCTTTCCGATAGTCATTCTTCCGTTTGCAGATTCTGATATATACGGCGCTTCCTCATCCGAATGTTGGCATCCCGTAGATCCCAACAAACACGTTGGTTTCCAGAGTATGTTGGTGCGCGCCAACACCCAACTCAAAGCTTCTGGGCCGGTTGGAGAAGCCTTGTACTACAAACACAGAGCAGAACAGATGTTAGACGCCTTTAATGTCCTTTATGTGGGCATGACACGACCCGAACGTGAGCTACATATAGTTACTTATGAGTCTGACAAAACAAATAGTTCATACGCGGGCTTATTAACAGCTTTTGTTTCTGATAACAAAACCGGAATGATAGCCCCCAACAGCTATGGGTTTGGACACCCCACCATCAAAGAGTGTCAGCCACAATCAAGCGAGGTTCAATTAAAGCCCTCTAAGTGGATTGGAAACACAACCCCAGCAGTTTTGTACCGTTATCAAAAGCCTATATGGGACAAATCCCAGCTAGAAGCGATAAATTATGGCAACCTTTTCCATGACCTGATGGCAGAGATATATGTGGAAGCTGATATTGATGTAGCCATCCAACGCACAATTAATCAAGGAAAAATGAGTCCTGTCGGCGCCCAAGACCTAAAGAAGAAAATCCACTCACTGGTAAGTATGCCAGAGCTGAGAGATTTTTTTGAAGTAGGTGCCAAAAAATACCACGAGAGAACATTGTTTGCACCTGACGGAACCCAGCTTCGCCCCGACAGCTTTGTGGTTTTGCCAAACGGAAAAGTATCCATTCTAGACTACAAGACCGGTAGTCCACAAATCGAACACAAAAAACAGTTGCATACATACGCCAAATGCTTGAATGAAATGGGGTACGAAATTGAAGGTCTTTTTCTTCTTTATGTGGGCAATATGTTAAAATTGGAACAGATTTCTTAAGTTTGCATTAAATCTTAATCTATCAAAATGAAAATTAAACATTTACTTGCCTCATTGGTAGCGGCCTTTACGATTAGCGTCACTGCCCAATCTCCCGAAAACCCATGGAAAGTTTCATTGGGAACTAACGGGATTGATTTTTATGAGCGTCTAGGCTTTGAGTACCAAATTGGTAACAATGGCATAGCGTTTGAGAACGACCTTAACGTAGCGCCTTATTTGTCATACCTTGAAGTGTCTAGATATCTTACAAATGGAATCTCTGTTAATTTAGGAGCTTCATTAAACCAAGTAGCGCGCACTACTGGAGATGATGATTTGTATTACAGCATCGATGCAGGCGTGGCCTTATCTGCCAACAGCCTGGTTGATTTTGGAAAGCTTGAGCCCGTATTCTTGGGCGGCGTGGGCGTCACCTCTATAGACAATGATGCTTTCCCAACGGCCAATATAGGGGTTGGACTTTCATACTGGTTCAATGACAGTTTTGCCTTGTCGCTTCAAGCGAAGAGAAAGGTGTTTTCTCGTGACCTGAATGACATGTTCGACATTAACGAAATCTCTGGAGATTATGTAAATCAGTATACCGTAGGTGTATCTTTCTCTTTTGGTGATGGAGATGCTGACGAAGACGGCGTCAAAGACAGTGTAGACGCTTGTCCTAACACACCAGGATCCCCTTTGTTGGACGGCTGTCCTGATGATGATGGAGATGGCATCCGAAACGGAGATGATGACTGTCCGAATGCGCCAGGCATAGCAGCTTTGAATGGTTGTCCTGACGGAGACCAAGACGGCATCGCAGACAAAGATGATGCATGTCCTGCAGCAGCAGGTCCTGCAGCTTTAGGCGGTTGTCCTGATGCTGACGGAGATGGTTTGGCAGACAAGGATGACAATTGCCCACAAGTAGCTGGCCCAAAAGCCAATAACGGTTGCCCATGGCCAGATGCTGACGGAGACGGTATTGCAGACAAAGATGATGCCTGTCCTGATGTTGCTGGAGTTGCTGCCAATAATGGATGTCCACAGTATCCGCTTTCTGGCTTGGCTGCATTATCCGTAAAATTCGCATCGGAAAATTCGGATTTGGATGCGGACGCAGAGGCTCAGTTGGCTGAAGCATATAAAATTATTGACTCCAACGCAGGTGCCAAAATAAGCATTGAAGGGCATGCCGACAGTACGGGACCCCAGAGCTACAACAACCCACTTTCAGAGCGACGTGCAGCTGCTGTTAAAGCCCATTTGGTAGCAGCCGGTATCGATGCCGACCGCCTAAGCACAGTAGGTCACGGAGAGTCTATGCCAGCCGCTAAGAATAATACCAAAGCAGGAAGAGCAGAAAATCGACGTGTAGAGTTTACAGTAGTAGAGTAATATATACACACATAGTACAGTATCAAACGCGGTGACTTATTCACCGCGTTTTTTTATTTTTAGTGTTTATGGCAACAAGCTTTTTGGATCAAACAGTCAAATCTGTTTCTAGACATCGTCTAGACAAGCTTTGTTTTGTGGTTCCCAACAGAAGGGCTACGATTTACTTAAACCAAGCTATTTCTGAAACGCTGACCGAGCCCAGCATAGGGCCACAAATTTTTGATATAGACGGATTTGTTCGTGAGGTTTCAGGGGTAGAGGTGCCTTCTAAAATGGAGCTTATTTTTACCTTGTATCAGAGCTATAGTAAGGTAGTAGCCGATGACAAACGGGATGCGTTTTCGACTTTTTTGGGCTGGGGGGAAACCTTACTGAATGACCTTGACGCCATAGACCGTAATTTGATCAACCGAAAAGGGATTTTTGATTATCTCAGCAGCCTTTATCAGTTAAAGTCGTGGGCAAAAGACGAATCGGAATTGGTAACCCAATATTTGGCGTTTTGGGATGTCTTACCTCAAATATATGAGGGGTTTATCAACACCCTTGCGGGCAAAGGCCACGGCACCCAAGGTATGGTGTATAGAGAAGCCGTAGCCAACCTCGAAGCCTATTTAGAAGCGCACCCAGACATGCATTTTGTGTTGTGTGGCTTCAACGCATTGAGCCATAGCGAGTCAAATCTTTTTCAGTCTGTGTTGGCACAGGAACGCGCGACAATTTTTTGGGATATAGATCGCTTTTTTTTGGATGACAAAGCCCAGCGCTCCTCCCATTTTATTGCCAGCTATAAACATAAATGGCCCTTTTTTGAGAAGAATCCTTTTTTGGGCACCCATGATGCTTTTTCGCAGCCCAAACAGATTGAAGTGATTGAAACAGCAGGCGTTTTGGGGCAAGCCAAACAAGTAGGTTCCATCCTTCAGGAGCTGTCCAAAAACAACCCTGATTGGGAGCGCGTAGCTGTCGTGCTTCCCGATGAGTCACTACTCGACCCCGTGTTGCACGCCCTACCAAACGACATCGACCGCCTTAACGTAACCATGGGACAGCCCTTAAGGGGACATTCGTTGGCGTCCCTTTTTGAAGCCCTTTTTGACCTTCAGTTGGGTCGATCATCTGCAAACGGGTTCTACCACAAACAGCTCGAGCAGTTCTTTGCCCACCCCACGATGAGACACCTTTCGGATTTCCACCAATTGCCCACCCCCGATCAGATCATTGAAGGTCTTGTGAAGAGAAACCAAAGTTATATCTTATCAAAGGATCTCATTCAATGCCACCCTATAGCCCAGCAATTGGACTTTGCGCTATCGTCTTGGGACACACCCCAACAAGCGGTATCCTCCTTGGTTCGATTTGTGCACGAATTACGCCCTGTTGTCGAGCAGTTTGCACCTGAACAACAAGAGGTGTTGTACCGTTTTTATACCTTGTTCAATCAGCTAGAACAGCAGCTTAACACTTATCCTTTTGTGTCAGACTTAAGAACCTTGAAAGTGTTGTATGCTACGCAAGTTTCTGCTCAAAAACTGTCTTATGAAGGAACACCAATGGAAGGTCTGCAAATCATGGGCATGCTCGAAACAAGACTCATCGATTTTGACACCATCATTTTGACCCAAGCATGCGAAGGGGTTCTTCCTTCCATGTCCTTTGATGACTCTTGGATTCCATATGATGTTAAGAAAAAATACGGCATACCTACTCGAGACGAAAAAGAAGCGATTTATGCCTATCACTTTTTTAGGTTGATGTACCGCGCCAAAAAGATTTACATTTTATACACTTCCAATGGAGATGTGTTGGGCGGCGGCGAGCTAAGTCGATTTGTGCGCCAGTGGAAACACCACTTGCCGCCTAACCACAAAATGCAGTTTTTCACCCAGCAACAAAACACCCAACTACCCAAGCCCGAACCACAAAAAATTCCAAAAACTAAGGGTGCTATACACAGGCTAAAAGAAATGGCCCAAAGCGGGTTTTCACCTACCGCACTTGGGACTTACATCAGTAACCCTATACAATTCTATGAGCGATACTTATTGGACATTCAAGAAGCAGAAGAAGTCGAGGAATCCATTGCAGCGAACACCCTGGGAACGGCTGCGCATGATTGCCTAGAGACCCTATACAAGCCTTTTGAGGGAAAGCAACTCAGCGTTTCTGACATTGAACACATGCAGTCCACACTTGAGACCACTTTTTCTGAGAAGTTTGTCGCTCATTTTGGAACTAAAGGCCACCGCACAGGCAAAAACCTGCTTTTGTTTGCTGCCGCCAAACACAACCTCAATCGTTTTTTGGACACCGATAAACAACTGATCCAATCAGGGGCAAACCTCCAGTTGGTAGGGGTAGAGCTGCGAAAAGAAATCATACGCCATTTTGAAGGTATTCCGTTTCCAATATGCTTTAAAGGGGTTGTAGACAGGGTTGACATCGTAGACGGGCAACTGCGAATTTTGGACTATAAGACAGGCACAACAGAACCCGCAGATCTATTGTGTGACAATATAGACGCCTTGAGTGAAGGCCCCATGCATAGCAAGGCTTTTCAGGTGCTTTTTTACAGCACCCTACTCGCAGACCTAGTAGACAATAACACATCTTTCACTGCTGGGATTTTCTCCATAAAAAAGCCCTCCAACGGGTTTATGCCTTTTGGTATCAGGGGCTCAGGGCGTAACAAACGCACAGAGCTCACAAAAGCAGACATACGATCTTTTGAAGCGGTATTAGAGCGGTTGATTCGAGAGGTTTTTGACCCAGAAACGAGGTTTGTTGAGCCGCATTAAGATTTTTGTCCTCTTAACAGCAATATGCCATAGTACAAATAGGAAAATGCCTGCAAAAGAATGGCCGCGCCCATGAGCGGTAAGATCGTGGGTAGATTTTCCATCAGAAGCGTAACACCTTCCATTTCTTCCTCACTCAAGTCTTCAAATGCTGGGTTTTGTTCCAAAGCCTCCCAAAACACTTCGGCTCCAGCCCCCTGTAGTATGACCCACCCAAGAAACATCAACACGCCAAATAGTCCAGCAAAGACCGCATATACCAAAACACCATAGGTAAGCACTTGCTCAAAGCCACTGATGTTAACCCCGGATAAGCGCTTGCGTCTCGTGGACCACAACCAAAAGGGGACCAAGCCAGAGAGTAAAATACCGACAACAGAACCGCCCATCGCGTAGAGTAGAAAATGAGAAATTGAAAGTATAAAGGCGACGTAAAAAATGAAAGTATGTTTTTTAGAAGGATGCATGTTTGTTTATTTTTTAGTGAGTTTTTCAACAACCTCAAGTGTGGTCATTAGTGTGATTTTGTGCACCGCGTCTTTGTAGTCTTGACGATCAATTTTGTTGCGCAACACATCAATCAGTTCAGCCACAGTAGTTTCGGTGGAGATGTTTTTCATGTCTCAAAAATACAAAATAGTGAATCAGTGATGATCGCTTGATAAAGCGTACATTTATAGACATGAATGCGTTTAAGTCCGCCTATAAGTTTTTGTTATGTGTTTTTGCCCTTGCGACTGCTTTGTCTTGTGTGTCGGACCCTGAGGCCATAGCCCAAAGCTTGATAAATCAGTCTATTCAAGCGCATGGACAAGAGCGCCTCCTAACACACGACATTGATTTTCGCTTTAGAGACAAGCAGTATGCACTCCAGCGCGGCAAGAATGGTTATGTGTATGAACGTGTTTTTGTAAAGCAGCAAGACAGCATCACAGACCGATTGTATAGCAATGGTTCCTTTGAGCGCCTCATCAACGAGCAGCTTATACAATTGCCCGACAGCACCAAGCTGTCTTATAGCAACAGTTTGAACAGCGTGATGTATTTCTTTCAGCTGCCCTATGTGCTCAATGACCGTGCGGCGATTAAGCGATTTAAAGGCCCCGCAGTAGTCCAAGGGCGCCCACATTTTGTGGTCGAGGTTACCTTTGAGCAAGAGGGGGGCGGTACGGACCATGAAGATGCGTTCAGGTATTGGTTTGATGCGGAAACGCTCAAGATGAATTACCTGGCCTATCGTTATCACACCAACGGAGGAGGGGTGCGTTTTCGCGTAGCCACCAACCGAAAATCTTATTCGGGTCTTTGGGTACAGGACTATGACAATTTTGCGCCACCCTCCAAAGAAGTTCCTTTGGACAGCCTGCCAAGCCTTTGGCAATTGGGTGCGCTACAAAAGGTGTCTCGTATCGCCCAAGAACAGGTGCAGGTTCTTGCACGAAATTAGAGCAGATGTGCTAACTTTGTAACATGGGAGTAGGAGGAACTTTTTTAGCAAGCGTGGCTTTGTGCTTGGTATTGGCCATAGTCATTGAATTGCGCGAACGATTTTTTTAGACTGCCTTGTGGTGAATGCGTATCTTCGCAGCCGCTATTGGGTCCTATAGCTCAGTTGGTTAGAGTAGCTGACTCATAATCAGTTGGTCCCTGGTTCGAGCCCAGGTGGGACCACCCAAGAGAACCCCTAATTATCTAATAATCAGATAGTTAGGGTTCTTTTTTTATTCCAAAACCCAAAAGAGGGATAAATGGAGGGGTAAGTTGAGGTTTTTTATATCTTTGAGATACACCAAAACCCATCTTTGAGAAGGTTTTTTATGAATTAAATACCAAAAAATCATTCTCAAGTTACAACCGTAACGATGAGGTTCAGGTCAATGTTCGGTACTATTTCCAAGGTAAAAGAATCAAAGTATCTACTGATGTTTCTGTAAAAATTAAAGATTGGGATAAAAATTGGAGAAAGAGGTTAAGGTTTAATGTGTTTGTCTAAAGTGAATTCCTGAATTTGGTTAAACAAAAAAACCCTCTCAAACGAGAGGGTTAAACTAACCTAATTAAAACTATTTAGAAATTATATCTTAATCCTACTCCAACGGATAGTTTGTTTAGAGAATTATCTTCATCTAAATCAATGGTTACACCTTCATATGAGACTTCTTTAGCTCTTCCTGTCAAATAATCTAAATTAACTGAGAATTTAAATCCCTTTGAAGTCCCAAACACTAATGAATTGCCGAAAATAAAACCAGTACCACTATACTCATAATCAGAAGATAATCCCTCTACATCTTGAACTCCTGTTAAACCGAGTGCTATTTGTGGTTTAAAATCCCACGAAACTTTTTCTGAAAGATTGGTAGTATACATTGGACCTAGTCCAAAATAAGCAATTCCGATTGTTGAATCAACTAAATCATTATCTATTGTATGGCCAGAAGAAACCAAGTTTAGAGTAGCTCCCCAATTTTCTGAAAAACGATATCCAAAATTTATGAACCCTAAATCTATTCCTGTGTTTACATCATCTAAACCATCTCCCCCAGGAATTGCAACCCCAAGAGATATTCCTAAGTAAGCTTTTGATTCTTGCGAGTACCCAAGTGAAATTGTAAAAATTGTAATTAGTATTAATATTGTTTTTTTCATTTTTAATTATTTTATATTGTTAGTAATTATTGGTTAGTATAAGGAATTCTTCGAGTTACTTTTCTCATTAGAATGTTTATCAAATCTTGAGAATCTGAACCTAAAGAACCCTTTATTTTTTTCAGATAGTTTACAACTAACTCATCATCACGAGTATCATAAAAATCTATGTTACATACAGCGGATGATGTTGAGCCAAAAGCTCCAAAGAGAGCTCCCATTGCTATACTTGCGGCATCTGACATTGGTTTTGAGGTTTCAAAACTCCCCATGACTACACAGTCAACACCAAGAATTTTTCCTAATTCACTTGGTAAATAGTCAGATGTGGTATGGATATCGATTCCTGCTTTCTTGAGTAGAGCATTTGTGCGTTGGGGTGTTTGAATGGATTTTGAAAATTCACCTCTTTTTTTTCGAGTTAAAAACCAAGTATGCATTCCTTTTTGGATATCTAAGGACTCATTTTTTTCCATCTCTTCAATTTGTTCAGAAGTAAAATCTTTAAGTTGTTTGGGACGTAGTTTCACTTGAACATTTAATGGTAATAATGCTATTGTCTGTGTGTTCTTAGCATAGGTGTCACCATCAGGATGGACATACAATTTTGTTTGAGAGATTGAGTAGGTGGAAATAAAGAGGAATATTAGTAATGTTTTGTTCATGATTAACATTTTACTATTGAATTAATTTTTCCTAGGTTACCGCTTACATTTAATACTTCATACAAAGTTCCAGCTTCGTAATAAATTTCAGAAAATGATATATAATTGTTTCCTGAAGAACCATAACTTGAAGCTATATCAATGTAATAAATCCCCTCACTAATTAAGTAGTCTAAATCGTCCCCTGAAAAAATTTCTTCAACAGGAACATTACTGAGTACTGAGGTATATTCTGTTGCTGTGTGTGTGTCAACATAAAGGTCTCCTGTTAATTGTACATTGGAGGAGTTATAACAATTATCAGAAATTAGTTTAGAATATGCTTTTGCTTTGGATGGTGTAATCTCAACAGCAACATTGACCCCCAAGTCGTTAAATGTAGTTTCCCAAAAACCAACGTTATTGGACAGAAACAATTGTTCGGTTACTTGAGAATCATCGTCTTTAGAACATGATACAAATAGAAATATTGAAAGTATAAATAGAAATTTTTTCAAGGTATTTTAAATTCTAATTAATTCGAGTATTGCGATTCTAGATGAGTCTACATCAAAGTTTAATTCTAATGTGGTTGAGGTAATTGAAGTAATTGTTGCTGATGTTGAAACCCCATCAATTGTGAAATTTAATTGAGAGTTATTTGAACCACCTAAAGAAAACCCCCCAGTGTATGTTTCATAATCTGTTGAATTTAAGATTCCAATTTCTCGTTCAAAAGTGTAAGAACCATTTAGTGGATGAGAAAATGTATAATTTATATATTCAAATTGAGATAAAACATCTATTCCATCACTATATATAAATTTTACTACTGTCCAATCTCCCATAATTGAATATTGACATGCGTTATCATTTTCAGTTCCATCAACATTATAATTTACAGCTTGTGGGTCAGTACAATGACTTTTAAGTAAATCATTTTTTGAACAAGAGAGAATGAAAACTGAAAGAAGTATGAATATTATTTTATTCATTGTGTAGTTATTTTAATTAATTATTAATTCCAAAATTGTTGTTTTGAAATAATATAAACTTTTAAAATAATACTTTTTACTAATAAAATTGTACGATTTTATTGGATCCAAGAGGGGATGAAAATTAATGATAATATTAATTGTATAAGTTCGGAGGAGCAGTTTATGACAATGGCACTTTTCTTTTCCCCTCAGGCTCTCAAACCTGGGCTGGATTTGCAAATGAAGACACGTGCTTGTACCCGCTTTCTTTCCCCAATGGAGGAAAAGTGACATTCAATGCAGCAACCGAAGGGCTACTGATATTGTCGTGAAGTTTGTCTTTGAAAGATTGCCGTTTGACGCAGAGGGCAATGGCGCGGCTGACACCCAACCAAGCTTTGAAACGGCTACGGTTACAGTTTCTGGAACAGACACAAAAGAGTATTCTGTTGACTTTGGATCGCAAGGCGACAACACATTTAGATCTGCCTTACTTTACTTAATAACACAAGATCAGACTCTTACGGCTTCTGGCTTTGACATTACGACCAATTAAAAAAAACGAGCACTTATGTAAGTCAAACCCCTTCTTTATGGAGGGGTTTTTTATTTTGTACCAGTCACTACCAAAGTTCCCGTCCAGTCTTCCTTTGCGCCATAGCGCCAGGAACGGACATCTTTGAAACCAGCATTCCTAAAAAACTGCTGCCATTCTTTTTCTGAAAACAGCTGCATACCCGCGATGCCACAGTCTTTAGGCCAACTGTGAGAGACCGCGTTTTCGGCATAAAAATCAATTCCCATAATCAAACGCCCCTGAGGCTTGAGCCAATGCGTATGAATATTATAAATAAGTTTTTCTGGTTGAGGGAGATAATAAAACACCTCCATAGAGTGTACTAGGTCTACGGGGTTTTCGGGCTGCCACTTCATTAAATCTGCACAGAAATAGTTGTTATTGGTGTCAAGAGACTGTGCTTTTTCAATCATTTTTTGAGCACCATCGACGCCGATAGCTTTTGTGCAATGGTCCCATTCCGCCACTTTGCGCACCACCCATCCGTTGCCACAACCCGCATCAATAAAATCAAAGTTATGCAACCCCTCTCTGGCAATTCCAAGCATATGATCTACGGCCGACAGGTGACCTGCAGCCATGCCTTCGTCACGACCGCTCTCGGCCCACTTACCAAAAACAGTTACAGGATTGTTTTTCATAAAAGAATATTTTAAAAGGTATCATAAAACCAACGAACCAAAAGTTAGGTGTTCTTACAAAAGTTTAGCGCTAACGCATCAAGCTAAAATGTCCGTCAAAGGTACGGCCATCGTCGAGCTCCACACGAAACCAATAATCATCAGCAGGCATCGGACTTCCCTTAAAAGTGCCGTCCCAGCCAGGACCATCATTTTGAAGCTGTGACAACAAACGTCCAAAGCGGTCAAAAACATAGACCTTGGAGGTGTTGTAAAAGGTAGCGTCTATTCCCAAAACTTTCCAATAGTCATTGATGCCATCGTTGTTCGGCGAAAAATATTTGTAGTACCCAATCACGGAAACGTCGATATAGGCGGTGCCACATCCATTCTTGTCTCGAACGGCGAGCACATGAATTCCAGGCCGGACATTTTCGAAGGTAGGCGTATCTTGGAACGCGCCATAGTCCAGCGCATATTCATAATCACCTACGCCGAGCAACAAAACGTCTACAGAAACGGTGTTTTCACCACCAGGTGTCAAATCAGACACAATAAGTGTCTCTTGAGTAAGTTGGGCCAATTCGGATTCCAACACAAAAACAGACTTAGAGGTAGTACAACCTTCTGGGCTGGTGGCCGTGACCGTATAGGTACCTCCTTCAAAAATTTCGATTTCTTCTGTAGTGTCGGGCAGCGGCGTGCCGTCTAGCTCCCAAGTGTAGGTGTAAGTGCCTGCAGGGGCAGTAATTCCAATATCGGTTGACACTTCGTTTAGACAGAGCGTCGCTTCGGGCTCTAGCTGAAAGTCCGGGTTTTCATTAACCACAAAGGAGACCGTACCAGTAGCGGGACAGGCAGGATTCGCGGGGTTGATAATTTCAACCGTGACATCAATGGTGCCGGTTGAAAAATCTTCAGGTAAAGGCGAACTCAGTGGGTTGCCCGCAGGGTCATAATAAAACACATCCATTCCCACTTGTCCGTTGAGAATATCTGCCTCCAAGTTGCGGGTATCAAAAACAGCCTCATCGTTTATAACCCCATCACTATCGTCACACAACACAAAGTCAGCTACAGGATAAAAATCAGGGGTGTCATCGATGACAAACTCAAACATCACCTCTTCATAGCAAGCGGGCGTATTCATTGAAGGGTTGTTCTCCACACGCGCGATCAATGTTTGAGAAGAAGCCAGATATGGGTTGGGAAGGGCATCGTTAAAAAGCAGGTTCCCGCTGGTATCCCAATAAGAAACCGTGACCCCTGTTTGGCCCATCAACAACTGGTCGTTGACACTCGAGGTGTCAAATGGGTAGTCGTTAGTGGCATCGTTATCGTCGTCACAAACCTTTAGGACGTCAATAGGGTGCGCAGTAGGCAAGCGCTCGACATGTAGCGTGGCGACTTTTGCAAGCCCTACACAAGTAATAATATTAAAGTTTTCGACTTCTACATTGGCCCAAATCTCACTTGTCCACCCACTGGCATTAGCCACCGGAAATTGGTTGTTATAGTCGCTGGTGGTATCGATTTGTTGGGCTACATTTTGCAAGGCAGCATCATTTAAACTTGGATAATAGGTAATCGACACGTTCATGGCATTAAATATGGTATGTTGCAGCTTGAGTTCGTCGGTAATTTGTGTAAAAATCCCAGAAGAGAAAGTAGTAATCCCGTCTTGTGCGGTGGAAGGGTCTGTTTCACAAGCAAAAAAGTCCAGGTTAAAGGCAGGATCAATTTGGCTTGCGCCCACCGACAAATCAATTTCGGCAAAGCGCGTACAGCTCCCTGCTGGCGCATACACATTTGCAGGAACAACATTATCGATAGTGACGTAAATAATAGGGTTGGGTACAACCACCGGATTTAAGGGGTTGGTTAAATCCTCATTGATATAAGAGGTGGGATCGGCAATCAATGTAGCGGGGTCATAAGTGGGGCTGGTGTAGTATGTAAAGACCTCGTTCACAAAGTTAGAGGAGATAAGGCTTTCGTAATTGGTTAGATCGATCAGAACCAAACCGTCGGCCACACCATCGGTTTCGTCACATTCTTCATCAACAACCAGCGGGTTGTCCAACACAGGGAGATCCCCAACAATCAAATCGAACTGGTTTTTTGAATAGTCACAACCCAAAGCACTCAGCTTGTCAGTAATCCTAACATAAATGGTCTTTTGGCCTGCATCTGCGGGGGTGGTTGTATAGGAAGAAACACCTGGGGAACTCGGGTTATCGGCATCAGCAGCAGTGAGATGGTATGAGATGTCATATTGGGTGCCATCATCCCCCAACAAACCTAGAATACGAAGAGAATTGAGTGTGAGGTCAAATGTGGTTACCTTGTCGGTGTCACTACCGCTTGCAGCATCATCACATTGATAATGAGGCACAATGTTTAAGTCTGGTGGAAGGTCTAGAACCCTCAAATTGAATTGCCCCGTGTTTGTGGACACGCACCCAGTAAGGGTGTTGGTTATGCGGTAATAAATCGGTTGTGGATTGGCGGTATTTTCAAACAAAACGGTTTTGTCTATAAGCGTTGTATCATCTGTCGGATCTGTATAAAACATCACTTCGTGGTCCGCTATCCCGCCTAATATATTCGACTCTTGTGTTAAAAAGTCAAACAACTGAACACGCTCGTTGCGTTCGTCGCCGTCTGTATCATCATCACATAGCAGCATGTCTGCCGCGACAGGTAAGATGGGCAATGGGTGCACCACAACCGTAATCTCTTCTCTACATGTCACTCCGTTGGTAGTGACTTCATAAAAATAGGTCGTGGTTTCTGTTGGGGTGTCTTCGATGGTGCTGGTTTCTAACCCAGCAAAGACAACATCTGCTCCTGTCACAGGGTCTACTTTGCCCCAAACCACATTGGTGGTTCCGGTAAACTCAAACACTGGCCAAGAATTCCCATTGGGAGAAATATTAGACATGTCATTCCATGAATTGTCATTTACAGAATTAAAAAAGTCAAACTGCCCATAATTCTCTTCACCGTCCTCATTGTAATCACCCCCATCATTGGGCTCAGGGACACTTAAATCCCAATTGGCGTCTCCAGCTGTGAGCAATCTGCCGTCAAGCCATTGCCAGCCACCATCAACAGTAGGCGGGGTGGAATTAAGCGCAGGAATTTGCCTTAACCCTAGCCAAAAGTGAATTTCATCAGTTCCCGTAAGCCCCATGTCTCTTAATTCATTATAAACAGCTACGTGCTCAGCGGCTTCGTTTATTACATACATGGAGGCACCAGCCCCCAAAGACTGTATAAGGGTGTAAGCGTCTTCCCAAGACATGGATTCCCGTCTGAGGAAATAAGAGGAACCACTGTATTCTAAAAACTTCTCAAAATCGGGATTGGCATTTTCAAAATCTTGCGCCGTTTGGGGAACGCCACTTACCGAAATACCAACGGTCTCACCCAAACAAACTTCGATGTCAGTAGCGGTTAACACAGGGTTGCTAATAAACACCTCTGTTTCTGCACGAGTGATGCTTTCACACCCCAGAAAATCAAGTGCGCTGATGTGGTAAGTTTGGTCATGAACGAGCGCCACAGCATCGGCCAAAGCCAGCCCGCCGTTACTCAATTCATATACCTGAACATTTCCGCCTATTGCAAGCTTTAAGTCCGCAATGGTGGCCGCATCTGAAGCACAATATGTATATACGGCATCGACCGCAGGGGCGTTTGGGATGGCATTCACATTAAGAGCAACCCCTGGATTTGAAACCGTTGGACATTGATGTGTAGGCGATGATACCAATACCTGTATTGCTGCACCGTCAAGACTTACGGGCGCGTTGGTAATGGTCAAAGTATTTGTTGTAGTGCCACTAAAGGTCGTATCATCTGTAACATCTACGCCATCAACCTGCCACTGAAAGGCAGCCCCTGGGGTTGGGCTGTTAACCTGAAAAACGGCGGTTTCACCCTCACAAACCTGTTGTGAGGCGGGTTGCACAAGAGGGTCAATAACAGCAGGGAAGCTAAATTCCTGAAAATCATAGACTCCGTTTGTGTCATTGTCCGCGGGGAGCTGTGTGTAGTCATGCCCAACAACCAGCCCTTCTGCGTCCACAGTACCGTCATCAAACGTTAAGGGACCTACCAAAACCTTGTCGTCATCATCACCATCCGTAAACCCGGCTTCCAACACATCTGGACAGTTGTCGCCGTCGCTGTCAGTGTCGAAGGCATCGGCTAGGGTGTCTGCATCGGAATCCGATCTGTAATTGTTAATAGTAATTTGGCCATTAAACACAGAGGTTTCCAGACTATTTGAGAAATTGTGTACAAAAACAAAGCCGTTGTTTAGGGAAGAAACAAACTCAAATGTCATTGGGCCTGGAGCAACTGTAGGATTGAACCTAAAAAAGATTTTCGAAGAGGTATACTCTGTTATTCCAGACTCATAGGCACCATCAAAATTGGTGTCTACTAACAATTGGTCATCTGGATTAAGCAGACTAATATTGATGTTTTCATCAACTGATGAAAGGCTGAATAACTCTCCGCTTTTTGGAGCGTGGACTTGGCCGTTTGAATACCTAAATGAAAAATTGACAGGTTCAGAAAAATCAAGGGTATAGCTTTGGGTTTCTTGAAGGGTTGAACCCGTGTTTTGAATAATTGATGTAAAAACCCCGTCTGTTCCGCCATCAAACGAAAGTGTACCGGGAGGTTCTACTATGGTTGCGGTAGCGCTGACTCCATGCGTATCACCCATTGTGGTTTGCGGACTCAAAGCAGGGTTTTGCACATCACTAAAATTGATAGAAATATTTCCCAAAGACTCCACCTGGTCGAGGACCCCATCATTATCATTGTCCAAATCTATATTGTCATTGATGCCGTCATTGTCGCTGTCGGGAGGGCAGTTTCCTATAAACGTGGGCTCAGATGCAAGCGCAATAAACTCGCCAGGACAATTGATCTCACCAAGCACCTGGTACCAGCCTATAGATGATGGCACCAGCATTGTAGTTGCTGGCAAATTCAAGTCTATCCAACTGCTTGGATCAGCGTCTGATGTCGGGTTATACCACCATCCAAAATCGTCTAAATTTTGAGTACCGTTGATGGTAAGTTCCACGCCGTTTTGTAAACAGTTCCCAAGAGAATTAAGATTTACATCGAAACTAAATTCAGGATTAGCTGGAAATCCCGAATAGAAACTTCCTGAGGTAGCTGGCCCGCTATAAGTATAATAAGACACATACAATTCATCGTTGCTGCTGATGCTATAGGTGCTATCGTTCAAGTTGTTTATTAGATATGTGGAATAGTCTGTATTGGCTGAAACTACTGTGCCAGACGTCAATAGATTGCCATTAACAAAAACATCAACACCGGTTTTGGCAACGATGCCTATAGCGCCGCGCCAGGGATCCCCACCAAGTGAGGCGGATCCGATTTCGTTGATAAGCGGGATGTTATTCACATCACCCCGACTGCTACAGCTGAGAGGAGGCACATAAAACATCCCTTGATTGGGTTCTTCTCCTGCCACACCTCCAATGCCCTGATAAGCAACTACGGGTGCATCGCTTTGCACAAACATATTTCCGTCTGCATCAAAAAAGCTCCCATCGATTTCATAGTACGCTCCTGAAATAAGCACGTTGGTAACTCCATTTATTTCGATGGAAGTGTTGGGCTGAGTCGGTACAATCATCACATTTTCCCAACTGTCATTGCCTACCCCACGTATGAATATGTAGTCCGTACCAGCAAAGTCAGTATCAACAATCTGATCAATGCCAAAGTCACGCCCAAATCCCGGCCCGTTGCTACCGGCAGCACTTCCCGTATTTACGGCAATGGGTTTGTCAGAAGTTACTTTGGCCCCCAAGAGACCATCACGGTTTCCGAAGGCAGTAGAAACATCTAACATTCCTACATAAGTCTCATTTTTGTTGAGGGTAATCGAAAGAGGGTACGGCCCCGCATAGTTTTCGAGCACTACGGCATTTGTAAACTCAACTTGCACAGTCGTATTGTCTTCTGTAGCCAATAAAGAGAAAAAATTAGCCAATGCAACTTGACTTCCACTAATATCATTGGCGAAAGACCCCAATAAAAATTTCTTTCCAAGTGCAGCAGCCCCCTTGCTTACCAATGCGCCTGCTTGTGCACTACTAGTCAAACGCACGGATACATATATGGGCTTTTCGGCTTCTATCAAATAGCCCTTGTTAGTCAAAACAATCCCCGTGTCTGCTTCCGAAACGATGAGTTGGGTGTCAAAAACATTAAAAGATGTTTCTGTATTGTGTTTGCTAGGTGTGCTGTTGGAAACCGAACCATAAATATCCCCTGCCCCGCCCAGGGGCTTGATGACATAGGAAACCTCCGTGGTGCTAGGGGTTGAAATGTAAATCCACTGTTCAAGAGGAGTGTTGTTATTAAACTCTTGGGAGATTGAAATAGGCGGAATATAGTGCTGGGTGCTTAGCTGCCCCCAAAGCCATTGCGCACCGCAAAGCAGACAAAAACACAATAAAATAACCCTTCTCAAAATAAGATTGTTAAATTAGCAACAATATATGAAAAAAGCTTACATATGTAACGTGCGTTCCTCAATCCAAAAAAGCTTTTGGCTAAGGCTTTTTTCAATTTTATTTTTTGGACTGACAACCGCAAATGCTCAATACCAATTGCCCGTATACACAGACTATCTTACAGACAATTACTATCTACTTCATCCTGCTATGGCAGGGGCTCATTTTGAAGGCGCCAAAATCCGTCTCACCCACCGCAGTCAGTGGCAAGGCGTGCAAAACGCCCCCTCTCTGCAAACGCTAAACGGCCACACCAGGCTTGGCAGACGCACAGGGCTTGGAGCGGCATTTTACCGAGATCAAAACGGTTTTCAAAGCCGTGTGGGCGGCTTGCTTACCTATTCCTATCACATCAACTTTTTTCGCAGCAATGTAGAGATCAACCAATTGTCTTTTGGGCTGAGTATAGGGGGCGTCAACAACACGCATGACCAAAGCACATTTGACCCTTTCTTGGGAGACCCCTTACTCACAGGCACCAAAGTGAACTCAAGCAGTTTGCATATGGACATGGGGTTTTCTTACAACCGGCTTGGGATGTATGCGCACATGACCATAAAGAACTTGTTCTTTAGAGGCAACAATATTTCTGATGCGGTAGCCCTTGAAAAACCCAGGAGCGTATTGCTCAATGCTGGCTATTTTGTGGAGCTATCCCCCAAATGGGCACTGGAACCGTCGTTTATGCTACAGGGGGTACAATATGCGGACATTCCGAGCTATGACCTCAATCTTAAATCACACCACCACAGGCGCAACCTCAATGCTTGGTGGGGCTTGTCCTACAGAGCCGGGCTAGACACGAACGCCTACCTGAACGCAGGCAGCGCATTCGACCAGAAACACCAACAGCTCACCACTTTGGTGGGCGCTGAATTTGGCATATTTTCGTTTTCGTACAGCTACACACAGAGCTTAGAAAAGGTCAACTTCAGACCGCTTAACAGCCACCAACTCACCCTGGGCATAGACATCACAAGCGAAAAATTTCGTATTTATCCTATACGTGGACTCTTATAGTATTATTTTTACGACCTACATTATGAAAAAACTTTTCGTTTTTATTTTCTTGCTAGGCGCTCATTTTTCTATACTGGCGGCAGATGATTGGGGCCAAACCGGCCATCGTGTGATTGGACATGTAGCCCAACAGCACCTAACCCCCCAAACAGCCCAAGCCATTGAAGACTTATTAGATGGGGCGTCTTTGGCCTTTGTTTCTACCTATGCCGACGAAATACGTTCTGACAGCCGCTATAAAAGCTATGCGCCATGGCACTATGTAAACATGCCTTTGGATAAGAAATACGGGGAGGTAACCCCCAACTCCAAGGGAGACGTGGTGCAAGCAATCAAAAATTGCATACAAGTTCTGCAAGACCCCGATGCTGACAAAGAAAACAAAGCTTTTCACCTGCGGCTTTTGGTACATTTTGTTGGTGACCTTCATCAGCCTATGCATGTGGGGCGTGCGGAAGATAGAGGAGGCAACGACATCACCATCTATTGGTTTGGCAAAAAATCCAACTTGCACCGCCTTTGGGACTCACAACTCATAGACCATTATCAGATGAGTTATACGGAACTGTCTCAAAACCTGCCCCTCTATGATGCAGAGCAACAAAAAGAAATTACGGAACGGCCTTTGCTTTCTTGGGTCGCGGAGTCCCAAGCCCATGCCAAAAACATTTATGCCCAAACCCAGCCCGAAGAAAGATTGGGCTATAAGTACCATTACCAATATTTTGGGATTGTTCGAGACCAACTACACAAAGGGGGTCTTCGCTTGGCTTCCATATTGAACGAAATCTTTGACCCTAAAGAATGAAGCTTACATCAAGACGACATGGTCGAAATTGAGCGAAAGTTTTTGGTTTCCAATCTAGAGCAGTGTCTTTTGCATGCACAAGGCTCTAGTCACATCACACAAGGATACCTTAGTCTGGACCCAGCGCGCACCGTACGCGTGCGCCAAACGGCTTCTCAAAGCTTCCTTACGATAAAGGGGCCTTCCAACGCTGCTGGCGATACGCGTCTGGAATTCGAGTATCCGATTCCCCAACAAGAAGCCAAAGAACTGCTATCGCTTTGTTTGGCAAATGTGATTAAAAAAACGCGCCATCAAGTACCACACGGCAATCACACTTTTGAGGTTGATGTGTTTGAAGGCGTATTGAAGGGCTTGGTCATTGCCGAGGTAGAATTGGACTCATCCAACGAAACCATAGATTTACCCAGTTGGATTGACAAAGAAGTCACGGGCGATAGGCGATTCTACAACAGCCAACTGGCACAAAGCCCAGCGCCTCCAGAATTATAGGCCAAAATCATCCAAGTCTTCAAAACTGTCTTGTATGGCTCCCCTTCGAGCTGTCGCCAAAGAATCACAATCTATTGGAATATTGACCACCTCAGGCGCAAGGAATTCTTCTTGAGAAACCCCCAACAAGGTATCGGCATAACATTTTTTCATGTATTGTGCCCATATAGGCAACGCCATCGTAGCGCCTTGACCATAAGCAATGGTTTCAAAATGTGTAGCGCGGTCTTCCCCTCCGACCCAAACTCCCGTAACTAGGTTAGGAACCATGCCGATAAACCAACCATCGCTTTGGTTTTGGGTGGTACCTGTTTTTCCAGCAATGGGGTTTGTAAACACGTAGGGATATCCGGTTACTGTGGTTTCAAAAATGGGATTGAATTTTTCAGCACCACTATGACGCAAACGCACGCCCGACCCAGCTTCCGTAACCCCCTCCAAAAGTTTGACAGTTACATAGGCCGATTCGGCGCTAATCACATCGCGTGTTTCGGGAACCGCCTCAAATAGTACCGTGCCGTTTTTGTCCTCAATACGAGTAATCATGACGGGCTTTACATAAATGCCTTGGTTGGCAAACGCCCCGTAAGCACCTACCATTTCATACACACTTAGGTCGGCAGTACCGAGCGCAATAGAAGGCACATTTGGAATTTTTGAGCTTATTCCCAAATCAGTGGCCAAGTCACTTACGGGCCCAGGCCCCACCATGTCAATAAGACGTGCACTAATAGTGTTTACAGAGTTAGCCAAAGCGTTTTTAAGGGTACGCATGCCCGTGTACCTATCACCAGAATTTTTGGGACACCATGCTTCATGGCTGCCAAACTTTCGGGCCTCTACACAGTAAAAACCATCTGGAAAAGAGTCACACGGAGAAAGCTTGAGCTGATCGATAGCCGTGGCGTAGACAAAAGGTTTAAACGTAGACCCGATTTGTCTTTTGCCTTGGAAAACATGGTCAAACTGAAAGTGGCGGTAGTTGATGCCACCAACCCATGCCTTGACGTGGCCAGATTGAGGCTCCATAGACATCATGCCTGAGCGTAAAAAATGTTTGTAATAGCGTATGGAATCTACTGGTGTCATGACGGTGTCAATTTCTCCTGCCCAGCTAAACACTCGCATTTCTGTTTTGTTATCAAAAACGGCGCGCGCATCGTCTTGAGAGACCCCTCTGTTTCTTAGTTTGCGCCAACGATCCGATCTTCTAATAGCTTGTTCAATGAGCTTCTCAGCATCTTTTTCGTCAATTTCAGAAAAAGGCGCAATCGGGTTATAGTCGGGGGTGTTTTGCTCAAAAAATGCGGCTTGTAGGTTGGGCATATGTTCCGCAACGGCGGCCTCAGCATAGGCTTGCATACGAGAATCTATGGTAGTGTAGATCTTCAATCCATCTAGGTACAAATTGTAACGACTACCGTCGGGCTTGGGGTTGTTGCGTATCCAACCTCGCATGTACTGTTGCAAATAAGCTCTAAAATAGGTGGCCAAACCTTCGCGGTGTGATTGCGGGTTATATCTGATTTTTAGTGGCAATTTTTTAAGGGAGTCGACCTCCTTCTGCGTAAGAAGATCGTTACGCAGCATTTGTTGGAAAACAATATCCCTCCTTTGTTGCACCATTCCAGGTCTTCGCATAGGGTCGTATAGCGAGGAGTTTTTGAGCATGCCTACCAGAATGGCAGACTCTTCAAGACGAAGCTCATGGGGCTCTTTGGAGAAATAAATATTGGCAGCCGATCGCAAACCATCTGCATTGTAATTAAAGTCGTAGATGTTTAAATACATGGTGATGATTTCGTTTTTGGTGTATCGTCGCTCCAATCGCACTGCAATCACCCACTCCTTTATTTTCTGAACAACCGCCTCTAGCGTGTTTCTAGATCGTACGCCGGTAAACAACTGTCGGGCCAATTGCTGAGAGATGGTACTGGCCCCTCCCTTACGTCCTAGAAAAGCTACTGCCCTGGCCGTACCTCGGGCATCAATTCCAGCATGTTCGTAGAAACGTTCGTCCTCAGTAGCAATCAAGGCATCGATCAGATTTTGGGGAATTTCATCATAGCCCAAGGGGGTTCGGTTGTCGTTGAAATAGAATTTTCCCAATACCACATCGTCAGCAGATATAATTTGTGTTGCTAGGTTGGTTTTGGGATTTTCAAGCTGTCGAAATTCGGGCATGTCCCCTAACAATCCCAATGATGCTGCCGCAAAAATCCCCACAAAAGACCCCATCCCCAAATAGAACAGCCACCAAAACCAACGAAGTGGTTTGGCATGCTTTTTTGTCACTTTCTTAGGTGTCTTTTTGGTCATAACTTATTGTGCTTTTTCCACACCAATTCCTGCTGCCACGACCCCAGGCAACAACTCAAGAGGCGCTATGTTTTCGTTGTATCGCATGGCCTGACGCACACGGATTTCATAGGTTCCAATATAGGGCAAAACAAGGTTTTCCTTGTACCATAATTTGCTTTCTTTTGACAATATCCCTTTTCCGAGCCAGCGACCATCAGGCGCAGCAAGCCGGTAAGTCAAGGTGTCTGTTATCGTAGTCCCCAAAGGATCTTTTAGTTGGGCAACAAGGTGTATGTTGGCAAACGGATATTTTTCGTTGTTTCGTATATACAAAAAAAGATGGTATGCCTCAGACGGCTTCGCATTGTAAAAGTCAAACACAACTTCTTTTTTTTGGCTCCATCCTTTATCAAAAGATTCAAAATAGAGCTTTTCTCCAGTAGAAGAACAACCCACAATGAGAATAAGTACTGATAAAACATGTAGGGTTTTCATGGGGTCTTATTTTTAGCGTGGTTTCTTCTTTTGCCCTTGTGTTTTTTTGTCCTCCTTCGGTTTTTGTTTCTGTCAAAACGACTAAGGCTGTCTTGCCCTACGGCATTTTCGAAATTCAAGGAAGAACGGCGCTCCTGATTGGCATCTTCGCTGTAGGGCTCAATGCTCTCAACAAGCACTCCGTTTTTGTTTTTTTGCAACAACAGATGCACTTGGTCTACACGAAGCTTATGCCATACAGACCATTCCCCTTTATAGGCAAACCACATCACACCTTGGAAAATATCTGTTTTTTGACAAACAGCCACCCCTTTTTCGGTTTTGATCTTACAGTCGGTTCTTGGAAAGCCCTTTAGTGCATCTTGGTATGTGTCGAGCTCAAAATTCAGACAACACTTTAGCTTGCCACATTGCCCAGCGAGTTTCTGTGGATTGAGTGACAATTGCTGATAACGCGCTGCCGAAGTGTTTACTGCCCGCAAATCTGTTAGCCAAGTGGAACAACACAGCTCACGCCCACACGAACCAATACCACCCAGACGTGAGGCTTCTTCGCGCAGACCGATTTGCCGCATTTCAATCCGAATGCCAAATACAGAGGCCATGTCTTTGATAAGCTGCCTAAAATCAACACGCCCTTCAGCGGTGTAGTAAAAAGTAGCTTTTCGCCCATCACCCTGAAATTCTACATCCGAAAGCTTCATCGCCAGACCCAGTGAAAGCGCCAGTTCTCTTGCGCGTTTCTGAACCTCAGGCTCTCTATCCCTAGCTTGTGACCAAGTTTCTATTTCGCTTTGACTTGCCTTTCGCAACACCTTAGGCAAAGAAGCAACCTTCACTTTTTTGTGTTGCATTTGAACCGCCACCAGACTTCCTGTAAGGCTCACAATACCCACATCATAGCCGCCTTTGGCCACTTCGGTTACCACCACGTCGCCCACAGATAAAGAAAGCGAATCGGGGACTTCATAAAATTGCTTACGGCTGTTTTTAAATCGAATTTCCACCCGATTTTCAACTTTTCCAGAGACCTGCATTCCTGACAACCAGTCAAAGACCGTGAGCTTGTTGCAGCCGTCTGCACCACAAGTACCGTTGTTTTTACACCCCCGCGGGATGCCATCTTTTGTACTGCTACAGCTTACACAACCCATGTTGTCAGTTAGATTTATTCATAAAAGCAAGTTCTGAAGAACGCCCTTTTTTGAAAATTTTATTGCTGTTTTTGGTCCCTCTTCGCAAACGTTTTTGCTCAGCTTCAGGCAACCGAATAACCTCTTCGCACGTTGTCGAGCAACAGCCTTGATGCGCTGCCGCACAAGCCTCACATTGTATAAACAACAAATGACAAGCTTCGTTCGCACAGTTGACATGGGTGTCACAAGGCGCTCCACATTGGTGACAATTCGAAATGACTTCTGCTGAAATACGCTCAGCCCGTCGGTCATCAAACACAAAATTTTTGCCCTTAAACTTGTTTTCAAGACCTTGAGCCGCCACTTGTCTCGCATATTCAATGATGCCCCCTTCGAGCTGGTATACTTGCTCGAAACCTTTGTGTTTGAAGTAGGCGCTGGCTTTTTCACAACGAATACCCCCTGTGCAATACATGACAAGTTTTTTATCGGATTTGTGCTCTTCAAGATCTTTCTCGATCAGCGGAAGTGACTGACGAAAAGTGTCTACGTCGGGAGTGATAGCCCCCTCAAAATGCCCTATTTCACTTTCATAGTGATTCCTCATATCTACCAACAAAGTATCTGGGTCTTGAATCAATTCGTTGAAGGCTTTGGCATTGACATGTACCCCACAGTTGGTCACATCAAAGGCCTTGTCGTCTAGGCCGTCAGCCACAATTTTTTTGCGGACTTTAATTTTTAGCTTTAAAAAAGACTTGTTGTCTTGTTCAATGGCAATGTTTAATCGGATCCCCTTTAGGAAATCAACACTGTCCAGATGTTTTTTAAACGCATCAAAATTTTTGGCAGGAACCGATAGCTGCGCATTGATACCCTCATAGGATACATAGATGCGCCCAAGCACTTCGAGCTTGTCCCAGTGTATAAACAAAAAGTCTCTAAACAATGGGGGATTTTGGATATGCGCATAGGTATAAAACGACAAAGTCAGGCGTTCGTCTCCGGCCTGATCAATCAGCGCCGCACGCTCATGCGCACTTAATGTATTGTACAGTTGCATGCTATACGGGATTAAGTTTACTCGACAAAGGTATGAATTTAAAAATCGCAATTACACTGCCTTTTTTTGATATGAATATTGTATTTTTAGGGTTCTGAAAAATTCCGAATATGGGCAATGAAAAAGACGCCAAACTCAAGGCATTACAACTTACGCTAGACAAATTGGACAAAGCATACGGCAAGGGAACCGTGATGCGTATGAACGATGAGGCGCAAGAAGAAATTGAAGCGATTTCTTCTGGGTCTTTAGGGCTAGATACGGCCTTGGGCGTAGGGGGCTACCCAAGAGGTCGTGTGGTTGAAATTTACGGCCCTGAATCTTCGGGAAAAACGACCCTAACGCTACATGCTATAGCCGAATGTCAAAAAAACGGCGGCATTGCAGCCTTTATAGATGCCGAACACGCGTTTGATAGGTATTATGCCCAAAGTTTGGGCGTAAACATAGACGAGCTGATTGTTTCTCAGCCCGACCACGGGGAGCAAGCATTGGAGATTGCAGACAACCTCATTCGTTCAGGAGCCATAGACATCATTGTCATAGATTCCGTGGCTGCGTTGACGCCTAAAAGCGAAATTGAAGGCGAAATGGGGGACTCAAAAATGGGCCTCCATGCCCGACTGATGTCGCAGGCATTGCGCAAACTCACCGCTTCGATCAGCAAAACGAATTGTACGGTGATTTTCATCAACCAATTGCGTGAAAAAATAGGCGTGATGTTTGGCAACCCAGAAACCACTACAGGTGGAAACGCGCTGAAGTTTTACGCTTCTGTGCGTTTGGACATTCGTCGATCTACGCAAATTAAGGATGCTCAAGGTGGAATCAACGGAAACCGCACACGCGTCAAGGTCGTCAAAAACAAGGTAGCGCCACCATTTAAGACCGTTGAGTTTGACATACTTTATGGCAGAGGGATTTCTCGAACAGGTGAACTTTTAGACTTGGGGGTCGCATCGGAAATTATTCAAAAAAGCGGCTCTTGGTTTAGCTACGGAGATACCAAATTGGGTCAAGGCCGAGAGACGGTTATCAAGCTTCTTGAGGACAATGTGGAATTGGCTGAAGAAATTGAAGGCCTTATTCGCAGCCAGGACAATCAGGAATAGCCTTCAGCCTTAAGCGCATTGCTTAAGAACTCATAAACCTCCCCTTTGAGTTTTTGTACGTCTTTTGGGGTATACCCTTTGGTTTCTATTTGTGGGTGAATGGTTGCCCGTACAATTCCCGGCTTCCCTACCCAGTATTTGTATGAAAATTGAAACGGAAACCGCTTTTTACAATCGGGCAAGGTTATGGGCACAATGGGGATTTGGTATTGTATGGCCAGGCTAAAAGCACCATTCTTAAAAGGAGCAAGAAACACATCGGGGTGTGGCACCAATCCCTCTGGGTAGATACAAATACTATAGCCCATGTCGAGTTTTCGTTGGGCGTTTGGATAAACACTTTTTCGGCTTTGAGCACTTTCTCTGTTTACCAAAATGGCCGCGCGACGGTAGATGTATTTAAACAAAGGAATGCGCTGCAACTCTGCTTTGCCGACAAACACAAAAGGGTTGGGAACGGCCATCAATACCATCATAATGTCAATCATGCTTAGGTGATTGGCCACAAACATATAGTTCCCGCCTTTTTCTAGTTTTTGTAATTTTTTGACTTTAGGCCAAAACCCCATACCGTACATAATGATGGGTGACCACACACGGCGCGCCAACCAAAACACATAACGATACCAAGACTCACGCTGAAGAAATAAGATCAACAGGGGTAAGCATAAAATTACGCCGATTCCCGCCAATATGTAAAACCAGACATTCCACAACCCAAGAAGGGCAATTCGTAGCCATTTTAGCATGGCCAAAAATACTAATTTGAGGATAATCCAAAACGCCTACCTTTGTAGTAGCGATAAACTCACGATTCATATGGCGCGTATTCTTACTGGAATTCAAAGTACGGGAACCCCGCATTTGGGAAATTTGTTAGGCGCCATACTTCCTGCCATAGAGCTTGCCAACAAGCCCGATCACGAATCATTTTTGTTTATAGCCGACCTGCATGCTTTGACCCAAATCAAAGATGCTGAACAAGCCAAACACAATACCTTATACACAGCGGCCGCTTGGCTGGCTTGTGGACTGAACCCTGAAACCACTTGTTTTTACAGACAATCTGATGTGCCTCAGGTCACGGAACTTGCGTGGTATTTGAACTGTTTTTTCCCCTACAGCAGACTGGCATTGGCACACTCTTTCAAAGACAAAGCCGATCGATTGGAAGACATCAATGCGGGACTGTTTACATACCCCATGCTTATGGCGGCAGATATTTTGCTTTATGATGCCGACCAGGTACCTGTCGGAAAAGATCAATTACAGCATTTGGAAATGACACGTGATGTGGCCAATCGTTTCCATGCCAAATTTGGAGAAACATTTGTGTTGCCCGAGGCCGTGGTCCGAGATGCCAATATGTATGTGTTGGGAACAGACGGCGGCAAGATGAGTAAATCCAAAAACAACATCATCAATGTGTTTTTGCCAGAAAAACAACTTCGCAAACAAGTGATGGGGATTGCCACTGATAGCACTCCGTTGGAAGCCCCCAAAAACCCAGATAGCTGTACGGTTTTTTCTTTGTACAAGCAGATTGCTTCAGCTAGTGAGGTGAAAGAAATGCACGATAATTACACTTCGGGTGGTTATGGCTACGGACATGCCAAGCAAGCATTGTATGAAGCCCTTTTGAGCAAGTTTGGCACAGCCCGCCAACGCTTTCATGACCACATGAACGACACAACTGCTATAGAGAAGATCTTGAAACAAGGTGCAAAACGCGCACAACAAACCGCCAACCCCGTTTTAGAAAGAGTGCGCTCGCGTTTGGGGCTCTAGACCAAACCAAATTTTTTCCCAGCCATGGGGCGCACGGCCCCCATCATTTCCAACTCAAATAATAACGTCGCTGTTTTAGACACAGGGATGCCTGTGTGTATTGCTATGAGATCTAGCAATTCAGGTCCGTTTTTGAGCTGGTCAAGAATCTTTTGTTGTTCAGGATCATCGGATGTAAAAAGAACGGCTTGTCTGGGGATTTCTTCCCCCACTTTCTCCCAACCCAATGATTGTACGATGTCTTGTGCGCTATCTGCCAATTGGGCCACATGTGTTTTTATGAGGAGGTTACACCCCGCTTGGGAGGATTCGTAAGGCCCTCCGGGCACCGCATAAACTTCTCGGTTGTAATCTCTAGCATATCGAGCGGTACTCATCGCCCCACCCCGACACCCTGAGGCAATCACCAAAGTGGCTTGTGCCAACCCTGCGATGATTCGATTTCTGCCCAGAAAGTGACCCCGCTGAATGGCTGTATTGCTCCAGTATTCCGTCAGACAACCTCCGCCTTCTGCCTCCATGCGTTTCCTTGTTTTTGAGTGATATGTTGGATAACAATGTTGAATACCATGAGCCAGACAAGCATATGTCTTCAAGCCCACATCGAGTGCTGCGCGATGCGCACAAATGTCAATTCCATGAGCCAAGCCTGACACTATAATCGGGTGGTAAGGCTGTAGTTGTGCAATCAAGTTTTGTGTAAAACGCTTGCTGTCTTCGGATGCGGTTCGGGTGCCCACAATCGCAAGAATACGCTTTGAATTGGGAATCGCTGTGCCACTGTAGAAAAGCATCAACGGCCCGTCTGAACAATGGTTTAGAAGTTGGGGAAACCTAGGGTCGCGGAAATCCAGAAATAAGAGGTTGTTTTTTTCCATTCTTGCCCATTCTTGTTCTGCGGCATGGAATATGGCAGGGTTTCTCAACGCCTCCCAAACTACGGGACCTACGCCAGGAAGGTTTGGTTTTTTCTTGTTTTTATGACGAAACACCTCCGCTGCGGTTTGATAGTGTGCCAGCAATATTCGTGCGGTTCGGGGGCCAATGTGTTTGGCGTTGAGCAGGGCCATTAAGGCCAAAGGTTCATGCATGATGGGGCTTTTGTACGAAGTTATCAAACATTGTGGTTTATGCAATATCGAGGCGAGAAAACCCAAAAAAATTCTTTATTTTTGAGCATGCAGCTTACCAAACACATCAGTCAATTATTGTATCGCTACGATTGTGTAACCGTTCCTGGTTTTGGGGCTTTTTTGGGCGAACCTGTTTCAGCGCTGCTCAATGAGGCCGATCAAGTGATATATCCTCCTTCCAAAAGCATTTCATTTAACAGCCAGCTACAGTCCAACGATGGATTATTAGCCCATGCGGTAACCCAATCCGAACAGATGGTTTATGAGGAAGCCGTTCGTGCCATCCACAAAGAGGTAGTGCGCTGGAAAGCACAACTCCACCAAGGCGAAACGCTCACTTTAGAGCGTATAGGAACCCTGGTTTTGAATGCCGAAAAAAGCATTGTTTTCACCCCCTCTAAAACACACAACCACCTTGCGGCATCTTTTGGGCTTGTGCCCGTTCCAGCCCTCAAAGTAGATCGCTCTGTGGCAATTCCACCCAAACAAATTCCTGTGGCCACATCCACCAGCCCTACTTCTACATTTGTTAGGTATGCCGCTGCCGCCGCAGTCGCTTTGGCCATTGGCTATGCAGGCGTATTTAGTTATAATGACTATGCTCAAGACCAGTTGCTTGTTCAAGAAGCATCGCTACGATCAGAAGCCCAAAAAGAAGTTCAGGAGGCCGTATTCGATTTGGGAGACCTCCCTGTACTTACGCTCAACACATCCAGAGAGCAGTACCATATCATTGGAGGTGCCTTTGGGGTGCCTACCAACGCGGAGCGTTATGTGCAAACCTTACAATCTAAAGGCTATGCGGGGGCGCATCAGCTCAGTCCCAACAACCGGGGTCTACACCCTGTGAGCTTGGGCAGTTTTTCTGATAAATCTGCTGCCGTTGCTTTTCTTCGCCAAGTGCAGCGCGACGAAATCAAGGACGCTTGGCTTCTTAAACAGTAACCCATGATTGCCAAATCGCCAGAACATTCCAAAACCGTGATGACGGATTTGGTGCTACCAAGTGACACCAACCCACTCAACAATTTGTTTGGAGGAGAGTTGTTGGCCAGAATGGATCGTGCGGCTTGCATTTCTGCCGAGCGCCATGCCGAAAACATTGTGGTAACCGCTTCTGTCAATCACGTACATTTTAGCAAGCCTGTCCCACTGGGCAGTGTGTTGATGTTGGAAGCCAAGGTGTCTCGTGCTTTTGGCTCATCCATGGAAGTATTTATCGACGTCTGGATGGAGCCTCGTGGCAGTATGACCCAACGCGAAAAAGTCAACGAGGCCATTTATACTTTTGTGGCGGTCGACGCCGATGGTAAGCCCACTCCCGTACCGCCCATAGCTCCTGAAACCGATTTGGAACAGCAACGCTACGATGCGGCGTTGCGCCGCAGGCAACTCAGCCTGATTTTGGCTGGTAAACTTTCACCCGAAGAAGCCACCGAGCTAAAGGCGTTGTTTCAGTCCTGATTTTCAGCCCGACGAACTACATAGGTATACACCGGAAAGTGATCACTGTAGCCATTGGTAAATTGACCCCCAGCAAAACTTCTAAAGGGATAGCCTTTAAACCTGCCTTTTGAATTGATGAGAAACGAAGGCTGAAAGATATGGGCTTGCCAGTATTGCCAAGTATGTTCTGCGGGGTTTAACCAGGCGTGTGTCATATAGATTTGATCCAACATATGCCAGCGGTCTCTATAACTGCTGCTTCCATATCCATTTTTAAACAAGCGCTCCATAGGGTTAAAGAGCTTCTGTTGGTCGATGGCTTGTTTTTTATTCCCTATGGTTTGTAGTACGTCTTTGAAAGCATCATCTATGGGATCGTCATTAAAGTCGCCCATACTGAGAATTTTGGCGGTGGGCTCCAATCTTTGAATCGAATCTATGATACGTTTATTAAGCTTTGCCGCCCTCAACCGATAGGGCGCGCTTCTAGCCTGCCCGCCACTTCTTGAGGGCCAATGGTTGACCAAGACATGAATGCGTTCACCCCCCAAAAAACCGGTTACCACGAGCTGGTCTCTGGTAAAATCACGTTCTCTATTGCGGTCGTATAGATACAGCACATGTTTTCGAAAATGCTCAGGAACGAAAAAGGCTTTGCGGTACAGCAGGGCCACATCAATACCACGTTCGTCTGGGGACTCAAAATGAATGATACCATAGTCAAAATCCCGTAAGGCAGGTTCTCTTATTAGGTCTTCCAATACCTTGCGGTTTTCTACCTCACACAGCCCAATGATCGCAGGCGCCCCCTGGGTGGTTGGACTTCCGATTTGTTGGATTACGTGGGCCGTATTGGCCAATTTTTGAAAATAAATGGCTTCTGTCCAACGATCTTTTCCATTTGGAGTACGGTCATCGTCATCTGTTAAGGGATCATCGACTGCATCAAAGAGATTTTCTACGTTGTAGAAGGCAATAGTGTGTATTTCATAGGGATTTTGACCACAGAGGGCATGGCCGAAAAACAGCAAGAGACTCAATATAAAATTTGGGAACATAAGGCATTAATTTATAAAAGATTTGAGATATTTTTTTACCTTAGCTAAGGTACCCAATCTTACTCGTATTTATGTCAACTGAACTTTACCTATGAAATATATTTGCCCCGTACTCCTACTTTTTTCCCAGCTTTTACTTTCTCAAAACACACAGTTATCGTTTCGTCCGTTGGACGCCCACAGTCTCCAAAGTTTGGATGAGATTAGTGTACAAATGGGAGAAAGCGTATTTGTGGGCACGCCCACATCCTCAGGAGAAGTTGTGTTTGACGCACTGCCCATGGGTACTTATGACATTGTAATTTCTGCTTTAGGATACGAAGCATTGACCCTTACGGTTGTATTTTCTGAAACCCAACGTCAAAACAATTTAGGCACTTTGGCTTTCTTCCCTTTGTCAGACATCATTGAGGACTCAGTAAGTTGGATCTCGCTATCAGACGACGAACTTGATGATGATACTGCCACTTCAGACAACCTGTCTGGCCTGCTACAATCTTCTCAAGACACCTTTTTGAGAACGGTAGCCTTCGAATTTAGTGTGGCTTTCTTTCGAACGCGGGGTCTGGACTCATCTCACGGCAAAATGCTTTTAAACAACATTGAGATGAACAAGTTCTCGGACGGAAGACCCCAATGGAGCAATTGGGGCGGGCTAAATGATGTATTGCGCAACAGCACATTGACCCAGTATAGCCAATCTGCCTCTGCCCATTTTGGAGGGCTCATTGGCACCACCAACATAAGTACGCGCGCCACGAACTTCCGTCAGGGGGGGCGTTTGACGTATTCTTTTTCTGATCGCAGCTATAACCAACGCGTATTGGCGAGCTACGCCACAGGGCTCAACGCAAACAACTGGGCTTTTGTGGCGGCTGTCGGGGGACGGTGGGGTTTGGAGGGGTATCAAGAGGGTACGTTTTATGACGCTCAGTCATTTATGTTTTCGGCGGATAAGATTTTGAATAACCGTCACAGTTTTAACCTCACATTGATGTATACGCCCAACAGAAGAGGCAAGTCATCCCCCCACACCCAGGAAGTTTATGACCTCAAAGGCATTAGGTACAACGCCTATTGGGGCTATCAGGATGGCACAAAGCGCAATGCGCGCATCAAAAGAGTGTCTGAACCCATTGTCATGGCAAGCCACTACTGGCAAGCCAACGATAAAACGAGCATACAAACCTCCATGGCGTATCAATTTGGAGAGATTGCCAACAGCAGACTTGACTACGCTGGCGGGGTCAATCCAGACCCGACCTATTATCAGAAACTGCCGAGCTATCCACTTTCAGAGAGTGATGGCCCTGATTATGCAGAAGCCTTTCAGTTGGAACAAGAATTTTTAGCCAGTGGCCAAGTCGATTGGGAAGCCCTCTATGAAGCCAACCAAACCAAGGCAGACAACGGCAGAGCCAATGTGTTTGCGCTTTATGAAGACCGCAATGACGATCGCTTATTTTCGTGGGTCTCTTCACTGCAGCTGCGCCTCGGAGATCACAGTTTTTGGAGCATGGCGATGCATGCCAGCCTTTTGCGATCAGAAAACTTTGCTGAACCTACAGACCTTTTGGGCGGTTTGGGCCTACGCAATCAGGACGCATTTGATCAACACGCCTACGACCTAGATGGTGATGGCGCACTTGTAGGTCTTGGTGGGAAATATCGTTATCACTACATCATGCATGCATCTCGCTGGGGCGCAACCACCAAAATCGAATTTGGGCCTGAAAACAGCAAGGGCTATTTGTCTGCTCAGTTCAACCAAACCAGCTATCAGAGAGATGGCCAATTTCGGCACGAGGCCTTTGCCGACAACTCCAAAGGCAAAAGCCAAAACCTTAATTTCACAGGAGTGGGGCTAAAAGCCGGTTGGCAATACCGACTGACAGGCAGGCACTGGATCGACCTCAACGCTGCTTGGGTACAACAACCGCCTACGATTAGAAACAGCTTTTCCAATCCAAGGGAAAACAACGATGTGGTCGGCGCGGCAGTCGGGTCTGAGCTCTTAGAAGAACAACTGCTTTCAGGTGATGTCAGTTATTATTATCGAACCCCTATCATTGATGCCCGACTGAGTGGGTTTTACACGCGCTCAACAGAGGGGACTGAAGTTTCTTTTTTCTTTGCAGATGGCATAGGGGGCGATACTTCAGCTTTTGTGCAAGAAGTATTGCAAGGCGTCGAGAAGCAATTTGTGGGCGCTGAGTTTGGACTTGACATACAAGCGCTGTCCACCCTCAAGCTCAAGGCGGCGGGCTCCATAGGCCAATACACCTACGCAAACAACCCACATTTGTATCTCACTTCCGATGATTTTGAACAGGGCTATTTGGACCTAGGGCAGTCTCAACTCAAAAACTATCGATTGGCAGTAGGCCCCCAACAAGCCTACTCTTTAGGTTTTGAATACAGAGACCCCAATTTTTGGTGGATAGGCGCCACAGTCAATGGGTTTTCGAGAAGTTACTTGGACATTAGCCCCATAACCAGAACACAAAATTTTTTGCTGGATGACGATGGCTTGCCTTTTGTTGATTATAACGAGGAGGTCGCAAGAGGATTGCTCGAGCAAGAACGATTCGAGGACTATTTGGTGGTCAATCTTGTTGGGGGTAAGTCATGGAAGCTCGGGGATAAATACCTGGGTTTTTTTGGCAGCATCAACAACTTGTTCGGCGAAGCATATAGAACGGGCGGCTATGAACAAGCTCGAGGCGCCAATTACCGCACCTTGCTCCAAGACACCCAAGCCCCTAGAAGGCGCTTTGGCCCCAAATATTGGTATGGTCGTGGCACCACATTTTTTTTGAACTTATATCTTAGATTTTAAACCCCAAACCCATGAAAAAGCTACTTTTATTTTCCTTTTTATCTTTTGTCATTTGTTGCGTACAACCTCGAGAATTTGAGGTGCCTGCCACGTTGGGCAATGAAGAAAACCAACGCCTACGGGCTTTATTGCAAGCCATAGAAACCGAAGACAAAGCGCTGGTTAGCATCGACCAAGTCAAAGCCTTGTATGTAGGCGATGAGGCTCTCGAAATCACCGCTCCGCTTGTGGTCAAAGGCTATGTGGTCTCCTCGGACGCCTCGGGCAATTTTTTTAAAGAGCTCTATATCCAAGACCACCCCAGTGAGCCCACAGCCGCGATGAAAGTTGTTGTAGACCGCAGGGAACTACACAACAAATACGACCAGGGCAGAGAGGTGTTTATTGATCTAAAGGGACTGTTTGTGGGTGAAACTCGCACAGGCGACGGCGTGATTGCCATTGGGGGTCACAAAAACGACGATGATGAGGTGGAAGCCATCAGAGAAAACCATGCCAACGAAATTCTCTTGCGAGGCCAAAACTCGTCTGTAGCGCCCATGCCTGTGCTTTTATCGGAGTTGTCCGACGCCCACATTGGTATGTTTGTGGCCATAGAACAAACCCATTTTGCCTTGTCGGAACAAGGGGCTCCATTGGTAGACCCTTTTGATAATTTTGACACCCAGCGCACCATAGAATCGTGTGAAGGGCTTCAAAAAACCGAATTCTTACTGGAAACCAGCAGTTTTGCCGACTTCGCCCAGATGCCCATACCCGCATTGGGCGGAACCATTCAAGGAATTATCACCAAAACATTCAACGGATCTGATTTGGTATTGGTACTCAATCATTACCAAGACCTGATGTTTGATCAGCAACCCTGTAGCCTGCCCGACACCATTTTTGAGGAGGATTTTCAGCACATTGACCACAACACAGACCTAGATTTGGAAGGCTGGACCAACTTTGCCGAGGCAGGTAACAGACTGTGGATCGAAGAAATTTTTGGTGACAATGGCTACACAGAGTTTAGCTCCTATCAGTCAGGAGACTTGCTTAACATTGGTTGGTTGGTCACACCCCCCATAGACATGGACGAGCACAGTGAAGAGATATTGGTTTTTCAAACGGCGCAACACCATCTGCAATCTGTCGACAACACCCTCGAGGTGTTTGTTTCTACCGATTTTGATGGTACGGATGTGTTGTCAGCCACTTGGACGCCTGTTGCGGCACATTTGGCAAGTATGGCAGACGATTGGTACGATTTTGTTTCCTCGGGCGAAATAGACCTATCGGCCTATACGGGGCGCCTCTATATAGCCTTTAAGTGTGTAGGCTCTGGCACCAACACCCAATTGGATGGCGGGTATTTTGTGGATGAGATACGTGTTTTTGGACTGTAAACGCAGACCAAGGCCTTGCCCAGCAACCCCTGGCGCACATATTAGAAGCGGGGACGTGTTTTATAACAGCAATATGTTTTACCCCTATCTTACAGACAGGCAGACACGCACCTCTCTGAAAACCCACTCTTTTCGTACCTTTGAGCCCAAAGCAGAGGTATGATTTTTTCCATGACCGGTTTTGGTCGGTCCGAGCAAGAAACCGACGGTACTAAAATGGCTGTTGAGATGCGCGCGCTAAACAGCAAAAACCTAGAACTCAACCTGCGCCTGCCTCAAGCTTTTCGCGTATTGGAACAAGACATACGCAAACAAGTCGGGCAGGCACTGCTTCGAGGAAAGATCGACCTAAACATTCAACGCGAAGCTTCAGGTGCCACGACTGCTGCGACCCTAAACAAGGAGGTTATCAAGGCCTATATTGCCCAACTACAAGACATCGCCCAAGCCGAAGCAGGCCAACACCTGCAGATGGCACTCCGCTTGCCAGAGGCTTTGCTTCCCCAGCAGCACAGCTTGTCGGAGCAAGAACAACAAATGCTTATGGAATTGATTCGTATGGCCACGGATCAACTTACAGACCATAGAAAGCAAGAGGGTGCGGCCATGCATTCAGATTTGCTCCATCAGTTGCAGACGATCGAAAACGGATTGGAAGCGGTGCGCGCACTCAAGGACCAACGAACAGAGAAGGTCAAGACTCGTTTGAAAGAGGCGCTTGCGCAATTGTCCGTAGAAGCAGATGAGAACCGCTTTGCACAAGAGCTGGTCTACTATCTCGAAAAACTCGACATCAACGAAGAGCTGGTGCGCCTGTCACAACACTTAATCTATTTTAGAGAGATTTTGGACAGCAAAACACCAACCAAAGGCAAAAAACTGGGGTTCGTCGCCCAAGAAATCGGACGAGAGGTCAATACCATCGGCTCCAAAGCCAACGATGTAGACGTTCAAAAACAGGTGGTAGAAATGAAAGATGCGCTAGAACGCATCAAAGAACAACTGCTCAACGTGCTATAAATGAACAAATGCATCGTATTGTCGGCACCATCGGGCAGCGGAAAAACCACTTTGGCCAAAAGACTGATGGAACACGCTGACCTGAAATTGGCATTTTCTGTTTCGGCCACATCGCGGGCTCCAAGAGGTCAAGAAAAACAGGGGGAAGCCTACTTTTTTATGTCTGTGGAGGAATTTCGCAAACAAATCCAAGCCGGTGCTTTTGTGGAATATGAAGAGGTCTATCCAGAGATGTTTTATGGCACACTGCACAGCGAAATCGAGCGTATATGGGCGCAAGGCAAACATGTGGTGTTTGACATAGACACCGTCGGGGGCATCAACATCAAAAACAAATACCCAGCACAGACATGTTCTATTTTTATAAAGCCCCCCAACATGGAAGTCTTGTCTCAACGACTGCATCAGCGCAACACAGACAGCTCAGAAGCTATTGAGGTTCGGCTACAAAAAGCCACACAAGAAATGGCCATGGCCGACCAATTTGACCACATCATAACCAACGACAACTTAGAACAAGCCCAGTCGGAACTCTACCGCATAGTGGCAGATTTTTTAAACCAATGAGTCAAACCGCATTGTTTTTTGGCAGTTTTAACCCCATTCATCACGGTCATTTAGGCGTGGCCAAGGCCGCACTCCAGACCCAACAAATCGAGCAGGTTAGGTTTGTGGTAACCCCTCAAAACCCCTTTAAAAAACAAGCCGATCTATTGCCAGAACAACAGCGATTGGCATTGGCGGAAAAGGTCTTGGAAAACCAGCCCAATATGTCGGTCAGCGATGTAGAGTTTCATTTGCCCAAGCCCAGTTATACCTTAGACACCCTGCACCACTTGATTCAACAAGACGCCGCTGCATCGTATGTGTTGTTGATGGGCGCAGACACCTTTGCGCAAATCCCACAATGGAAAAAGGGCCTGGAGCTATTGGACTACGAAATCATGATCTATCCGCGAATGGGCTTCGACCTACCCACGCCCGGAGAGAAACGCATACTCATCGACGCGCCTTTTATGGACATTTCTGCCACTCAAGTAAGAGACAAAATTAAAGCCGGCGAGGCAGTCGATCATTTGGTTTCCCAAGTCGTGGCGGATTTTCTCGCCACCCTTCAGCATTAGTGGTACTTTATCTTTCTTAAAATCCTCAGGGTGTCCTTGTGGTTTTGATGGGCTTTTTCATTTAATCCCTTCATCGCTTCTTGGGCTTTAAAAATCAACGTTTTGGCCTCTTCAAAGCCGTTGAGGTAACACAGCATCAGGGTAGCGGCCAAGCTTTCGGCTTCTTTGGTTTGCCTAGGGGTCAGCTTTGCTTTTTGGTTGAGCTTCAGCAACAGGGCTTTCTGGTTGTTGTAGATATGATGGAGGTTCTTTTTATCAAATTTGGGCGGTTTGAATAAAAAGTCGGTTTGAATTTGGTAGGTGCCATTGTTGTCAAACAATAGGTTGACTTGCTCGAGTGGATAATACTTGTATGAATCATTGAGTCCCAAGCGCACATATTCTACAAGCCCAAAAGAGTGGTCGTCGTACACAATCTCGACTTCGTCATAAGCCGAATAAAAAAGCTTGACTTGCTCATTGATCAGCTCCACATCTACACGTGAATAATACAGGCGGTCTTTGACTCTTTTCTCCATACCTGCCCAACACACCACGAAGGTTTCTTTAAACACCTTGTAGTTGGTGTGCAGCCCACTGTGGTGACGTTGCACAAAATCAACTACCCCATCCAAGGTAAGCTCAATGTTGTTGCGCGCATGGTTTTCTATGTCTGCAACCACTTCGGAGTTGGTGTCTACGACTTCGATGTCAAAGACTTGCGGCTTAGAGATGCTTCCTTCTCTGAAATAGACAGACCCTCCATAGTATTTCCAAATATTTTTGCGCAGTGCCGTAAGCTTTTCTGTGGGCTGAATGGTTACCAACCCCACCACTTTGCCTTCTGGCAGGTGGGGAAAATGGATGTTTTCGTATGCCACAATAGGCGGGTTTTCCAAGTAGGCGTTGATAAGGTTTTGGAGCTTGGCATCGTCGAAAAAATCGACCCCCACGATTTCATTTTCCTCATCTTTGATTCCAACAACGATATAGGAATTGTTTTTAGGATTGGAATTTGATAAGGCGCATATATGTTTTAAAAACTTGGCCTTGCCTTCTTTTTGCCCAATATTGAGACGGAGTTTTTTGTCATAAAAACTGTTTTCGTCATTATGGGCCAATAGGCTTTTTACCAACAAACGTTTGTTGATCATCTTCTCTATGCAAATTCCAAATTCATTTCTGCATTTAAATTTACAAAGACCTTGCAGATATCACTCCTTAAAAAGGCTCTTTTTTAACCAATTATTAACAGATTTCACCCAAATTTTTACCCAACTTGCAACCCTTATAAATGATACCTATTTTTCAATAAAATTTGACCTAATGGAACAAACACAAGTGGACATCAAAGCTTTGAACGAAAAAATTGAAAAAGAAAGTGCCTTTGTCGATTTGATCAACATGGAAATGGGCAAAGTGATTGTTGGACAACGCCACATGACCGAGCGCTTGCTCATAGGGCTTTTGGGCCAAGGACACATCTTGCTGGAGGGCGTCCCTGGATTGGCTAAAACATTGGCCATCAATTCTCTGAGCAAAGCCATCAAAGCCTCGTTTAGCCGCATACAGTTTACACCCGATCTACTGCCCGCAGATGTTATAGGAACGATGATTTATAACATGAAAGAGAATGATTTTAGCATCAAAAAAGGCCCGGTGTTTGCCAATTTTGTACTTGCCGACGAGATCAACCGAGCTCCTGCTAAGGTACAGTCGGCCCTGCTTGAGGCCATGCAAGAAAAACAAGTGACCATTGGCGATGAGAGCTTTGCCCTCAAACCCCCATTCTTGGTGATGGCAACCCAAAACCCTGTGGAGCAAGAGGGGACTTATCCTCTTCCTGAAGCACAAGTAGATCGTTTTATGCTCAAAGTAATTATTGACTATCCAAACAAAAGCGATGAACAACAAATTGTACGAGCCAACCTCAATGGAGCCGCTGAGAAGATCAAAGCCATAGTGACCACAGCACAAGTGCTGAAAGCCCAAAAAACTGTCCGAGAGGTCTATATGGACGAAAAAATAGAACAATATATCCTCGATTTGGTTTTTGCCACGCGCTATCCTGAACGTTACGGTTTGGATGAGCTCAAACCCTTGATTGGATTTGGCGCTTCTCCAAGAGGAAGTATCAACCTTGCGACCGCCGCCAAGTGCTATGCGTTTATCAAGCGCCGAGGTTATGTAGTTCCTGAAGACGTACGTGCGATTGTTCACGATGTGTTGCGCCATCGTATCGGAATTACATACGAAGCAGAAGCCGAAAATGTAACCGCAGAGGACATTATCAATCGCATCGTCAATGCGGTAGAAGTTCCTTAAACCCACCCACACCAACTGTTAACCACCAATAATTCGTAATGGATACCAAATCCTTATTACAGAAAGTTCGCAAAATCGAGATCAAAACACGTCGGTTGAGCAACCATATTTTTGGAGGGGAGTACCACAGTACCTTTAAGGGACGAGGGATGACGTTTAGTGAGGTCAGGCCCTACCAGTTTGGTGATGATGTACGGGCCATAGATTGGAATGTAACCGCCCGATACAACGAGCCTTTTATCAAAGTATTTGAAGAAGAGCGAGAATTGACGCTTATGCTCCTTGTCGATGTGAGTGGTTCAGCCTTTTTCGGATCGCACGAGCAATTCAAAAAAGATTACCTCACAGAAATTTCAGCCACATTGGCTTTCTCGGCCCTTCAGAACAACGACAAGGTTGGCCTGATTTTATTCTCTGATCAAGTCGAGTTGTTTATTCCACCCAAAAAAGGAAAATCACATGTGTTGCGTATCATCAGAGAGCTTATCGAATTTCAACCTGTAAGCCGAAAAACCAACGTTTCAGAAGCGCTAAAATTTATGTCGAGTGTGTTAAAAAAGAAAGCCATTGTCTTTTTGATGTCTGACTTTATGGATGAAGGTTACGCTAAGAATCTCAAGATAGCGGCTCGCAAACACGACTTGACTGGAATTAGGGTTTATGACAAGCACGAAATGGAGTTGCCCCACTTAGGGATGGTGCCTATGTTGGATGGAGAAACGGGCGCATTTCGGTTGGTGGACACCGGCTCCAAAAAATTGCGCAAACAACATCAGCAGCAAGTGGCCAAACAAATGGGGTACTTCAAAGAATCTTTCACCAAGAGTGGCGCGGGTGCGGTTTCATGTAGAATGGATGAGAGTTATGTAAAAAAACTATTAGGCTATTTCAAAAATCGTGGGTAAAGCTGGGATCAACATATTGACTCTGTTTCTTTGCGCCATGGCATTTGCGCAACCCCAACCGCAGGCCCTGGTAGACACCACCGCGATGACCATAGGAGAGGACATTCACTATGAATTGCGCATACAGACCGACTCCACAGCCCAGGTTGCTTTTCCCAAGGACCAAAGCTTTTTGCCCTTTGAAATTATAGATACCACAAAAATCAACCGCACATTTGTAGGCGACAAAACAGATTGGTCGAGAGTTTACACGCTGATTCATTTTGACTCTGGCACTTACCATATTCCTCAACAAAAAGTTTGGGTCGACGGCATTCCTTTTTCGACCGATTCCCTCAAAATACAAGTCCACAATGTTGAGGTGGACACCCTCAAACAACCTTTATTCCCCATCAAGCCCATTATAGAAATTGAAAAAAACACAGCTGGTTGGTGGCGCCCCTATGCCATTTTGTTTTTGTTGCTGGGGGCTCTGGTAGCGAGTTATTTTCTCTTTGTCAAAGCACGCGACAAGATGCGTGAAAAACGCAAAGCACTCCCCCCTTTTGAGCGCGCCCTACAAGCGCTTCAGGCTTTAGAGACAGACTATTTGCTGGAGCAGGAAGATTACAAAAAATACTACTCGACACTCACCGATATTGTCCGAAACTATTTGGAAGACGATGCTCACGTAGACGCTATGGAAAGCACTTCGTCTCAGCTTATTGCCAAATTGGAACTATTGCGTGACGCTGGCAACTTGGATTTAGGAAAAGAAACCATAGACAACCTACAATCGGTTTTGGAAACCGCAGATCTGGTTAAGTTTGCCAAAGCAGCACCTGGTGCACATCATGCGGTAGCCGATCGCACGGCTATTGAGTCGGTAGTAAAACAAACCAAAGAAGCTTTGCCAGAACCCACAGAGGAAGAACGGCTTCAAGACGAGGCCTATAGGAAGGCCATGCGCAAACAACAACGCCTCCGACAGTTCAAACGCATTGGTTGGATCGGAGTGGCAGTTGTGCTTGTTGGATTTGGCACCTCAGTTGCCTTGTATGGATTTCAATCTGTCAAAGACCGTATTTTTGGCCATCCTACTCTGGCTTTAACCGAAGCCTCTTGGATTACTAGTATTTATGGCGCAACTCCCGTGCGTATGAGCACTCCTGAGGTACTGACTCGCATTCCATCGGGGGGCTCGACCGTCCAGCAATTTGGTATGGGAAGTTTGGAAGATTCTTTTCAATTATTGTTGCGCATCGAGCAGTTTATGAACCCCGAGGGAAAGGAAGTAGACATCAACGAAAGAGCGGCTACCTTACTGCGACAATTCGAAGAAATGGGGGCTACCAATATTTTCCAAAAAGACGAAGCAACCCAAACCCCTATGGGTGCCCAAGGGGTTGCCCTCTCCGGGTCTTTTGATTGGAACCATGAGAATGAAACCATTCGCAAAGAGTATCAAGTGCTGTATTTTGCCGAAAACAAAGGCCTCCAACAAGTGCGGATTATTTATGACCGCGGCGACCCCTATGTTTCTAATGTTGTAGCGCGTATTTTGAATTCCATTGACTTTAACACCAATGTCCAATGATGTTTGTTCAAGACAACTTTGCGAATCCTGAATATTTGTGGGCCCTGTGTGTAGTGCCAGTACTGGCATTTTGGATGTTTTGGAGAGTTAGAAACAAACGCAATTTGCTTCAAATTTCTACACTTTCGGGCATAGATCAACCCACTTTTTGGGCGAGGATGTACCCAATACTTCACATTTTGAGGCTTTTAGCCATTATACTTTTTATTATTGCCTTGGCAAGGCCTAGAACGGCCGATATTTCTACCCGCACCAAAACCACACGAGGGATAGACATTGTGATGGCGATAGACATATCTTCAAGTATGCTTTCTCGAGACCTTCGTCCCAACCGATTGAGCGCCCTTAAGAAAGTGGCTTCCGAATTTGTCGATGACCGCATCAATGACCGCATCGGGTTGGTGGTTTATGCGGGAGAAGCCTACACCAAGACGCCTATTACTAGCGACAAGGCTGTGGTTGGCAACGCCCTTACGGTACTCAATTACGAAGGGGGCCTTATCAATGACGGAACGGCCATAGGAATGGGTTTAGCGACGGCCGTGAACCGACTGAAAGATAGCAAAGCTTTGAGCAAAGTCATCATACTATTGACAGACGGGGTAAACAACGCAGGATTTGTAGACCCAACAACCGCTGCTGGTTTGGCGGCTTCGTATGGGATAAAGACCTATACCATTGGACTGGGGAGTAATGGCAATGCGATGGCGCCAGTGGCCATCAATCGAGACGGGACTTTTAGGTATGGACTCACTCGTGTAGAAATTGATGAAGACCTGCTGCGAAGTGTTGCCGAACAGACGGGCGGGATTTATTTCCGTGCCACAGACAACAAAAAGCTCGAGGCGATTTATGACGAGATCAATAAGCTCGAGGCCACAGAAGTAGAGGAATTTAGCTACACTACATACGATGAACATTTTAGATTGTTTGTCCTATGCGGGTTGGCTTTGCTGTTAATGGAATGGAGTTTGCGTATCACTCTATTTAAAAGCGTAGTATAATGATGCAATGGGACACACCATCTTATTTTTACCTCATGGCTTTGGTGCCATTGATGCTTTTCGGGTATATCTTGTTTAGAGCTTGGCAGAAAAAAGCCATTCGTCGTTTTGGATCCACCGAGTTGCTAGAACGTTTGTCCCCGGAGGGCTCTGTTTTTAAGGGCTGGCTCAAACAATCGTTTTTGTTATTTGGGTGTGTTGCCTTGGTATTTGCTTTGGTCAATCCCAAGGTCGGCACAGAGTTGGAGACCGTTAAGCGCGAGGGGGTCGATTTGGTATTTGCCATCGACGTGTCCAAAAGTATGTTGGCAGAGGACATAGCACCCAATCGATTGGAAAAGGCCAAAAGGCTGGTATCTGAAACCATCAACAAACTCGGAGGAGATCGCGTTGGAATCATAGCCTATGCGGCTAGTGCGGTTCCTCATTTGCCCATCACCACAGACTATGATGCAGCAAAAATGTTTTTGCAATCTCTGAACTCCGATATGTTGTCATCACAAGGCACAGCCATTGCCGAAGCGATTCGCATGGCTGAAAACTATTTTGACGATGCCAATCAGGCCAATCGTGTACTGTGTATACTTAGTGATGGGGAAGACCATGAAGAAGGAGGCTTGGTGGCTGCAGAAGCTGCAGCCGAGGCGGGCATCACGATTTTTACCATTGCTTTGGGCTCAGAAAAGGGCGATGTAATCCCTATCAAGCGCAATGGGGTTACGACCTCTTTCAAGAAAGATGAAGATGGAGAGGTAGTGGTCACGCAGATGAATACTGAAATTTTAGAAAATGTGGCCAATGCGACTGGCGGCCTTTTTATGCTTGGTGACAACACCGATCAGGTGGTGGAGACCATAGGAGAACAACTCCTCAAAATGGACAAACAAGAGTTTGAAACCAAGCAATTCGCCAAATTTAAAGATCAGTACCAGTGGTTTCTGGCTTTAGCCTTGTTATTGATTTGCTTTGAAGTATTTTTATTGGAGCGAAAAACCAAATGGATACAAAAACTAAATTTATTTAACGAAAAATGAGACGGTTCGTTTTGATGGCATTGTTTATTGCAGCTTCTTCTTTTGGCTTCGCACAAAGTTTAGAGACCAAAATAACAGACAACTACATTTTTGAAGGCAACAATTTTCACCAAAATGAATCTTTTGTGGAGGCTGAAAAAGAATACAGGAAAGCCATTGCCTCCGCTCCGAAAAATGCACTGGCTCAACACAATCTGGGTAACACCCTGTTCGAATCGGATGCCATCGGAGAGGCATTTAATGCCTATAAGGCCGCCACTATGCGCTCTCAGTCCAAAACAGAAAAACACAGCGCCCTACACAACATGGGCAATGTTTTTATGGACCAAAAAGATTATGCCAAAGCGGTAGAGACCTATAAAGAGGCCTTGCGAAACAACCCTGATGATGACCAAACCCGCTACAACTATGCTTTGGCAAAAGAGTTGTTAGAGAACCAACAACAGAACCCTGACAACGACCAAAATCAAGATCAACAGAACCAAGACCAGCAAGACCAAAACCAACCTCAAGACGAGGGCGAACAGGAAAAAGAGGAGCCTCAGGGCGATGGGGAGGATGAGCAAGACCAACAGGGCGAGCAAGATCAAGAAGGAGATCAAGAAAGCGACAAAGAACAAGACAGTGAACAACAAGCGGACTCTCAACCTCAAGAAACACCTACGAAATTGTCCCCCCAACAGATTCAAAACCTTTTAGAGGCGATGAACAACGAAGAGAAAAAAGTGCAAGACAAAGTCAATGCTCAAAAAGTCAAACCTACTGGTAAAAAGAAGCGTAAGGATTGGTAAGTTATGATCAGATCTAAAAACATTCTTATCGTTTTCCTTTCCGTTGCTTTTAGCAGTTGGGCACAGGTCAATTTTGAGGTCAAGGTTAGCAAAAACCAATTGGGACTGAATGAACGCTTGCGAGTAGACTTTGCCATTGATAAAGCGGGAGACAATTTTAGACCTCCAGCGTTTTCGAATTTTCGTGTGATTTCAGGGCCTCTACAATCCGTGAGCAATGTTTTTGTCAATGGCAAACGCAGCTATTCCATGAGTTATTCCTACTTCTTGGCACCGCTCAAAAAAGGGGTGTATGATATAGAGCAAGCCCAAATTGAGTTTGAGGGAAAAACGTATAAAACCACCCCTCTAACCATTACTGTGACTGACCCTGTAGAGGTGCCCAGAGATCCGAATGACCCCAGTTATGTAGTAGATGAAAAACTGCATTTGGTCGCTGAAATTTCTAACAGAAGACCTTATGTAAACCAACCCGTTACGGTAGTTTATAAGCTATATTTTGCCCAAAACTTGATGCCTACCAATGTCAATGTGGTGGACAACCCCACTTACAATGATTTTTGGTCTTACAATGTGGATCTTCAGCGCCGGGACATTCAAACGACGGTTTTTAAGGGTGAAAGGTACAATTATGTGGAGTGGCGCAAAACCGTCTTGTATCCACAACGTTCGGGGGTATTGGATATTGAACCCTTGACCTTGGACGTGACAATAGACGTCCCTACAGGAAGGCGTGATTTTTTCCGCAACATGATATACAAACAAGTTCCCAAATTGATATCTGCCGGGGATGTAAAAATCGATGTATTGCCTTTGCCCGAACAAGGACGCCCAGCTGATTTTACAGGGGCTGTGGGGACCTTTGACTTTGAGGTCAGTTCTAGTAAAACTGAACTCAAAGCATCAGAATCACTACAGGCGGTTGTATCGGTTTCAGGCAAAGGGAATCTCAAATTGTTTTCTATGCCGAGGTTGCAAACGCCTAGTGCTTTGGAACAATATGACCCTGAAAAACAAGAAAATGTACGCACTACAAGCTCAGGGATGAATGGATCGATTTCTGAAAGCTATACACTGGTTCCTCAATTTCAAGGCAAGTATCCCATCCCGCCCATGCGGTTTTCATACTTCGATCCCCAAACGAGATCTTATAAAACACTTGTATCTGAAGAGCTTTTCATCGATGTAACCGAAGGTCCAACAGCCGCAGAGGCTTCTAACTCCAATCTTGTTACCAACCGAATTCCGATTCCAGAATCACAATTTCAGTTTATACGGCTAAAGACCCAATTCAGCGCCATAAATACCACTGATTTTCTCGGCACACACACATTTTATATCCTTTTAGGACTGCCCATTTTATTGCTGGGGGTCGTACGGCTTTTCTTTAGAAAACAACAACTGGCGCGTGCAGATTTTGAAGGCGTTCGCATGCGTGTTGCCAATCGTATGGCCAGAAAATATTTGTCTGAAGCCAAACGAAATTTAGACAATTCAGAGGCATTTTATGTTGCACTGGAGCGTGCCTTGCACAATTATCTCAAGGCCAAGCTCAATATGGAGACCTCTGATTTTAGCAAAGACAAAATTGAGAATATTTTAACCCAAATTGGTATAGAATCTGATTTGGTAGAAGCTTTCGTTGGGGTGTTGGAAAACTGTGAATTTGCGCGCTACACTCCGTCATCTGTCGGTGCCATGCGCTCTGATTTTAAGCACACAGCCAAGCTGATATCTCAAATAGACAAACAGTTTTGATATGCGTAAGATTTTTATCATTTTATTTGGAACCATTACCTCCGTACTCCACGCGCAGTCGGCAGAAGCATTATTTTCTCAAGCCAACACTCAGTACAACCTAGGGCAGTATCAGCAGGCATTAGACCTATATGACTCCATTGTAGCACAAGGACAACATTCTGCAGACTTGTATTTTAATAAAGGCAACGCTCACTACAAGCTCAACCAAATTGCGCCAAGTATTTTGAATTACGAAAAAGCCTTGCTTCTTGATAGTGACCACAAAGGCGCATTGACCAATTTGCCTTTCGCCCAAAACATGACTTTAGACGCTATTGAACCATTGCCTCAAACTGGATTTTCTGTCTTTTTGGATCGCCTAGCCAAAGCCCTTCCTGTTTCTGGGTGGGCATTGGTGTGTCTGTTAACGATGTTCTTTGCTTGTTTGTTTTTTGGCGCGTACTTCATGGCCGGCTATTCGATCCGTAAAAGAATTTTCTTTTCTATCGCATTAGTCTTTTTTGTCACAAGTGTTTTTTCTTTGTTTATAGCCTATCACCAACAGGCGCAACTACAGTCCGAGACTGCAGCAATTATTTTTGCCCAGCAAGTAGATTTTCGGGCAGAGCCAAACTTGAGATCAGAAGTTTTTGTGCAGTTACACGAAGGGACCAAGCTAGTGGTGGTCGAACAAATCGAGCAATGGGCGCATGTGCGTTTGGCCAATGGGAGTATGGGGTGGGTGCCTAACGAAGCCATTCAGCAAATTGCCTTTTAGGCTTCCTGTAGGATGTCATTGAGTTGTGCTTGACCTTGAGGCACGTAGTCAAAAATCCATTCTCCTAAATTCAGCAATTGGTCAGACAACAGTGATTCTGATATAACCGATGGCGGAATAAAGCCAAAAATTGTATTGGCACGCGCTACAATAATCAGAAGTACCCCAGAAATGACAGCCATTTTTAGGGCACCGAATACCAATCCTAAAACGCGATTGAGCCAGTTGAGCATAATGATTTTGGCCAGCTTGGTGAAAAACTTTCCTAGCATGGACACCGCTACAATTATTAATGTAAATGTCAATCCAAAAGCAGCCAAGTCTATATAGCTTGCCTTCCAACTGACATAATTGACCAACCACTGAGCAATAAAACCAGAAAAATGGATTGCGCCATAAACTCCCAAAATCAAGGCCAAAAGGGAGGCTATTTCAACTATAAACCCTTTGACTAGCCCTCTCAGCGCACCCACAATAATGAGTCCACCAAAAACAAGATCGAGATAATTCCATTCCACTAAACAAATATACCCATTTTGATTGGCGTGTGGTTCGTATTTTTGGGCAGTGATTCACGACGAAAAACTCAAAACGCGATGGAACCAAATAGTCACATTGGTTTCTAATAAATTCGCCGACGGCGAGTCTATGGACTTGGATGGGATCATCTATGTGGTGGGACTGCAAGAGTTTGGCCGCTGGGATAGATCTTTCAAAAAAGACGAAAAAATCCAGTTGATGCATATTGCTATTTGTCGCCTGTTGGAGCCTTATGGATATTATCGTTTTGACTATGTCGATTCTGATGGATGGCCTCACTATGACTTGGTCAAGCCCTTACCAGTATTGAAGGCTGGGGAGCAAAGCCTATTGATGAAAGAGGCGATTGTGGGATATTTCTTAGACAAGAAGCTCATTGACTAATTCGAAAGCCTTATTTTTGTCTTCGTTATGGAACAATTGTCAGATCAAATTAAAGCATATCTGCAAGAGGTAGAAGCGTTCAGTGCGACAGAAGCCGATGCTTTGGAGGCTTTTCGAATAAAATTTCTAGGAAAAAAAGGGGTTTTAAACGGATTATTTGCGGCTTTTAAAGAGGTTCCCTCCGACCAGAAAAGGGCATTGGGCCAGCAAATAAACACCCTCAAAGTAGCAGCCACTGAAAAACTCAATAGCCTACAAACCACAAACAACCAACCACATAGCGGGGCTAATGAAGCTTTCGATTTTAGTCGCCCTGGCCAACCCATAGGTTTGGGTGCTTTACACCCGATATCTATTTTACGCAACAAAGTTGTGGATGTTTTTTCGCGAATAGGCTTTACGCTTTCTGAAGGCCCCGAGATCGAAGATGACTGGCACAACTTTACCGCCCTAAACCTTCCGGAGCATCACCCGGCACGTGATATGCAGGACACTTTTTTTGTACAAACCAATCCGGACATGCTTTTGCGAACCCACACTTCTTCGGTTCAGGTGCGACATATGGAAACCAACACCCCGCCGATTCGGACTTTATCACCTGGTCGTGTGTTTCGAAACGAAGCCATTTCTGCTCGCTCCCACTGTGTATTTCATCAGGTAGAAGGCTTGTATATCGACAAAGATGTTTCTTTTGCAGACCTTAAGCAGACTTTACTTTATTTTACCAAATCGCTGTTTGGCAAGTCCAAAATTCGCCTACGTCCTTCTTATTTTCCATTTACAGAACCTAGCGCAGAGGTGGATATCTATTGGGGTCTGGAAACCGAGTCTGACTACCGAATCACCAAAGGTACAGGCTGGTTGGAGATCATGGGTTGTGGGATGGTAGACCCTCATGTGCTAAAGAATTGTAATATCGATCCCGATGTGTATTCTGGGTTTGCCTTTGGCATGGGTCTGGAGCGAATGGCTATGCTATTGTATCAGGTAGAGGATATCCGTATGTTCTATGAGAACGACCTTCGCTTTTTGAGCCAGTTCAAGGCCGCTCACTAATCTAGCTTTTCACACAGTTTAGCCATTGCTTTCCTAGCAGATTTTTGTTGGTATAAAACCGCATAAATGGCTTCTATGATCGGAAATTTTTTACCAAAATCTTTGGCCAGCAAAAAGGCGGTTTGGGTCGCGTAATACCCTTCTGAAACCATAGTCATCTCCATGATAGCAGATTTTACTGTATAACCCTTTCCTATCATATTGCCTAACATGCGGTTGCGGCTAAATGTGGAATAGCCAGTGACCAACAAATCTCCTAAATAGGCAGAGTTGTTGATGTTTCGCTTCATTTTGTGGAGTTTGTTGATAAAGCGTTTCATCTCACGAATGGAATTGCTCATCAGCACACTTTGGAAGTTATCTCCATAGCCCAACCCGTGAGCCATGCCTGCTGCGATGGCATAAATGTTTTTTAGGGTTGCAGCGTATTCTGTCCCTATAATATCATCCGAAACCTTGGTTCTGATGTAATCGCATTCCAACCGAGAGGCTACTTGTTCTGCGTGGTCAGTATTTTGGCATGCTACTGTCAGGTAAGACAATTTTTCAAGAGCCACCTCTTCGGCATGGCATGGCCCTGTGATGACACCAATCTGATCCATAGGCAGGCCACAATATTGGTGGAGATGTTCTCCCACAATAAGTTTTGACTCAGGAACGATGCCTTTTACGGCAGAAAAAACCAATTTGTCTTTCATCAAACCATTGGTGGTTGTCAGTACCTCATATAAGAATGGAGAGGGGATGGCTATGACCAACACATCGCATTCTCGAACGACCTCTTCCAAGTCGTGTGTGATGACGATTTGGTCCGTATCAAAAGAAACGCTGCTTAAATATTTTGGGTTATGTCCTTGTTCACGAATATGTTGGGCGGTGGTTTTGTTGCGCATATACCAGCACACCTTATTGTTGTTTTCACATAAAATCTTGACAAGTGCGGTAGCCCAACTACCTCCCCCTAAAACACCAAATTGCATAAATAGAATTTGTTTTTCAGCACAAAACTAATCAAATCCAACCAACCTAATTTTAGTAAACTCTTTGCTAAACTTTAACAATTGTTTTGGAATTTTGAGAGTCTTATTATCATACCTTGCACACAACAAGTAGCACACTTACTTGCTATTAGTTTTTCATAGTTTAATATGGTTGGTTATGAAGAAGGCGTTCAATGAACGCCTTCTGATTTTTTAGGGCCAAGCCTCCCACGGAATCCGACTCAATAAAAGCGCTAGTCCCAAAGTGTAGAACAAAGCAATCCGAACAAACTTTTTGTGGTTGTTAACTTGTTTTTTGTGGAGCGACCACCCCATGGTGATTAGCACAATAGCCAAAATGTTGGTGAAAGGATGTTCGACCAGATACAGCCTGTAGGTGCTATTTTTCATCACTTCTCCCATGCCGGCACTCCACCACTGGTATTTGGGCGAAATAAAATACAACACCAATCCAATGAGCAACTGGATGTGTGAAACAATCAATCCAAACAACGAAAGTCTCAGGTCACGAATCCCAAAAACTCTTTTTGAAATCAAACCCGAAAAGGCATTCAAAACCACAGCCAGCAGTACAAATAGCACTACGTAAGCCCAAATCGAATGTAAACTCAAAACGGCGTTCATAAATATTGGCTTTAACACAAAGTTAATCAATTAAAATTTGATGAAAAAAGAAGCGTTCATTTACTGCTATGACACTTACAGAGAGATCTCATTAAAAACCTTGTCCGTCTCACCTTCCTTTTCAATCTTTCCTTTCTCCAGCATTACAAGTCGATCCGACATATAGCGCACCACAGACAAATCATGAGATATAAACACATAGGTAAACCCATAACGCTCTTTTAAATCATTCAGCAAGTTTAGCACTTGGGCTTGTACCGACAAGTCGAGTGCAGACACCGACTCATCACAGACAATAATTTTGGGGTGAACAGATAGGGCTCGTGCGATTCCGATGCGTTGTCGTTGACCTCCCGAAAATTCATGTGGATAGCGCTCCAAATGCGTCTCGTTAAGACCGACCTGCTCCAATAAACCTTTGGCAATATCGATGCGTTCAGTTTGATCCATTCCGATACCATGAACTCCCATAGGCTCGGTTAGTATGTTCTTGATTTTTTGTTTGGGGTTTAGTGAGCTGTATGGATCCTGAAAAACAAGCTGTACCTCTTTTCTGTATTGTTGCAACGACCGTCCTTTGAGCTGATGAATGTTTTGCCCACGATAGATAATAGAGCCATTATCGGGTGTGGTAAGCCGCAACAAACAGTTTCCCAAAGTCGATTTGCCGCTGCCAGAGGCACCTACTAAACCGAGGGTTTCACCTTCATACAAATCCAAGTCTAAACTGTCGAGAGCCTGAAAATGCGCTTTGTTTTGTACAAAACTTTTTTGCAAGCCTTGGATTGTAAGTAGCGGCGCCTGCTTGTATAAATCGCGATGTCTTTTTTCCCGTTGCGCTTTGCTTTCATTGGCTGTAGCCTTTTTATTTGAGAGAAAATCATCAACGGTGGGCAAGCGCTTGGGTCGTTTGTTTGTTGGTGGCTTGGCGTGAATCAGCCCTTGGGTATAGGCAGACTGAGGTTTTTTAAACAACTGTTTTGTCTCCCCCGACTCAACACATCTCCCGGCTTTCATTACAAGCAATCGGTTTGCCCAATTTTCGATAAGATTCAAATCGTGTGAGACAAACAACATGCTCATTTTCGTTTCCTTCTGTAAGGCCTTTAGCAAATGCATGATCTCTTTTTGAACAGAAGGGTCAAGCGCAGTTGTGGGCTCATCTGCAATCAGCAATTTGGGGTTACAAGCAATGGCCATCGCAATCATAACCCTTTGTTGTTGACCTCCGCTAAGCTGATGCGGATAGCGCCGTACCATCTTTTCGGGTTCAGGCAGTTTTACTTTTTCAAACAGTGATATTATGCGCTCATTGATTTCAGCGCTATCCAACGAGGTGTGTAGCTCAAGCATTTCTGCCACTTGCTTCCCGCATCGCATACTTGGGTTAAGCGCACTCATCGGGTCCTGAAAGATTATCCCGATTTCTTTGCCTCTTAAAGCTGAAAACACCTCTTTTCGAAACGGAAACAGTGCATGATTTTGAAAGCTCATGGCATCGGCACTAAGCACACGCTCTTGTTCGGGGAGCAACCCCAGCAACGACATGGCCGTTACAGACTTTCCGCTGCCTGACTCTCCTACGACCCCTAAAATTTCGTTGGGAAATAATTCAAAGGAAAGCCCTGACACCGCTGTAAAGTCATCAAAGGCGATGCGCATGTTTACAACCGAAACCAAAGGAGACTGTTTCATTATTTTGATCGGGGATTAGTTGAGTTGGCCACATGTACGACCTCATCTTCTGACAACAAAGGCAATCCCTCAAATTTCAACAATACCTGCGCTACAGCCAACACGTCATGTTCGCAATATGCTACAATGCGTGGGACATCTTTTTTGTTGTAAAAGACATCGGCCACTTGACTTCCGTCCATGTCATCTTTGGGCGAGGGAATACCCAAGGTGTGCGTGAGGAGTTTCAAGGAGGTATAATGCTTATAATCTCCAAATTTCCATAGCTCTAAGGTGTCCAAGTGTGGAACTTCCCACGGCTTTTTGCCTGCAATTTTAAGGGCATTGGGCAGGGCGACTCCATGTACCAACATACGTCTGGCGATGTATGGGAAATCAAACTCTTTTCCGTTGTGAGCACATAGTTTGTGGTAGCGTTTGGAAAAGTGCTGATCGAGCAGCTCTTTAAACGCTTGGAGAAGCGTTGGCTCTTCCCCGTAAAAAGAAGTCAGCCTAAAAGAGCGTTTGTCAGAAACATCGACAAAATAACCAGCCGATATACAAACGATTTTACCAAACTCAGCCCAGATACCAGCACGATCATAAAATTCTTTGGGCGTGATATCCTCTTTGCGCTGGTAGCGAGTTTTGTTGGCAAAGAGTTGTTGCTCCTCTTCACTTAACGCATCAAAAGACGCTTGAAGTGGTACGGTTTCTATATCGAGAAATAGAACTTGCTCAAGATTCATTGGATAGGGCCAGCATCAGAAAGGCTTCTTTTACATAGGTGGGTAGGTCAGCGGGCAGTTGCTGCCCAGGAAGGTCATCCAAATGGCGGTGACCCAAACGTACAATGATCACATCTTGTTCGGGAAACACAATCACATATTGTCCTAAATGCCCTCTCATACTGAAAAAAGGCTTTTCGTCTATGTCACCCAACCACCAGCCATAGCCATACTGGGGGCTTTCCGCAAACCTGGGCGTTACGGCTTTGGCCACAAAAGCAGAGTCGATAATTTGTTGCCCATTCCACTCCCCGTGATTTTTAAAAAGCTTTCCAAATCGTGCAAAATCGCGGGCATTGGAGTTAAAACAGCAATAAGCTTTTTCTAGCCCAGCTTTTTCACTGTCTATTTGCCAGAAGGCTTCTTGCTCGGCTCCTATAGGGTTCCAAAAATAGGACCAAACCAACTGGCTGATATTTTTTCCCGTGGCTTCTTCCAAAGCCATGGCTAGTAGCTGTGTGCTGCCACTTTGATAGACAAACTTTTTTCCTGGCGGATCAATAATCGGTATGGTTTGCATCAGCTTGCCCATGTCTTTTTCCACATAGGTGCGTGGGGTAATGGTGAGCAGGTTGTCGTAGTTTTCGTTCCAGTCGAGCCCTGAAGCCATACTGGCCAAATCGCCCATAGTGACCTGCTCGGCAAAAGGCCCTTTGAGCCAAGGCAAAAAGTCCATCGCTTTTTGGTCCAGGCTTTTAACAGCACCCGCTTCTATGGCAGACTGCAAAGCTGCAGCTACCATGCTTTTGACTACAGAAAATGAGTTGCTTTTGGAGGTGGTGCCATAGCCATCAAAATACTGTTCATGCCAGATGGAGTCGCTTTTAATAATAACAAAGGCTACTGTACCCAGTTCTTGGTGGGTATCAAGCAGTTTTTGAGTAGGCTCAGTAGTGTTGTATTCGCTGTGGAGAGACCAAGATTGTGGATTCTCGCTAGGGGGAATCTGACGGTTGTCAAAAAACAAATAATCGTCAATACCCGCCGTAGTGCGTTTGGTTTTTATAATGGTGGCGGCCAGCCCAAACAAGTGGCCGTTTCCGGTCAGGTATACCAAAGCGGTAAGCCCAAACAGCCCTATTAACACATATTTTAAAATTTTAGCGCCGGTCTTTTTCATGGGGGAGATAATTTGTTAGACCAATGTACGAAAATTAAGGCGGATTGTTGGGTTAATACAAAAGGTGGTGGACTTTATGTGAGATTAATTAATGAAGCGAAAAACAAAGGGAACTTAGTTGAGCATTGTCTTAATCCATCTAAAATCAAATGCATATATTTGACAATATATGTCTAAACACAATTTGAATAGATGAAATTTGGCAATAAGCTAAGAGAGCTAAGAGAGGGCAAAGGATTTGTTTTGAGGAAAGTAGCGGCTCAATTAGACATTGACACTGCCACTCTTTCCAAAATTGAATTAGGGGACAGACAAGCCAAAAGAGAGCATATTCCTATATTGGCAAAACTGTATGGAGTTCGTATTACTGAATTGGAAAAATTATGGCTTGCCGAGAAAGTATATGACATCATAGAAAATGAAGACCAAGGGCTTAATGCCTTAAGAGAAGTTGAAACCACATACAAAAAAGCAATTAAGAAATAATATGCCAACCATACAGTTTAAAGGAAAAAACATCATTTGGAATCACCACCTAAGTGTGCCGTACCACACCTTAGAAGAAGTAGAACACCTGCACTTTCAGCCCGAAAAAGCAGAAGGCAACATCATAGTAGAAGGCGACAACCTTATAGCCCTAAAAGCCCTACTACCACAATATGCAGGCAAAGTAAAATGTATCTACATAGACCCACCCTATAATACAGGTAATGAAGGTTGGGTGTATAATGATAACGTAAATAGCCCAATGATTAAAGAGTGGTTAGGCAATCAAGTAGGCTCTGATGATTTAACAAGGCACGATAAGTGGCTTTGTATGATGACACCTCGAATGCAATTGTTAAGAGAATTGTTATCAAATGATGGTGCAATATTTATATCCATAGATGATAATGCGTTATCATATTTAAGAAACATTTGTGATGAGATTTTTGGAGAACATAATTTTGTAGCTGCACTTCCGAGAATCACAAAAAAAGCTGGTAAAACCACAGGATCAATTGCTAAAAACAATGACTATGTTGTCGTGTACAAAAGGGATGAAAATCTTGAACTTGCTGATATTGAAATTGATGACGATAGCTACGAGTTGGAAGATGAATATGTTGAAACAAGGGGAAAATACAAATTAACTCAAACTCTTGATTATGGTTCTATTCAGTATTCCCCTTCATTAGATTACGAAATAGAAATAGATGGTTACGTCTTTAGACCTGGTGGTGCAAGTTTGAAAGAAATGGAAGAAAGGCAAATACGTAACCCAAAAAGTGATTGGTGTTGGAGATGGTCACCAAAACTCTATAAGTTTGGTTTGGAAAATGGTTTTGTAGAAGTGAAAGAAACTCGCAATGGTAAAAGGATATATACTAAGACTTATTTAGAAGCTACAATAAAAAAAACCAATGGCGAATATTATGTTGAGCAATTCAAGAGAGAAAAAAAACCAACAACCCTTGAATTTATCGACAATAAATATTCAAATGATAATTCAAGAAAAGAAATAGAAAAAATATTTGGTCATAAAGCATTTGATTATTCAAAGCCTTCAGTTTTAGTTTCAGAACTAATAAAACTTTCAAATTATGAAGATGCTATTATCCTCGACTCCTTTGCAGGTTCAGGTACTACTATGCACGCAGTCAATGAACTGAATACTGAAGATGGCGGTAACCGCAAATGTATTTTGGTCCAAATGACAGAAGAAAGTGCGCAAGAGCCTAATAAAAACATAGCTAAAGACATCACCCGAGAGCGCAACAAACTGGCCATAGAAAAATATGGTTATGACACAGGCTTTAAATACTACAGAGTAGGCAAGGCCATAGACCCCGATGCTATGTTGAGTGGAGAGTTACCTACTTATTCAGCCTTTGCAAAGTATGTGTATTATTTAGGGACAGGCGAGCATTTAGCCACCACAGACAAGATAGACCCTGCCACTCATTTTGTAGGCACACATGGTCCTAAAAACTTTTACCTAATCTATGAGCAGGATTTTGATACGCTTAGCCGTTTGGCACTCAACCTACACATAGCAGAAGAAATCATAGCCCATTCACAGGGCAAGCGCATCGTGGTGTATGCGCCGGCTTGTTTCTTAGACAATGAGTACTTAGAAGAAAAGCAAATCGAGTATGTCTCTATCCCCTATAATCTTTTTGAAACTTCCGAATCATGAAATCAGAAATCATACAATCCTTAGCAAAAAATTTTGAAGACTATACCAATACCACCGATAGTGGGGTAGCGTTTTGGTTTGCAAGAGATTTGCAGCACCTGTTGGGTTATACCAAATGGGATAATTTTTCTAAAGTACTGAACAAAGCCAAGTCAGCTTGTGAAGTCAGTGGTAATGACATTGACGACCATTTTGCCGAAGTCGGGAAAATGGTCAGTTTGGGGTCTGGTTCACAGAGAGAGATACAAGACTATATGCTCACAAGATATGCATGTTATCTTATTGCTCAAAATGGAGACCCTAAAAAAGAGACCATAGCCTTTGCGCAAAACTACTTTGCTGTTCAAACACGAAAGTTAGAGATAATTGAACAACGTATCAAAGATTGGGAAAGATTACAAGCCAGGAGCAAGTTGTCGTTATCGGAAAAAGAATTGAGTAGTCTTATCTATGAAAAAACGGGGAATGACCGTCATTTTGGAATGATAAGAAGCAAAGGCGATAGAGCCTTGTTTGGCGGTAATACAACCCAACAGATGAAAAAAAGATTGGGGATTTCTAAAAACAGGCCCTTAGCAGACTTTCTTCCTGCCATTACCATCAAAGCCAAAGACTTTGCCACAGAGATTACCATATTTAACACCAAAGAAAAAGACCTCGGTACAGAAAGGAGCATTTCAGCAGAACACATGACAAACAATAGATCTGTTAGGAAAATTCTATTGGATAGGGGTATTGTTCCGGAAAACTTACCTCCGGAAGAAGACATTAAGAAGTTAGAACGTAGGGTAAAATCAGAGGAAAAGAAGTTAGGTAAAAACTCCAAGCCCTTAAAAGACAAAGAAGAATAGCCGATGTACTTAAAGAAATACCAACAGCGAGTAGTAAGTGAACTCAAGCAATTCTTTACCACAGCTTTAGCCAAAAAGAATGAGTTTGCTACTATCCTACAATCTATTCCAGAAGCACAGAGAGAAGTTGTAGCAGCAAGTATGAATTATGTTGAAAGTGCCTTTCAACAACTCAATTTACCCTACACCGATAATTGTAAAAACGGCTTAAATAAATACTATCCTCGTTTCAATCTAAAGGTGCCTACAGGTGGTGGTAAAACCATTTTAGCAGTAGAAGCTATCAAGGAGTATCAGTCTGTTTTTGCGCAACGAAAAACGGGATTAGTCGTATGGATAGTACCTAAAGAAATCATTTACAAGCAGACTGTACAACGCCTTAGAGATAAAGGCCACCCATATCGGCAACTACTAGATCAGGCTAGTGGTGGTCGTACCATAATTGCTGAGAAAGGACAAAAGTTAAGCAAGCAGGATGTTAAAGAAAATTTGGTGGTTCTTTTTATAATGGCTCAGTCTGTAAATAGAGCCAACACCACTGAAGCCCTCAAAGTATTTAAAGACAGTGGAGGTTTTGATAGTTTTTTTCCGCAAGACAACAGGTATGACTTACATTATCAATGGTTGCAAGAAGTGCCCAACTTAGATGTAATGTGGAACAATGGTGAGCGGGCTCAACTCATTACAAGTCTGGGAAATGCAGTAAGGGTATCAAAACCATTTATCATTATAGACGAATTTCATAAAGTATTTACACCCTCTGCAAAAGCCACCATTGACAATCTGAACCCTGAAATGATATTAGGGCTTTCTGCCACACCAAAACAGGGTATGAACAATCTAATAACTGTTACCGGCATAGAACTCAAAGAAGAAGAAATGGTAAAGTTAGACTTGCACATCATTCCACCTGCCAGTGTAACTGATGATGATTGGAAAGCTATGTTGCAAAACCTAACCAACAAAAGGCAATCCTTAGAGGATAAAGCTATTGAGTTTAGGCAGGAAACAGGCCAGTACATACGCCCTATTGCCCTAATACAATGTGAGCGCACAGGAAAAGACCAAAGGGGCAATAGATTTGTACATAGTGAAGATGTAAAAGAACACCTGATAGATGAAGGAATAAACCCCAATGAGATAGCCATAAAGTCCAGCAGCACAAACGACATAGAAAATATTGACCTTTTTTCAAGAGAATGCCCAATTCGGTTTATTATAACAAGAGATGCTTTAAGTGAAGGGTGGGATTGTTCTTTTGCTTATGTTTTGGGTGTCATTCCTAATGTAAACTCTAACACAGGGGTTACACAGCTAATAGGTAGAATATTAAGGCAACCCCGAGCCAAGAAGACAGGGATAAAAGCATTAGACGAAAGCTATGTGTACTATTCTAAAGGAGCTACAAATGAGCTACTAAACAAAGTTGTAGAAGGTTTTGAAGAAGAAGGTTTAGGCGATTTGGTTGCACAAATGCAAGTACAGAATAACACGGAAGTCAATCCGAAAAAGAAAGTTAAAATAAAAGATGACTTTAAGAAGTTTGAGTATGCTTTTTACCTTCCAGTATGGGTAATGCTTGATGGTGAAAATGGAAGCTACAGAAAGTTCAATTATTCCATAGATATTAAACAACATATCAACTTCGAGAACCTTTCATTAACGGATGAATTGCTGACCCAAATCATAAACTCATTAAGCGAGCAAAGTAACTTACAACAAACATTTAGTGTCACCATAGACAACGAAAGCAACATAACACCAATATCCGAAACCGTAAGTCATTCATACTATTCAAAAATCAATACAGGGTATCTCTCAAGACGGCTGGGAGAGTATATTGAGAATGCTTTTTTAGCTCGTAAAAAAGCCAATGAATGGATTGAAGTCTTAAAAGACAAATTAGGAGAAGATCGATTGGCAAAGCATTTCAGTTTTATAACCGCTCAATTGGCAAAATATACAGAAGAACACAAACAATCAGAAGAAGAAAGATTATTCGCGCAATATTTAGAGAGCGGAAAAATAAAATTGGCGGCAACAGATGATAAGAGCTTAGGCTTTAGAGTACCGGAAACAGACACAATTACTGTAAGTCGGTTCCCTTCAAACTATAACTACAACCTTTATGAAGACATTGATTTTGATAGTTTAAATGGATTAGAAAAAGATGTTATCGGTATTTTAGAAAAACAGGAAACGGTTCTTTTTTGGTTTAGAAATAGAGTGGCTAATGGTTGGTATGCCATTCAAGGGTGGAGGGAGAATAAAATCCGTCCTGACTTTGTTGTAGCTAAGAAAAAAGATGATGACAAGGTTGAAATCATTTATCTAATAGAAAGTAAAGGCGAACATCTTTTGGGCAATGATGATACTACATATAAAGATAAAGTTTTCAATTGCATGACAGAACAACACAAAAAAGGTAAAATAGTGTCATATCAAACTAGGCTATCATTCGGCACATTAAATGAAAGTGTTGAAGCATACTTAATTGAAGGAGGAAAAGAAGAACAGCAGTTTAGAGAGTTAATGAAATAAAACCCAACGGTCAGCGTATAAACTTGTCACTTCCATACGGAGAGGATATTATTGGCAAATACATAGATGGTATGATACGAGCTACAACTGCATCGAAATACCACCCGACCATGCAGGGGCAGTATATATAATTTTTCCTGAAAGCGTGGAGGTATAGCTTGCCGATAGACTTATTTTGTCAGACACCTTATAAATGAGTTCACTCCCGATATTGGTGTATTCTACATTGTTGGCAAAGATGCTTCCTTCACTATTGGTTGCGTTCAGACTGCCATTGTGCAAAGATTGTAAAGTTCCTAACCGCCCAATGACCCACAATTTTTTGGACAATAAACCAGTACCAATTTCAGTTTTAACAGACCATTCGTCTGAAAACCCTTCTGAGCGGTTGTTAAATCCTGCAGATATTTTGCTATAGAACCGTTGCGGGCCTATTGCATAAGACACACCTGAGTGTAGCCTAAGCCATTGGTTAAACTCTCCGTCACCCGTTTGATAACTTTGGTCACTACCGCCAGCATCTTCGCCTGTGGGAAGCCCCAGCGTCAACGAGGTCGAAAAAGACCATTGGTTGACAGACCCAAGAAACACCTCTGCACCTATGTTGATGTCTCCTAGGCTGTTTTCTGACTCTCCATCGGCCAATGTTTCACCGGTGTGCATGGAAACAAGGCGGTTTTGGTAATTCCTTGCAAAAAAGGGCACATAGGCTATCAGACTGACCTTATCACTCAAGCCATATTTGACATACAAATGGGTGTTAAAAAACCCGCGTGTCGCATTGGGGTCTTTTTTCCCTGTGCTGGTATAATGTTCATCTGCTTCTACATACCAAGCCCCAACTTTGACATAGGCTTCGTTCTTTTTTTGAAGCCATTGGCTTTGGGTTGTAACCGAAAAACAAATCATTAAAAGGACGAATCTATGTCTCATGGGTAAAGATTAGGGGATTAATACACCTTCGCCCACATCGACCATAAACGGATCACACCAATACAGAATGTATTTGTAATCCATTAGGCCAAACGTGCTGGGCAAATCATAACTGTGGGCACCACTAAAAATCTCCACTTTCGCAATTTTATAGGCATCTGCAATCGAATTGCGGTTGTTGGTCAAAAACACCACCAGACCCGGCAGATTGTTATCGGCCCTGTAATCATCTTCTAAAAAAAGGGTAAGGGCATCTTCTGTTTTTTCGAGCCGAAAGCTGCCTTCAAGCAAGTAGCTGCTGGTGGTTTGAAGCATGCCTGTGATGACCATGTTTTCAGCTACGGTGTTTTGAGAAACCTCAATTTCGTCCGAGGCGGTGACTTTGGTCCCTTCCTCATCTTCAGAACTTGCAGTTAACACAGCCGAACCCTCAATTAGGGCGGTTACCAAACCTTGGGGGCTCACAGTTGCCACTTCAGGGTTGCTGCTTTCCCAACCAATAGTTTTAGAAGCAATTTCTTTTCCCACAAAATCATAGTATTTTGCCTCATATTGGTGAGTGGTTCCTGCTTCAAGACTGATAATGGGATTGGTAATGCGGACTTCAGGCGGGACACGATCGTCTACCAAGTCTTCGCCTATACAAGCAGACAACAAAACAAACAGAAGTGAATATCGAAATGGGGCCAAAAGAAAAAACTTTTCCCCAAAAATATGCAATAACTATACCAAAGTATTTTAGGACAAAAGCTTCACGGCATCCTTTGCGCAGTAGGTTGCAATGATAGAAGCACCGGCACGTTTAAAGGCAGTCAATTGCTCCATCATAACCGTCTCATAGTCAAGCCAGCCCTTTTCGGCTGCGGCCTTTAGCATGGCATACTCTCCACTTACTTGATACACTGATACAGGGACATTCACTGCGTTGGTGATATCACGTACAATATCCAGATAAGCAAGTCCGGGTTTGACCATTATTATATCGGCACCTTCTTCAATATCTTGACGCACTTCTTTCAGGGCTTCCTTTCGGTTACCAAAGTCCATTTGATAGGTTTTCTTGTCGCCAAAACCTGGGGCAGAGTCCAAAGCATCACGAAACGGACCATAAAAGCCGGAGGCATATTTGGCGCTGTAACTCATGATGCATGTGTCATCATACTCACGACGCTCCAGTTCTTGACGAATCAACTTAACGCGCCCATCCATCATATCGCTGGGAGCTACCACATCCGCACCTGCCTGGGCATGGCTCAAGGCCATTTGGGCCAATACCTCATTGGTCGCATCATTCAGAATGCGGTTGTTCTCTACAATCCCATCATGCCCAAAAGAAGAATAGGGGTCCATAGCCACGTCTGTAAAGACTACCATATCGGGCACAGCGGCTTTGATGGTTTGTATGGCGCGTTGCATCAGGCCGTTGGGGTTGACTGCTTCTGTGCCTGCGTTGTCTTTTAGGGCATCTGCTACTTTGACAAATAGCAAGACCGCTTGGAGACCCATGCCCCAAAGTAGTTTCACTTCTTTTTCCAATAGGTCCAAACTCAGCCTCTCATAGCCTGGCATGGACGGAATGGCTTCACGAGTATTTCGGCCTTCAACCACAAAAAGAGGAACCAAAAAATCATTGTGGCTCAGGGAGGTTTCGCGCACGAGGTCGCGCAATGCGGCGCTTTTTCTCAATCTTCTGCTACGTTCTAATGGGTACATATCAATTGTTTTAAATCCAGTTTTTTGGGGTTTTTAACACAGACACCAATCTGGCTTCTTCAGTATCGGGTTCTGGCATTGCATTATAGTGCCATTGTACTACGGGCGGCAGGCTCATGAAAATACTTTCAATGCGGCCTTTGGTTTTCAGCCCAAACAGGGTGCCTTTGTCATGAATCAGGTTGAACTCCACATAACGTCCCCGACGAATTTCTTGCCACTGACGATGGGGTTTTTTATAGGGGGAGTTTTTTCGCTTTTCGACTATGGGCAAATAAGAACTAAGAAACGAACCTCCTACATCCGTCACAAAATCATACCAGTCTTGGAGGCTATGTTTTTTGTCAGGTCTGCAATAGTCAAAAAACAAGCCTCCAATCCCTCGAGCTTCCTCGCGGTGTGCGTTCCAAAAATAGCGGTCGCACTGTTCCTTGTAGGTGGGGTAATACGCTTTGTCGTGTCGATCACAAACTGCTTTGCATTGTTGGTGAAAGTGGCTAGCGTCCTCATCAAACAAATAGTAGGGCGTTAGGTCTTGACCACCGCCAAACCATTGATCTACCACTTGACCCTGATCATTGTAGAGCTCAAAGTATCGGTAGTTGGCATGGACGGTTGGCACAAAAGGGTTTTTGGGGTGTATGACAAGGCTTAGGCCACAGGCAAAAAAGGAGCCGTGTTCTACCTTAAGGTAAGCTTTCATGGTGTCGGGGAGTGTACCATGCACTTTGGACACATTGACCCCGCCTTTTTCAAAAACAGCACCATTTTGAATCACTCTTGATTGTCCACCACCCCCACCGGGCCGCTTCCAGTTGTCGTGCAAAAAAGTGGCTTTACCGTCTGCCTTTTCTAGGGCAGTGGTGATTTCGTTTTGTAGGTTATCGATAAATGCAGAAAATTCGGTTTTCATGGTTTTTATGTTAAGCGTTATAATTTTTCACAGCACTGACAAAGGCTTTCGCGTGGGCCACGGGGACGTTGGGCAGTATGCCATGCCCCAAATTGGCAATGTAGTTTTGGGTGCCGAAAGCATCAATCATTTTTTTGACTTGAGCCTCGATATCGGCAATGGGAGACAATAGGCGAGACGGATCAAAATTTCCTTGAAGGGTCATTTGTCCTCCAGTCAGATAGCGTGCGTTTCGAGCGGAGCAAGTCCAGTCGATACCAAGTGCACTCACAGGCGACTGTGCCATATCATTCAGCGCATACCAGCAGCCTTTGGCAAACATAATAACAGGAACTTCTTGAGCCAGTGCTTCTACGATTTGGCGGCTGTAATTCCAAGAAAATGTGGTGTAGTCTTCAGGGCCTAACATACCGCCCCATGAATCAAATAATTGTACTGCATGTACGCCCGCACGCACCTTGGCTTTGAGGTAGGCGATAGTAGTTTGTGTGATTTTTTCTAGCAGTTTGTGCGCGGCTTCGGGCTGTTCAAAGCAGAATGCTTTGGCTTTGTCAAAGTTTTTGGATCCTTGACCTTGTACCATATAACACAAGATGGTCCATGGTGCGCCTGCAAAACCTATAAGCGGTACGCGGTTGTCCAGCCCTGACAGGGTTTGTTTGATTCCTTCCAACACATAATTCAAACGGTCCTCCACGTCAGGGATCTCTACTTTTTCAACATCTTCTAAACTACGAACTGGGTTTGGCAACCAAGGTCCGATGTGGTCTTTCATTTCAACTTCTACGCCCATTGCTTGAGGGATTACCAAGATATCGCTAAATAAAATGGCAGCATCGGTACCCACTTGGTCAATGGGCATGATGGTGATGTCAGCTACGAGCTCTGGGGTTCTGCAACGTGTAAAAAAATCGTATTGCGCTTTGAGCTTCATAAAGTCAGGCAGATAGCGACCTGCTTGTCGCATCATCCAAACGGGTGGTCTTTGCAAGGGCTCGCCCGCGAGGGCTTTGAGCAATAAATCGTTTTTGGGTGTACTCATAGTCTAAAATGTTTGGCCGCTTGGGCAATGACAAGTTCTATATCGGGGGTTTTGGGCGCGCTAACACATTCTGAGTGGGGTCTTACTGCCGCCGCCGTAGTGTTGCCAATGCAAAAACACCAACTTTTACCCAGACGGTTCTTTAATAAATAGCTATCTACACCGCTTGGGCTGAAAAACAAGATACCATCAGGTTCAGGTTTCTGTGTTCGTTCTATAAGTTGGGTTTTATAAACCACAATCTCAGAGTGTTCAATATTGGCTTCCTGCATGCCAAGGCCAAAATCAGGCAATTTGCGATTTCCGCAAATATGCAAAAAAGAGTCATTTTTGCGCTCTTTTTGAATAAAATCGACCAATAATCGCATGTTTTTAGTGCTTTTTTCCACTTTTAGCCCATTTTTTTCTAAAAGCTCTTTGGTTTTTTTACCCACACAAAAGACGGTTTTTCCGCTCCAGACTTTAGGGTTTTTATTCAAAACGGCACGAACTGCATTTTGGCTACTAAACACCCAGTGGGTGGGTTTTTGGGGTATTTCGAAGGGAACCGAAACAGTTTCGATAGCGTTGTAATCTATTACAGCACAACCTGCATGGGTGAGTCGTTGCATTTGCCCAAAGGAAAGTTTTTTGGTCGATAAGACGAGCGGCTTTTTCATCCTTTGATTTTGTTTAGTAGTGCGGCTGCCCCTTTTTGTTTTAAAAGGATTTCAGCGGCTTTTTCACCTATATCTTGAGCTTTTGTTTCAAAAACTTCTTCGACTGCAACATGTACCTTCCCGTCCGAGTCGGTAAGGCACCCTTTGAATCGAATGTTATCATTGTCAATGGACGCCAACGCACCAATAGGTGCTGAGCAACCACCTTGTAGCGTTCTTAAAAAGTCACGTTCTGCTTTGACACACAAAACCGTGGGCACATGGTTTAGGCTTTGAAGCTGGTTTATTAACTGCTTGTCAGCCTTCCTGCCTACAACCATGAGGGCGCCTTGTGCTGGGGCGGGTATCATCCAATCCAGTGAAAGGCTGTTTTTGATTGGGACTTCCAGTCTTTCGAGTCCGGCTAGGGCAAAAATGGCGCCATCCCAATTTTCGTCATTTAGTTTCTGTAAGCGTGTTTGTACATTGCCTCTAAGTGGAATCACCGAATCGGTTGGGTATCGGTTGAGCCACTGTGCCTGACGTCGAAGACTGCTGGTGGCAATTATACGCCCCTTGTTTTTAGGTCGTTCAGACTTTACAACTACCACATCCAATGGGTTGCCACGTTTGGGGACAAAAGCGGTGGTGAGTCCTGTAGGGAGTAGGGTCGGGACATCTTTCATGCTGTGTACAGCCAAGTCGATTTGGTTGTTTAACAAAGCGATGTCCAGTTCTTTGGTGAACACTCCTGTGATACCCATCTCGTACAAAGGCTGGGTGAGGTTTAAATCTCCCCTAGATTTTACAGCTACCAAAACGCTTTCCAAATCGAGGCTTCGCAGCATCTCTTGGACATGCCTTGCTTGCCACAGGGCCAACGCGCTGTCGCGAGTTCCGATTCGAATCAGATTAGACATGTGGGTCTAAATTAAAAACTTCCTGAATGGTTTTCAGGCTGTCTTCACGATTCTCACTTTCTCGAATGTGATTGGCAATGCGATTGGTGATTTTTTGTATAAGAAATTGGGAAACAAGGGTCGCTTCTTTGGAGTCTAGATGGGGGTGTTTTTTCTGTTGTTGCGCGAGTTCCTGCTGACTCAATTCTTCCATCATCTCTTTGAGCGCTTTGACGGTAGGCGCAAACTTTCTTGTGTCTAGCCAAGCATAAAAATCACCTTTGACCTCTTCGTTGATGGACTCGGCCCTCGGAATGTCTTTTTTTCTCTCTTCCAAAGTTGCATCTGTCATTTTAGACAATTCGTCCAAATGCAGTCGGGTCACGTTAGGAAGATCAAGCACGTCGTCATCCACATTTTTGGGAATAGATAGGTCGAGAATCAAAAGAGGTTTGTCAGTGTGAATAATAGATTTGGAAAGCGTAGGTTGTTCAGCCCCTGTAGCCACTACTACGACATCGGCTTTACGAATTTCAACAGGTAATTCGGCGTAGTCTTTCACAACAAGCTTAAACTTTCCAGCCAATTTTTCGGCTTTGTCTTTTGTGCGATTTATGACAGTAATGTGATCATTTTGGGTGTGCTTGACAAGATTTTCACAGGTGTTTCTGCCTATTTTTCCTAATCCAAACAATAAAATATTTTTTTTATCAATTTCAGGGATGCGATCCAGCATATATCGAACAGAGACATAGGAAACAGAAGTTGAACCCGATGAAAGCTTGGTTTCATTTTTAATTCTTTTGCTTGCCTGAATAACAGAGGTGAACAAGCGCTCGAAATAGGGATTGATCAAGCCTAGTTTTTTAGATTTGGAAAAGCTCTTTTTGAGTTGGGCGATGATTTCAAAATCTCCTAAAATTTGAGAGTCTAGACCTGTCCCTACGCGAAATAAATGGTCAAGAGCATCTCTATCATGATACACATAGCCTACGTCTTGAAACTGTTCTTTTGTCCCATTTGAAAAAGCGCACAACAATCCGATTAGGTCTTGGGCATTTGTACAATGGGCGTACAATTCTGTGCGATTGCATGTAGATTGCACAGCAAGCGCATCGATGTGCAAACGCTTGGCTTCTTCAAGTAGAAGCGTTTGAACAGATAAAGACAAACTAAAACGCCCGCGTGTTTCCACATCAGCTTTTTTGTAGCTGACACCTATACAATGCAATATTGGTTTGTGGGACAAAGGTTTTGTATTGATTTTGACACAAAACTATTTTCGGAACAGACAAAAAAATAACGCCAAAAGAACTTTTTCTATCGCAATGAGGGCGCAAACCTCATTATAGATTAGAATCAATATAAATAACCAACATTTTGGATATAAATATTCTTACATTTGTCCCAAAAACAAAAAAAAAACAACGCTATGAGTCTAGAACGTTTTTGTCAGATTGAAGACGGTTTTTGGGTATTGCTTTGTGAAAACAACGCTCAACAACCTCATAAGGTGTTAAGAGAAGTTGAAGAAAATTGTATTCAATTTCACTTTTGTTTTAAAGGTAAGTCTGCATTTATATTTAACAATGGCAATTACACACTGCCATTAGTAGACGAACACATGTTGCTATTGTATAACCCGCAGCGCACACTGCCAATGGAGACCGACTTATTGCCAGGAACCAAAATGGTTAGTGTGTTGATTTCTATAAAAAAATTTCACGGTCTTTTCTCCCATGAAGCAGAGTCTATCGCCTTTCTTAATGAAGATAACATCAATAAAAAATACTATAAAGACCAAATCATTACGCCTGCCATGGCGGTGGTGTTGAGCCAAATGTTTCAAAATGATTCTGATGCGCTTATGGGGCGCTTATACCTAAAGGCCAAGGTTTATGAATTGTTCAGCTTGTATTTTAACCCAAGCAAAACCGCCGATGTGGCGCAATGTCCTTTTTTGGTCGATGAAGAAAATGTTATGAAAATCCGATTGGCTAAACAAATCATTGTTGAGCGTATGTCAGAACCACCTAGTTTGCAGTCTTTGGCCGATGAGGTGGGGCTTAGTCTTAAGCGCCTCAAGGATGGTTTCAAACAATTGTACGGACTACCCGTTTTTCAATTTTTATTGGACCACAAGATGGAGCTGGCACGCCAAATGCTATCATCAGGGACTCAAAATGTCTATGAGGTAGGGCTCAAATTGGGCTACAGTACTTCGAGTCATTTTATTGCGGCCTTCAAAAAGAAATATGGCACTACGCCTAAAAAATATATTATGTCTGTATCTTCGTAAAAAAATTGAAATGAAAGGAGTGCTACTGGTTAATTTGGGCTCGCCCGACAGTCCCGAACCTAAGGACGTAAAGCCCTATTTGGAAGAATTTTTAATGGATGAACGGGTTATTGATGTGCCCAAATGGCTGCGGACTATTCTGGTTAAAGGGATAATTCTTAACACCCGACCCAAGCGTTCTGCAAAGGCGTATAAAAAAATTTGGTGGGACGAGGGATCTCCTCTAATTGTACTTTCGGAGCGTTTAAAGGAGAAGGTTCAGCAGCATTCGTCAGTTCCTATTGTTTTGGCTATGCGCTATGGCAAGCCCAGTATTGCCAGCGGCCTGGCTGAGCTTAACCAAAAAGGGGTAGATGAAGTATTGTTGGTACCTCTCTATCCACAGCACGCTATGGCCACTACAGAAACCATTATGGTACTGGCGGAAGAAATACGATCTAAGCACTACCCTGAGATGCAGTTTACCCATTTGCCCGCTTTTTACAAACATCCAGATTACGTTCGGGTTTTGTCCAACTCTATTCAAGAGTTTTTACAGCAAAAAGAATGGGAGCATATTTTGTTCTCCTATCATGGAGTTCCTGAGAGGCATATTAGAAAGAGTGATGTTACAAAATCTCACTGTGCCATAGACGGACAATGTTGTCAAACACCATCCAAAGCACATGCGTATTGTTATCGGCATCAATGTTATGAAACCACCCGATTGGTTGCTGAATATTTGGAGTTAAAACCAGGTACATATTCCACTTCTTTCCAATCGCGCTTGGCTGGGGACAAATGGCTGCGGCCCTATACCGATAAAACGGTTGAGAATTTTGCCAAAACAGGCACCCAAAAAATGGCTATAGTAACCCCAGCGTTTGTTTCTGACTGTTTGGAAACTCTAGAGGAGATAGGTATGGAAGCCGCTGAAGAATTTGAAGAAAATGGCGGTGAAAAGCTACACGTGATTCCATGTATCAACGACCGTGACGATTGGGTCAAGGTATTGAGTCGCTGGATCGACGAGTGGGCAGTTGCCGAATAATTGGTACTTTTAGTGTCTAAACCCCCTAGAAGGTGGAGTATTACAATTACATCAAGGCTTTACATCTAATTTTTGTTGTCACATGGTTCGCGGGTTTGTTTTATATTCCTAGACTGTTTATTTATCACATTGAGGCAAGTCAAAAATCTATCGAAGAAGCGCGCATTCTGATTCCACAACTCAAACTGATGAGTAGCCGTTTGTGGTATATTATTACGTGGCCTTCAGCAGTTCTGACGTTGATTTTTGCGACATGGCTGTTGGTGCTCAACCCAGGACTATTGACCCAACAATGGATGCTTATCAAGTTAGGATTTGTAGGGCTTCTTTTTGTCTATCATTTTAAAACCCACCGCATCTTTTTGGCCTTGCAATCCGATCGGATTTGTCACAGTTCTGGTTTTATGCGTTTGTGGAACGAAGGCGCTACATTACTTTTGTTTGCCATCATATTTTTAGCCATCCTAAAAAGTAATTTTCATTGGGTTTTTGGGGTTTTAGGTCTTATTTCCTTGGGCATACTTCTTATGCTCGGTATCCGACTGTACAAACGAATCCGCAACAAAGACTGATATGAGAGCCCAAATCTCATTGCGTGGCCGCATATTTATAGCCATGATTTTCTTGGTAGTGGTGGCCTCTTTACTTATTGCAGGCGTTACTATTTACCAATATCGCGAACAGTCCAACCAATATCACGAACAGCGCTTACAACGTAAAGAGGCACAGCTTCATACACGTATCGATTATATTTTAAGTCAAACCAACTTTCCTCTTGATGAAGCCTATTTAGACTCCATATTTGGAGAGGTGGTTTTTCAAATTGCAGACGAGCAGAATGTCAATTTTCGCATTTATAACCTGTCTGGACAGTTGATAACCAGCACCCAATTTCCTTTACAACAAGAAGCCACAAGTATTCCTCAATCTACCCTCAAAGCACTCGACATGGCTTTGGATGGACTCTTTATAGAAATTCAAACCCTAGAGGAGGAACAGTACCGATCTTCTTTTTCTTACATCGAGGACACCCAAGGCGTCCGTTTGGGGATTTTAAACCTACCCTACTACGATGATGACTCTTTGAGCGCCATGGAGCTTCAAAACTTTTTGGCCCGATTGCTACAGGTATATGTTTTGATGCTGGGCATCGCCATTGTGTTGGCCTATTTTGTATCGAAATACATCACCCAGTCTTTGGAAGAAATTGGCACCAAAATCAACACAATTGCCTTAAACAAATCCAATCAAAAAATATTGGTAGATCGGGCGAGTAAAGAAATCTCGCAGCTTGTCGACGCCTATAACAGCATGGTTGATCAGTTAGAGGCCAGTGCTGTCAAACTCGCCAAGAGTGAGCGTGAACATGCATGGCGCGAAATGGCTAAGCAAGTCGCCCACGAGATCAAAAACCCCCTAACGCCGATGCGTCTTAGTGTGCAGAGCTTTGAGCAACAGTTTGACCCCAGCGCGGAAAACGCTCGAGAAAAACTGGCCGATTATTCTAAAACATTGATTCAGCAAATTGACATTCTCAGCACCATTGCTTCCGCTTTTTCCAATTTTGCTGAAATGCCTGCCCAGCAATCCGAGATTTTGGAAGTGGCCAAAACCACCAAACTCGCACTCGAAATTTTTAACGATAAAAACATCACTTTTCATGCCCCGCAAACTCCCATTTGTGCACGATTGGATCGCACCCAATTGATTAGAGTGGTCACCAATCTTGTCAAAAACGCGGTGCAAGCTTGTGCAGAAACCCCAAACCCCAGCATTGAAGTGCGCGTCTTTGAAAAGCATCAAAGGGTTTGCATAACCATTACTGACAATGGTACAGGCATTCCTAAAAAGCATGTAGACAAAATTTTTGAACCCAAGTTTACTACCAAATCCAGCGGTATGGGCCTAGGCCTAGGGATGGTCAAAAACATCGTTCAGACCTATGCGGGTACCATAGATTTTCAGTCTGTTCCCAACAAAACAACCACTTTTACGGTGTGTTTTCCCGTAGCACCACATACTGAGTCATGAAATACAACCACCTAAAAATCCGCTTGAAACAAGCAGTTGGTTGGCTCATTGTCAACCGCCCCAAAAAGCGCAATGCCCTCAATCGAGAAACCTTGGCAGAGCTTCACCAGGCATTGGTGACTTTAGAACAAGACCCCTCGGTGCGGGTGGTGATCTTGACCGGAGCGGGAGACCAAGCTTTTGTGGCAGGTGCCGATATTTCAGAGCTTGCTAATTTAAACTCAGAACAGGCCAAAGACTTGGTGGTTGAGGGCAATCGTACGGTTTTTGACTACATTGAAAATTACAGCAAACCTACCATTGCCGCCGTAAATGGATATGCACTAGGCGGTGGTTTGGAATTGGCCATGGCATGTCATTTGCGTGTTTTCGCCGACACGGCTCGTGTGGGAATGCCAGAAACTTCTTTGGGCTTGATTCCTGGCTATGGCGGCACCCAACGCCTGCCCCAGTTGGTGGGTAAGGGGCGCGCATTGGAAATCATGTTAACCGCATCCATGATTGATGCCCAACGGGCCTATGAAATCGGTTTGGCCAATGGGGTCTGTGCTGCTTCCGAACTAGAAAAAACAGTCGAATCCATTGCCAATCGCATTATGGAAAATGCGCCTCAGGCCCAAACCCAACTTATTGGGGCAGTGAATGCGGGTTTTGAAATCCAGACGGACGGATTTATGGCAGAGGCCGAGGCCTTCGGCGCTTGTTTTGGCACGGAAAATTTTCGTGAAGGCACCCAGGCATTCTTGCGAAAACGCAAGCCCAAATACTAGCTTTCTATTCCTGCTACTACCTGTTTTTCGACTTCCGACACCAAATGCTCGGCGTCATATTCCCCAACGGGCATCGGTGCATGAACTACAAACTTTAGGTGAACACCAATGCCCATAGGGAAATTTCCCCATCGCATCAATTTCCAAGAATGGTTGATGGTCACAGGCAATATGAAGGCATTGGGCATATTTTCGATAAGCGTCAATAAACCTCGAGTTTGAAATTTTTTAGGCTGATGTGTACGGCTTCGCGTTCCCTCAGGGAAAATGACCGCACTACGACCGTTGGCGTGAAGACTTTTGGCAAAGGCGGTGATAGCCCCCAAAGCTTGTTTGGGGTTTTTTCGATTGATAAGTACAGACCCGCCATGCTTTAGATTAAAAGAGATTCCAGGAATTCCTTTACCCAACTCTTTTTTGCTTATGAATTTAGGGTGCACTTTTCGCAAATACCAAATCAGTGGCGGAATGTCAAACATGCCTTGGTGATTTGCTGCGATGATATAGGACTGGTTTTTGTGTAAAAAGTGTGGGTTATCGAACGAGATTCTTGTGCCCAATAGGTTAAGGCACCGCAGCAGAAAAAAGTTCATGATGTCAACGCTTTTTTTATGGGCCCTATAGCCAAACCCATAAAAGCAAATCCACTGCACCACATGAAAAAACAGCAAGTTGAACCCGAAGCACAGGTAGTAGAGGATGCTTAACGGATAGGCAATGACTTTTTGCAGGACTTGCAAATTTTAGCAGTAATTGTTGTAGGCCTCTTTGAGGTTTTCAGCAATCAGCTCGGCAGGGCGTCCTTCGATATGGTGGCGTTCCAACATATGAACCAACTCACCATCTTTAAAAAGTGCAATGCTGGGCGAAGAGGGCGGGAAGGGGACCATTTGTTGGCGGGCCGCATCTGTAGCTTCGCGATCGACACCGGCAAAAACGGTTGTGAGTTGACCAGGTGTCTTGTCATTGGTCAAGGACATACGCACACCAGGGCGCGCATTGGCGGCAGCACAGCCACAAACAGAGTTGACTACTACCAAGGTGGTACCAGTTTGTGAGAGGGCACTTTCAACGGCAGCGGCATCTGCCAATTCATCAAAACCGACGGCGGTAAGCTCGTCGCGCATAGGTTGAACCAATTCGGCTGGATACATAGCAAAAGTTTTAGATAGCAAAGATACATAACTATGTGGATTTTCGGAGGATTGAAAAGTTTTGTAAAACCCCATTATCCCTCCCATAAAACACACTTATTTCTCTAAAATTCCTTTGTACCTTTGTGGCTTATGCGTTGGATTTTTGCCTTGTTGGGCTATTTGCTATTTCGTTTTCCTGGAGCGGTATTGGGATTTTTTATCGGCAGCCTATTCGAAAACACTCGGGTTCAAACGAGCTTTCGCAGCACGCGTATCAGCACCCAAGACTTTGAACTCAAACTACTCACCCTAGCTGGACTGGTCATTAAAGCCGATGGCAAAGTCACTCAAAAAGAGCTCGACTATGTGCGGCGCTATTTTGTGTCGGCCTATGGCCGGGAACGTGCCAACGAGGTCTTTCGGGTGTTCAACAGCGAGCTGAACAAATCGGATGTTTCGGCTTTAGAAATCTGTTCTTTTTTTGCCCTCAACGCCCGTTATGAAAGCCGTCTGCAACTGTTACACTTTTTGTTTGGTATCGCGCAGGCTGATGGTTCAGTAAGCGAGCTCGAATGGCAAAAGATACAGTCGTTTGCCAGCTACCTGAAAGTGCGTATGATGGATTTTGAGAGCATCAAAGCCATGTTTGTCCAACAGGCCGATGGTGCCTATAAAATCTTGGAAGTATCTCGGTCCGCCACAGATAGCCAAATCAAAAAGGCTTACCGCGACTTGGCAAAAAAACACCACCCAGACAAAGTACAGCACTTGGGAGAGGCCTATGTAAAGGCTGCTAGAGAAAAGTTTCAACAGATTCAAAAAGCCTACGAACAAATCAAAAATGACCGCGGATTTTAGCCCGCTTTTCGTTATGTTTACGTTTGATTTTGCTATATGAGTGATTTTTGGTTATTGATCAAAATGGGCTTCCAGCACGTGTGGGATTGGCAGGGATATGACCATCTCTTGTTTCTAGCGGCTTTGTGCTTGCCTTTTGCCGTACGCCAATGGAAAAGACTACTAGGGTTGGTTACCATTTTTACGATTGGACACAGCCTTTCTTTGGTATTGGCCACCTACGGGATGGTTCGCGTGAGTATGACTTGGATTGAATTTCTGATTCCGCTCAGCATATTGATAGCGGCTACCTACAATATTTTATGGGCACCAAAAACCACAGTCACCTCAGCGCTGACCCCTCTAGTGGTTACCCTTTTCTTTGGAGTGATCCATGGATTTGGCTTTGCCTCTTATTTTGACATCATCAAAGACAGCGATAGTGCCTTGGGGGTATCACTTTTGGCTTTTGCCTTGGGAATAGAAGCCGCACAGATTTTGTTGGCTGTGTTGGTACTTGTTCTTAACGTTCTGATGCTCCATATGTTCAACGCTAACCGCCGCGATTGGTTGTTGGTGGGTTCTAGTATTATCATTGGAATTTTGTTACCCATTCTAATAGAAAGATGGCCATGACCAAAGCCCAAGCCAAACAACAGCGCTATGACCGCGCTTATATGCGTATGGCTTTTGAGTGGGCCAAGCTCTCGCATTGTGAACGCAAAAAAGTAGGCGCCTTGATTGTTAAAGATCGTATGATTATTTCGGATGGTTACAACGGCACGCCGACTGGTTTTGAAAACCCCTGTGAGGACGAAGAGAACTACACCAAGTGGTATGTATTGCATGCTGAAGCCAATGCGATTATGAAGGTAGCCGCGTCTACCCAATCTTGTTCGGGCGCAACCCTTTATATCACCTTGTCTCCATGCAAAGAATGTAGCAAATTGATACACCAAGCAGGTATCAAGCGTGTGGTATATGCCCAAGCCTATAAAGACACTTCAGGATTGGCATTTTTGGAAAAAGCCGGTGTCACTCTGACCCATTTACAACTTGAAGATTAATCCCGCATTCGTTGTTGGATTTTTTTTGCCAACAACAATATGACCAACAACAGTATGGCGCATACACCTGCTACCACGCCAATGACCGCCACAAGGCTATCCCCCGTAAAGGCATTGGCATAATCGATTTGGAATAGGTTGAATACTACAAGAACCACTGCGATGGCGCCTAAAACATAAATCAAATTTTTCATAACAATCAATTAAATAGTTGTTGTACGTTGCCAGCAAATAACTTGACCGCAATGGCCATCAAAACAACGCCAAATATTTTTCGAATGACACTAATCCCTGAAGTTCCCAGCACGCGCTCTATGCGCTTTGATGACTTGAGCACTACATAAACAATCAGAATATTAACCACGATAGCAACGATGATATTGATCACATGATACTCGGCACGTAAAGAGAGCAAGGAAGTTAGCGTACCAGCCCCCGCGATTAGCGGAAAAGCAATAGGAACAATAGAGGCCGATTGGGGGGTCTCCTCTTTGTAGAGCTGGATGCCTAAAATCATTTCGAGAGCCAAAAAGAAAATCACAAATGAACCTGCCACCGCAAAGGAGTTGACATCAATCCCAATAAGACTCAAAATTTTTTCTCCCAAAAACAGAAAGGCAACCATAATCAGTCCGGCTACTATGGATGCTTTCTCGGACTGTATGTGTCCAACTTTTTTACGCAAACCGATGATAATGGGTGTGCTGCCAACGATGTCAATCACGGCGAAAAGCACCATGCCAGCGGTTAAAATTTCTTTGAGATCAAACATGGGGCAAAGATACAGTTTGCGCCGAAATAAGGCTTTGAGCTGACGAATATTTGGTAGTTTCGCAACATGTTTCAGCTGGACAATACTTTGGTATCAGAAGCCTTACTTGAAGAACAATTTTGTTGTGACCTGAATGCTTGTAAAGGCGCCTGTTGTGTGGCGGGAGAGGCGGGTGCACCACTCGATCCAGATGAGGTGTCTTTGTTGGAAGATTTGTACCCTAAAATCGCCCCATTTCTAAACGAGAAAGGCCGCAGCGCAATCGAACAACACGGCACCTCGGTAGTCGCTAGTGACGGCAGTTTGGAAACCCCGCTAGTCGACGGAGCAGAGTGTGCTTATACTACTTTTGACAATCGTGGGGTGGCACATTGCGGCATTGAACAAGCCCATAGGGCTGGAGCCATTGACTGGCAAAAACCAATCTCTTGTCATTTGTATCCAGTGCGTGTGCAACACTATTCTGCCTTTACGGCTGTGAATTATCACCGCTGGCAAATCTGCGAGGCAGCTTGTGATTTTGGAGTTAAAAACAAGGTCCCCGTATACCGATTTGTCAAAGATGCTTTGGTTAGAAAATTTGGTCAAAAATGGTTTGAGGCACTTGAAAAAACCGCTCAATCTTTTAAGGACCAAACAAAGCCTTAAACAGACGCGCACAAAGTTGTCAATTGGCGCTACTCTCGTAAATGTATTTTTAACATCCTGAAAATCAACTTTTTAAGGATAGGGATGTATATATAAAAAGTAGGAAAAAACTGAATGAATGTTAAAAACTAAGTGTGTTTGTGAACAACTATGTCTTTTATTTTTCCAAAAAAATTGAAAGATTTGTGAGGTTCTTTTTTCACAAAATTTACAATAAACAATAACAAAAATTATGTCTGCAGTCGAACCTATTTTGCAAGAAAACAAAAATCGCTTTGTGATTTTTCCTATTGAACACCATGACATTTGGGAGTGGTACAAAAAGCAGGAGGCATGTTTTTGGACTGCAGAAGAGATCGATTTGCACCAGGATTTGACAGATTGGGATAGCAAGCTCAATGACGATGAGCGCTACTTTATAAAACATATCTTGGCGTTTTTTGCGGCATCCGACGGGATAGTCAATGAGAACTTGGCAGAAAATTTTGTGAACGAAGTGCAGTATAGTGAGGCCAAGTTTTTCTATGGGTTTCAAATCATGATGGAAAACATTCATTCGGAGACCTATTCTCTATTGATTGACACTTATGTCAAAGACGAGGCCGAAAAAGACAGTCTATTCCGCGCTATTGAAGTATTTCCCGCCATCAAGCGCAAAGCCGATTGGGCCTTGCGATGGATAGAGTCAGATTCATTTGCAGAGCGACTCATTGCCTTTGCAGCTGTAGAGGGAATTTTCTTCTCCGGAGCCTTTTGCTCTATTTTTTGGTTGAAAAAACGCGGTTTGATGCCTGGACTCACTTTCTCTAATGAGCTTATCTCTCGTGACGAGGGGATGCATTGTGACTTTGCGGTTCATTTGCACAACAAGCATTTGACCAACAAAGTCCCCCCTGCGCGTATTCGCGAAATTATTTTGGATGCGCTTTCCATTGAGCGCGAGTTTATCACTGAATCACTTCCTATAAGTTTGATTGGTATGAACGCCAAGCTCATGACCCAATACCTTGAATTTGTAACCGACCGACTGTTGGTGGAACTTGGACTCGAAAAGGAGTACAACGTAACCAACCCGTTCGATTTTATGGACATGATTTCGTTGCAAGGAAAAACCAACTTCTTTGAAAAGCGCGTGTCTGAATATCAAAAAGCGGGTGTGATCAAACAAGAAACCGAGGAAACCGAAAAGTACAGCTTCGACGAAGATTTTTAAGTACGGCTCACCGTTTCTGATTGCAAAATTGCTTCCCGTCTGAAGGGGTGTAATATTGTTTGCAAAAAAACCATTAAGACCGAAGAAAAATGTATGTAGTAAAAAGAGATGGGCGCAAAGAACCCATCATGTTCGACAAGATTACGGCCCGTGTTCGAAAGCTCTGTTATGGGCTCAACAGCCTTGTAGACCCAGTCAAAGTGGCTATGCGTGTTATTGAAGGATTGTATGATGGTGTAACAACTTCTGAGCTAGACAACCTAGCGGCCGAGACAGCCGCAACCATGACCACTACCCACCCCGACTATGCGTCATTGGCCGCTCGCATTTCTGTGTCTAACCTTCACAAAAACACCAAAAAATCCTTTTCCGAAACCATGACAGATCTTTACGAGTATGTCAACCCACGTACCGGAAAAAAAGCACCGCTCATCGCAGACGACGTGTACAAGGTGATGATAGACAATGCAGAGTTGTTAGATTCGACTATTATTTACAACCGTGATTTTGGATACGATTATTTTGGTTTTAAAACTTTGGAGCGGTCCTATCTACTAAAAATAAACGGACAAATCGCCGAGCGTCCCCAACATATGTTGATGCGCGTATCTATCGGAATTCATATGGATGATCTCGATGCTGCTATTGAGACTTACCACCTGATGTCCAAAAAATATTTTACCCATGCCACGCCCACCCTGTTCAATTCGGGGACTCCCAAACCGCAAATGTCTTCTTGTTTCTTATTGACCATGCGTGACGACAGCATCGATGGTATTTATGACACTCTCAAACAAACCGCCAAGATTTCCCAATCTGCAGGTGGAATAGGCTTGTCAATACACAACATTCGAGCTACTGGTTCCTATATTGCTGGCACCAACGGCACATCCAACGGGATTGTACCTATGTTGCGAGTCTATAACGACACAGCGCGCTATGTGGACCAAGGAGGCGGAAAGCGAAAAGGCTCTTTCGCAATCTATGTGGAGCCATGGCATGCCGATATTTTCGATTTCCTAAACCTCAAGAAAAACCACGGTAAGGAAGAAATGCGTGCGCGTGATTTGTTTTACGCCATGTGGATTCCCGACTTGTTTATGAAGCGTGTCGAAGAGAATTCTACTTGGACTTTGATGTGCCCCAACGAGTGCCCTGGTCTTTTCGATTCTCATGGTGAGGCGTTCGAAAAAAAGTATATCAAATACGAGAAAGAGAACAAAGGCCGCAAAACCGTCAAAGCGCGCGAGTTGTGGGAAAAAATTCTTGAGTCACAAATCGAAACGGGAACTCCGTATATGCTCTACAAAGACGCAGCGAACCGCAAGTCCAATCAGAAGAATTTGGGAACCATTCGCTCATCCAATTTATGTACAGAGATTTTGGAGTACACCTCTAAAGACGAAGTAGCGGTTTGTAATCTGGCATCTATTGCACTCCCGATGTTTGTAAAGGACGGTGCTTTCGACCATCAAGAACTTTTTGATGTTACCGTACGCGCGACCAAAAACCTCAATAAGGTGATTGATCGCAACTACTATCCTGTCAAGGAAGCGGAGAACTCAAACTTTCGCCATCGTCCAGTGGGCTTGGGTGTACAAGGGCTAGCAGATACTTTTATCAAGTTGCGCATGCCTTTTACTTCTGATGAGGCCAAAGCCATGAACCAAGAAATTTTTGAGACCTTGTATTTTGCCGCGTTGACTGCTTCCAAAGATTTGGCCAAAACAGAAGGGCCCTATGAGTCTTATAAAGGCTCGCCTATTTCTGAAGGAGAATTCCAACACAACCTTTGGGGGATCAAAGATGATGAGCTCAGTGGACGTTGGGACTGGGCCAAGTTGCGCAAAGACATCAAAAAGCATGGGGTTCGCAACTCGTTGTTGGTAGCGCCTATGCCGACAGCATCTACCTCGCAAATATTGGGGAATAATGAGTGTTTTGAGCCTTATACATCCAATATCTATACCCGACGTGTTTTGTCTGGAGAGTTTATTGTTGTCAATAAGCATTTGTTAGAAGACTTGGTGCGTTTGGGCTTGTGGAATGAAGACCTCAAGCAAGAACTGATGCGTGCCAATGGTTCTGTGCAGCAGATAGATGTGATTCCTGATGACATCAAAGAGCTCTACAAAACCGCATGGGAATTGAGCATGAAAGACATCATTGATATGTCGCGGCAAAGAGGCTACTTTATCGACCAATCGCAGTCGCTCAATTTGTTTATGGAAGGGGCCACCATGGCCAAGCTAACTTCGATGCATTTCTATGCGTGGAAGTCTGGTCTGAAGACAGGGATGTACTACTTGAGAACCAAGTCTGCAGTAGATGCTATCAAGTTTACCCTTGAGAAAAAGCAAACCGAACCAGCCGAGAAAGCAGAAGCTGCTTCGGCGGTAGTAGCTGAACCTCTTTCTCCGTCCGAACTCAAAGAGATGCTTGCGCAGTCTAGGGAGAGTGAAGATGACGATTGCTTGATGTGTGGATCCTAGCGGATTTACATTCTAAAAACGCCAAAACTATCAGAACCCTTAATGGGGGTGCTGTAAACTGCCGCTAAGGACAGGCCAAGATATTTTCGCGTTTCTCTTGGGTCGATAACACCGTCGTCCCACAACTCGGAAGTGGCGTGCCATACACTGGCTTTGTTTTCCGCGTCTTTTTTGATGACGTCTTTTTCTTTCTTTAACAGTTTTTCATCCACTTTTTTGTTGAGCGATTGTGCCGACTGTCTTTTGATAATTTCCATCACACCCGATAGCTGTTCTGCGCCCATCACACCTGCTTTCGAATTGGGATAGGAAAACAAAAATCGAGGCCCAAAAGAGCGTCCACACATGGCGTAATTTCCGGCACCATATGAATTGCCTATCAGCAGGCTGATGTGTGGCACGGTACTGCCTGCTACGGCATGTATCATTTGTGACCCACTATTGATCATTCCGTTTTGCTCATAGGCCTTGCCGACCATAAAGCCCGTGGTGTTATGGATAAACAAAAGAGGCGTTTCAGACTTATTGGCCAATTGGATAAACTGGGTGGCTTTTTGGGCAGATTCGGCAAATATAACCCCGTTGTTGGCGATGATCCCTACGGGATATCCATTGATTTTTGTCCAACAACAGACCATGGTAATACCGTAGTTTTCTTTGAATTCGGTAAACTCAGAATTGTCTACAATCCTTGCGATGACTTCTCGAACGTCTATCGGTTTTTTGAGGTTGGCTGGAACGATGCCCAACAACTCTTCTGCCTTGTAACGGGGTGGTACAATGGGTTTTGAAGGGACCAGATGTGGGGTTTGCGGCTTGAGGGTAGCTACGACCTTTCGCGCAATATTGATGGCATCCATTTCGTCATCGGCCAGAAAATCTGCCACGCCTGAGATACGGCTATGCATCAAGGCACCTCCGAGTTCTTCATCGTTAGTGTCTTCGTTTGTAGCCATTTTTACCAATGGAGGTCCTGCTAAAAACACCTTGGCTGCACTTTTCTGCATGATGGTATAATCCGACATACCGGGCACATAGGCGCCCCCTGCGGTTGCGTTTCCAAACACCACCGAAATGGTTGGGATACCCTGCTTTGAACGCAAAGACATTTGTTTAAACGTGGCGCCGTAGTTGTTAAATACGCGGTCTTGGTCAGGTAGGTTGGCGCCACCACTTTCTACTAGATTGATGGTGGGCAATTGGTTCTCCAGCGCGATTTGACTCAGGCGCAATATTTTTAAACTTGTGGCGTAGTCAACCGTTCCAGCTTTGCGGGTGCTTAGGTTGGAGTTGATGATACACAAACGACCATTGACGTAGCCGATGCCCGCCACGGTGGTGCCCCCAGGGCCAAAACCGTTTTCGTGCTGTAGCCCTGCCAAAGGCATCAATTCAATAAAAGGACTGTCTTTATCGAGTAAGAGATTGATACGCTCTCTGGCCAAAAACTTTTTACGTTTTCTGGCTCTTGAGACAGAAGCTTCGGTTCCTTCTTTTCGGCTCAAAGCCATATGAGACTCTAGCTGTTTGACAAGTGCCGTCATCTCTTCCTTATTCCTTAGGAAGCGATCGCTTTTTGGTTTTATTTGGGATCGAAAGCTTTGCATAGTTTATCGTTGAAAGGCGGATGCCAGAAACATTTCAGGGCACAAAACCTATGACAAATGTATTAAATATGAAGCAGTTGTTTGTAAAAAACCCTGTGTGCTATTTGTCTCCTTCTTTCGAAACCAACGGATCTACTTTGCTGTCATACTTTAGGTAGTACAACTCGATGAGGTTCATCGTAGCAGCAATTAGGTCTTTGGTTTCGAGAAGTAAACTAAAAAACAAGGTGGTGTTTTTTGGGCTGGAATCGTCCTTACGCGTGCGCGAGACTTGATCGTCTATTTTACGGACGATGTCATCGAATAATGAATTCTTCTTTGGGATAATTTCTTTGATTTGATCAAAGTCATTCAAGTCAAATGAAAAGCGAATTTCACCAAACAAATCTTCAAGTTGTTCTTGGGTCTGTTTGAGTTCTTTGACTTGGGTATATTTTAGTTTTTTGTGGTTGTTGTTGACGTGCTTGTGGCATTTTTTGGTGATGTATTCCAAAGATTGGCACATGTCTTCTAAGCAATCGATGAGGTTGATATAAAAATTGCTCGCTGAAACATTTTCGTCGTCTAACTCTTTGATAAAATAATAAAGCTCATCCCGTAGGGTGTCAATTTCATTAGACAATTTGACCACGCTTCGTTTGGTCTTTTTTAGCCCTTCAATATTTTCAGTTGCAAGCCCATGAATGTTGGCCTTGTAGATCTCGTTGGCCCTACTGACCATCCGAGACACGTTATAAGCGCTTTCGGCTATGAGCCCTTGCACCGAACCACTTTCTATTAGGTAGAGTTCATCCTCCTCTTTAAGGGTTTGGTTTTCTTTAACGCTGCGTGCGTAGTTGCGATATAGGATGTAGGCGGCCATTACCAATAAGACCATAATGGCTATGATTCTACCAAAATAGATAAAGGTTGCCAACAATGCACAGGCACTGAAAGCGATGATGGCTGTCAGAAACCACCCCCCCACAACATTGAGCACCCCTGCCACTCGATACACAGCACTATCGCTGCCCCAAGCGCGGTCGGCCAACGAAGTACCCATGGCCACCATAAAGGTCACATAGGTGGTAGAAAGAGGCAACTTATAGGAAGTTGCGATAGAAATAAGCACCGCAGCCACGGTGAGGTTGATCGACGCACGCACATTGTCAAAAGCCGGCATTTCACCTTTTTTGATAACGGCTTCTTCTACAACAGGCTGGGTGAATTGTTTGCCAATATATCCACGTATTGAACTAGGAACGATACGTTCTACAACAAAAACAGAACCCACAAAAGCACGTACCAATCCTCTTGAAAGCGCATTGGATTTGAATCGTTCTTGGGTCTTGTCTTGTCGGGAGAGGTCTATGGTGGTTTTAACTACTTTTTTTGCTTTGGTGGAGGTCCATAAAGTGATGACCATCACAAAGCCAGCGAGCACCAAAAACAGGGTGGGTGTGGCTACTTTTTGGCTGAGTCCACCCATATTGAACAACTCGGCAGCAGCGCCTGAAGCCTGCCACGCCTCATAGGATTGCCATGCAGCAATGGGAACGCCAATAAAGTTGACCAAATCGTTACCAGCAAAGGCAAGGGCCAAGGAGAAAGTACCCACACCAATGATAATTTTGTAGATATCCCAGCGAGCGATGTAGACCCACAACAAACTGAGTGTTGTCCAAAACAACAACCCCCAGAACACCACCACACTGAGCCGTGTTTCAGCAAATTCTTTGAGTGTAAGTCCGCCCAAAATTTGCCAATCGGCATCGGCAAAAGGGGTGCCTTTGATCCCTTTGATAACAATAAAATAGGTGATGGCCGTAAGCGCTATACCCCCAAACAAAGCACCCGCCCAAAGGGGCTTGTTCATATAGTGAAAACTTAAAAACAATCGAGAGATATACTGTACAATGGCACCTATGGTAAAGGCAAAAATTACTGACAAGAAAATACCTGTAATAATCTGGCTGGCCTTGCTGACATTGATAAAATCTACCAATTCTGAAGATGCGTTGCCCATATAGACCTTGATTAGGGCAATGGCCACGGCTGCGCCCAACAATTCGAACACAATAGACACGGTAGTGGAAGTGGGCAATCCGAGGGTATTAAAAAAGTCCAGCAGCAAGATGTCGGTAATCATGACAGCCATAAAAATGACCATGATCTCCGAAAAGACAAACATCTCTGGATTGAAGATGCCTTTACGAGCGACTTCCATCAATCCACTGGAAAAAATAGCGCCTGCTGCTACCCCCAAACTGGCTACCACCATGATGGCCCTAAAAGACAAGGCTTTAGAGCCGATCGCCGAGTTAAGGAAGTTGACCGCATCGTTGCTAACCCCTACAATGAGGTCTGCCAAGGCCAATACAGCCAGAGCAATCAACATAAAGAGGTATATATTTTCCATTCGGCAATGATAAACAAAAGCCCCCAACAATTGAGGGCTTGTGTTTTATGGTTTCGTTAAATATTTAACAAAAGGCCTATTCAAATTTATTGTTTAATCCAGCTTGATGCCCAATCTGGAACAGCGGCACCATTTCCTGCGCCTGTAGCAGTCCCTTCTTGTAACCAGCTTGGAGAAGAGCCTCCTGAGACTTTTTCAAATCCAGATGC
>JBMYKI010000002.1:0-66680 GCA_049595235.1 Flavobacteriaceae bacterium
CTACCAACTGAGCTACTCCCGCATTTTGATGTACATGTGGGGAGAGCAGGATTCGAACCTGCGAAGGTAAAAACCAACAGATTTACAGTCTGTCCTCGTTGGCCGCTTGAGTATCTCCCCGGCACTATTGGGATCACTCCCCCTTTTTGTTATTGGAGCCGATGGAGGGACTCGAACCCACGACCTGCTGATTACAAATCAGCTGCTCTAGCCAACTGAGCTACATCGGCAAAAAAAAGTCCGCTCTTTCAAGCGGACTGCAAATGTATCAATTTATTTTTTTTGATTCAAAGCATTTTATGTAGAAAAAATCAAACCATTCTGGTTTTTTCTTTACGCCGTATCAACAGTCTTTCTGTAGCCGACGCTACCATGTCTATTGCTTTTTCAAATGTGTCACTTTGCTTTGTTACAATGATATCATCTCCTGGAATCTGTACACGAATTTCAACACGCTTGTTTTGAAGGTCCGACTGGTTGTCTAATACCAAATAGAGATCTATTCCAATAATACGTTTATAAAAGGTCGAAAACTTATTGATGCGTTTCTCAATATAAGAACGCAAGGTGGATTTCATTGAAAAATGTACGGTCTGAATATTTAATTTCATAAGATTAAGATTTTTTTGCCCTGCTATGGTTAACCACGCGGATGGGCAGATTTATATTCTGTTTTGATTTTGGGCAATTGTACTTTGGCATAGAGTTGAGTAGAAGACAAACTGCTGTGCCCCAACAACTCTTTAATGGTGTTTATGTCAGCTCCTCTATTGAGCATGTGAGTGGCAAAAGAGTGACGCAACACATGGGGGCTGATTTTTTGTTTGGTAGAAACCAAACTTAAAAATCGAGTAACACAGTCATAGATTTTCGTGGGGCTTATGGCCTGACCTTTTGTATTGATTAATACATATCGGGACTGGGAAGCACAGTCTTGTTGGTTTCTAAACTCGAGGTAGTCCTGAATTCGTTTGATGATGTTTGGAAGTAAAGGGATCAGTCTCACTTTGTTGCGTTTGCCTAAAACACTAATTTGACCATTGCTAAAGTCAATATCATCAATAGTGAGCGATATCAACTCGGCACGACGCATACCTGTATTGTATAATAGCTCCAGAATCAATGCGTCTCTTGCACCTGTATAATGACTATCATCATAGAAGTTCTTAAGATTTTCTAATTCTGCTTCGGTGAGCGGCACTACCAATGCCGGGGTCGATTTGAGTTGTTTGTGTCCTTGCATGGGGGATTGCACAAGCACCTCTATTTTTTGTAAAAACTTAAAATAGGTCTTCAGACTGGAACATTTTCTGTTGATGGTTTTGGTTTCCAAACCCTTGTGAGATAAGACCGAAATCCAACGCCTAATCATAGTATAGTGAACCTCAGATAGGTCTTTGATTTTGTACTCATCCATGCAAAAAGAGAGAAACGACTCTAAGTCCTTTTGGTAGGCCTTAAGGGTATGGGGAGAAAATTTTTTCTCCAAGGCCAGATAGTCTAAAAAAGGGGTTAAGGGCATAGCACAAAAAAAACATCGAACACAAGTTAGTAAAAACTCATGTTCGATGCAATATATAGTGCGGTTTATTCAGTACTAGTTTTCTTCTTGGTCGCGAAGATGCTGAATGTATTGGGCTTTTTGAATCTCAGCCCTACGTGCTACAGAAGGTTTGGTGAACGTTTGGCGTTCGCGTAGCTGGCGCATGGTTCCCGTTTTGTCGAATTTGCGCTTGAAACGCTTGAGCGCTCTGTCGATATTTTCTCCGTCTTTTATTGGTATTATGAGCATATGCCTTAACCTCCTCTCTTTTAAAATGGGGTCAAATATAATTACAATTTGTTAGCTGACAACAAATTATTTTAATATTTGTTTGGAGATAACTACTTTTTGAATTTCAGAAGTTCCCTCGCCTATGGTACATAGCTTGGCATCTCTGTAGAATTTCTCCACAGGAAACTCCTTTGAATACCCATAGCCTCCAAAAATCTGAAGGGCTTCGTTGGTGGTTTTAACACACATTTCAGAAGCAAACAACTTGCACATGGCACTTTGTTTGGTCATTTTTTTACCCTCATTGATCATCTGGCTGGCATTTTGGGTAAGCAACTCTGCTGCCTCTATGTCAGTAGCCATTTCGGCAAGCTTAAAAGAAATTCCTTGAAAGCTACTAATGGGTTTGCCAAACTGTACACGTTCTTTTGAGTATTGTAAAGCCGCTTCATAGGCTCCCTTTGCAATTCCGATCGATAGCGCAGCAATAGAAATACGGCCACCATCCAAAATTTTCATGGATTGAATGAATCCCTCGCCTACCTCGCCTATGAGATTGTCCTCAGAAACACGACAATTGTCAAAAACCAACTCAGCAGTTTCAGAAGCCCGCATACCCATTTTGTTCTCTTTTTTACCAGAACTAAATCCGGGCGTGCCACGTTCGATAGCAAAGGCACTCATACCGTGGCTGTCACCCTTTTCGCCAGTACGGAAAATAACAACCGCAATATCTCCAGAAATACCATGAGTAATGAAGTTTTTTGAACCATTTAGAACCCACTCGTTACCTTCCTTTTTGGCAGTGGCATTCATTCCACCAGCATCGGAACCCGTGTTGTGTTCTGTCAGGCCCCATGCACCTATCCATTCACCAGTAGCCAATTTTGGCAACCAACGTAGTTTTTGAGATTCGGTACCAAATTTCAATATGTGATTGGTACATAGCGAATTGTGAGCAGCTACCGACAATCCGATCGAGGGATCCACTTTGGATATTTCCTGAACCATGGCTACATATTCGTGATAACCCAATCCAGAACCTCCATAAGTTTCCGGCACCAGCATTCCCAAAAAGCCCAACGATCCAGCCTGCTTCATTGCCTCAACAGGAAAATGCTGTGCCTCGTCCCATTCCATAACATGTGGCTTTAGGTGCTGATGCGCAAAATCACGTGCAGCATCGGCCACCATCTGTCGTGTTTCATGGGCGTGGGTATCCATGGTATCTGAAATTAAATCAATGTTCATTCTAGCAATTTTTTTGTATTCAAATATAAGGCAATTCTTGCAATGCGAACCGAATCGATTTCAAGGCTTTGTGCCATCTGATAAAAGTCCTTAACCTGTCCATGTCGGCTGCGATAAGCTACCATACGAGAAGCCAATCCATTGCTGATGTAGTGATTGTCGGCCAATTGATTTATCGATGCTGTATTGAGGTCAATGAGAGAGTGATTTGGTAAGGAGTCCAACGAAAACCTCCGCCTAATACGAACCAATGTTTCATGGGGCAAACCCCAAACATCTTCTAATTGATCTACGCTTCGAAAACCACCTAAAACCGAACGCATCTCAAGAATTCTCTCAGCCAATACCGGACCAACTCCATATACTTTTTGAAACTGCTCCGAAGTGGCTGTGTTTAGCTGTAATTTGATTTTTGGAGGTGCTTTTTTTTGTTTTATTGAGACATATTCAGGGAATTTTAGATGGGGAAATACTTTCAACCAGGCAGTATCGTTTACACCTAAAAAAAGACGCACCTCTTCCGTATTTCTAAAATACTCGCGACGAGAAATCCGCATTCGGATTGAATCCGATACCCACTTGGGGAGCCCCAACCTGTAGGCGTGGTAGGCAGACATGTAATTGGGGTTGAACGGATACAAAGTATCCTTGGGCGGTTGCAATGCCAGTAGCGAATCACGTTGTGCTAAAACCCTCTCAGGCAGCGCAGTGAGGACATGTGTGGGTCTGGATTTTTTAGCCATGAAATAAACAGCAATATGTCCCAAAAAAGACAATCCAAAGACGACTAACAGGCCACGGCGCTGGGCGCGTGTCCAACGAGATAAGGGGCGCATTACTAAAGACTATATCATGCCGTTCTGATGGCTTTTAGATATTTGTTCAGTTCTTGTTTTACCTTAGGGAATAAAAAGAATAAGCCTATCATATTAGGGAATACGAGGGCCAAAATCATAGCGTCCGAAAAAGTCCATACGGCCGACATATCACCAGCAGCACCAATGACAATAAATGCCAAAAACAACAACTTGTAAGTAAGATCAGACCATTTGTTTTTGCCGAAAACAAACATCCAAGATTGTAATCCATAGTAAGACCATGAAATCATGGTTGAGATGGCAAACAACACCACAGCGATGGTCAAAAACGGACCAGAGAAAGAAATGTAGTTGGCAAAAGCAGCGGCCGTAATACCAGCTCCTTCGACGCCTACACCATCGATCATTACCACACCATTTTCACCTCCGTAAGTGAACACACTTTGATCACCATTGAAGATAATGATTACCAAGGCGGTCATCGTACAAATCACAACAGTGTCAATAAACGGCTCTAACAAGGCCACCAAGCCTTCGGAGGCTGCATATTTGGTCTTTACTGCTGAGTGTGCAATTGATGCCGAACCAGCACCTGCCTCATTAGAAAAAGCGGCCCTACGAAAACCAGTGATTAAGACTCCCAATAGACCACCCAATCCGGCTTGCGGATTGAAGGCCTGGGTAAAAATCATTGCAAAAGCATTGTCGACAAAAGAGATGTTTGTAAGGATTATATACAAACAAGCACTTACGTACATCAATGCCATAAATGGCACCACTTTTTCGGTAACAGAGGCAATACGCTTGATACCGCCAATGATGATAATTCCCACAAAAACCATCATGATAACACCAATAATGGTTCGTGCACTTCCACCAGTCATTCCAAAAGAATCCACGAGCTGCATAGCTGCTTGGTTGGATTGGGCAGCGTTGCCACCTCCAAAAGAGGCGCCAATACACAATATAGCAAATACCACGGCCAAGAACTTACCCACACGAGCAAAACCTCTTTCCTTAAGACCTTTTGTTAGATAATACATCGGACCACCATAGACCGTACCGTCCTCTCCAACATCACGGTATTTAACCCCAAGGGTACACTCTACAAATTTGGTAGACATCCCAATAAGACCACACAATATCATCCAAAAAGTAGCGCCAGGTCCACCTACCGCAATGGCCAGAGCAACGCCCGCAATGTTTCCGTTTCCTACCGTTCCAGAAACAGCGGTTGCCAACGCCTGAAAATGGCTTACCTCTCCATCTTTACTTTCATCTTTGATGGTGTCGGGCAAGTCACCTTCAACAACATTGACAGCTGGCTTTTCCACCACTTCGTGATGATCAACATCATCATACTTACCACGAACCACCCCTATAGCTAAGGGAAATCGACGGATATTAATAAATCCAAAGTAGAGTGTAAAAAACAAAGCACCACCAACCAATAGAAAAATGATGGTAGGTACCGAAGTACCGGGAAAATTGTGCAACACTACTCCGCCCCACCAGTCGGCAATGGGCGTAAAGGCTTCGTTGATGCGATCGTCTAAGCCTTTGTCTTGGGCAAAAGTGATGGAACTCATTAAAACAAAAAGGGTACTCAGTATAAAACGTTTCATATATGTGGGATTACCTATAAATCAAAAACAGAGGTTCGTTTGGCAAAAATCAAATCTTTAAGGCGCAGCCAAAAAGCCAGTATTAAATACAATACAAAACTGGCACCCAAAGAAAAAAAACTGCTATATATAAAAAACAAACGCACCGGCTTGGCGCGCATGCCTAGACGTTCGGCCAATCGTGAGCAGACACTATACCCGTGGCGTTCTAGCCTGTGGCGAACTTGGTGCGCTATCCTCATACCACAAATATATTAAGTTTGAAAAAACTCATGTCCAAAGGCGCATTGAAGGCATTTTTTCGGTTGGCAGTAATGGTTTTTCAACTGTAAAACCGCCTGACTGTCCAAGGCAGACTGTATGTGCAAACCCAAAGTTTTGAATTTTTTGACCACGCTATTTTGCTCAGCTTTAAGCTCGCAAGCCCAATCCATCAACAGGTCTGTATTAGACAGGCCATAGGCTTTGTAATAACAAAACAAAAACGGAATGATGGTATTGATCACCAAAAGAGACTTGAATGAGGAATTCAATTTTTTAGGTCGGGGTTTGGTAGGCTTTCCAAAAACAAAATGGGTACGCCAATAGTCCGAAACACCAACATCGAGTAGTTTGTACAAGTCTTGAAGAGATGAGGTCTGTATAAGTCTATCAAACAGTTTGGGCGTACTTTCATAGAGCTGTGCGAGTTGGGACAGTCTAATCGTAGGGAAGTTGCTGGGGCGAGATCGAAAGAACCGCGCTGGCGGGGTAGATACTTTGAGTTTGTGTTTTCTTTTTAGAAAAAGATATTTATCGCTTAACAGCTCGTAATAAACATCTTCTTGTTCCATATTTAAAATACCAGCCTGTCCCATCAAAAGTGCCTCGAGTGTGGGCGAATCTCCACGTATATGACGTACAACATTGAAGGGAACAGACAAAGCCGTTTGTGCAAAAGAAGCACCGTTGAGGGCCAAACCAAAGCCTTTGGCCAAAGCCACAAACAAAACCGCTTCCCAGTCGTTTTTGGACTGGTCGAGCCAATGCTGAAAAACCGCGGTTTTATCCGCCAATCGCTCTACAAACAAACGGTCAAAAAACAAACGCTGTGTGGTGATTTTGAAATCAGACAAGTGTGCTTCACAAGGAATCCACTTGTGGGGTGTTTCCATAAAAGCATGATAGCGGTCCATAAAGTCGGGTGGTACAAAACGACGGAGTTCTAGTGTGGGAATGGGGCGTTCGTCAGGGTCAAACACCGGTACATCGTATTCCCAAACTACGTGCAAGACCACATTGTCATAGGCTGTGTCAGACTCATGTTGGTGCGCATACCAATCGGAACTGCTAACATGCAACTCCACATGCCCCACCCACACTAAATCATCGATTTGAATTTGTGCATGTAAAAAGTCAGGGCCACTGTCTGTATTGAGCAGACCCGATTTGAGAATTTTTAAGGAACTTCCTGAAACGGTGTTCATTGAGGGTAGCCACCATTGCGGATGTTGCCATAAGTATGCCAGTATGTGTTCGTTCATGACGTTTGGGGTACGCCGCTACTCTACCACTTCACCTTCCCATTCCAAAATGCCACCCATCAAATTGTAGGTGGTTGTAAATCCCAGTTGACCCATCAGTTGACAAGCTTGGGCACTACGGGCACCCGATCGGCAATACACAAAGTAGGTTTCTTCTTTGTCTAGGGCTTGTAGGGCATCCAAAAATCCCTGTCCCATACGCAAATCAATGTTTTGGGCATTGGGGATATATCCAGATTCAAACTCTTCTTCGGTTCTCACATCAAGGACAACCGCTTGGGGATGGGCAGCCAATTGTTCGGCCCATTCGTGCTGTGTAAGATTAGACATGCTGTTTTGTTTGGGACGAAGATACGTACAGCCAGCCATTAAAAAAACTAAAAGCCATATGAATCCACGCATCATCTGTTTCATTTTATTTGTATTCAAATATATTTATTTTATATATTTGTACCTACAATTGTTGTTATGACAAAAGTTGATTCAAATTTGGCAAGAGAATTGGTGGTGCAAAGCATGCGTACTGCCCAAATCATTACTGCCGAGTTGTCTTGTGCGCTACATCCTCACGGACTGACCATACAGCAATTCAATGTCTTGCGCATCCTGAGAGGCTGCAACGGCAAGGCCGCTACCCTACAATATGTGACTGAACGCATGATTCATAAAATGAGCAACACCACCCGACTTGTGGACAAGCTCATCGAAAAAAAACTGGTAGCACGTAAGCCATGTGCTGAGAACCGACGTAAGATTGATTTATTTATTACATCTCAAGGCCTGACATTGCTACACACACTAGACCCTATTATAGATGATAAAGAAAAAGAAATCACGCGAGGTATCCAGACAGCTGACATAGATCAGCTCCTAGCTACTTACAGAAAAATTCAATCTAAATACTAATCTTTAATTCTAATTGTTATGAAGAAAACACCCTTTTTATTACTATTTTTGGCATCATTCTCTTTGGCGTTTGCCAACCCGATTGTTGTCAAATCAGGCACTGTCAATTGGACAGGCTATAAAGTGACGGGCCAACACACTGGAACCCTTGACTTAAAAAGCGGCTCCATAGACATTCAAAACGGAGCCTTAGTAGGAGGTACGTTTGTTGTTGATATGACCAGCCTGACGGTTACCGACCTTAAGGGAAAAGGCAAAGCCAATCTTGAGGGACACTTAAAGTCAGATGACTTTTTTGGTGTGGAAGCCCACAACGAAGCCCACATGAAAATTACCCAGGTGCGTGGCGATGCCAACGGATATACTGTTACGGGAGATTTTACTATCAAAGGACAAACCCACTCTGTAGTCTTTGATATGACATTGAGTAAAAACAGCGCCACCGCTAAAGTTAAAATAGACCGTACCCTTTATAACATACGTTACGGATCGGATAGCTTTTTTGACAACTTAGGCAACAAAGCCATCGACAACGAATTTGATATAGAAGTAACACTAAACTTTTAAGTATGAAAACTACGGATAGACCTAAATGTGGGTGTGGCAACACCCAAGACCCTGACGGCTACTGCGACGGGTCGCACAACAATGCAAAGTAGTTTTTTTTCATTGTAAGTATTGGCTATATAAACTGTGCTTTATATATTTGACCCAATGAAAATGACACACACATACAATTGGTGGTTCGGCTGTGATAAAGCGTCGCGGTAGACACCTGGTATGTTATAATTTATAAGTAGGCTTGTCATCGCGACAGGCCTTTTTTATTTTTGAAAAAAATGAAATACACACTGCAAACACATCACCAGAAGTTATTGGTTGACACCATGACACCGGTCAATATGTACCTAAAAATTAGGGATCGATTTCCAAACAGTGTGCTGTTGGAAAGCTCTGACTACGGTGCCAATGACAATAGTGTGGCGTACATATGCTTTAATGCCATTGCTGAGGTCAAGTTGCAAAACGGTCTTTTGACTTGTCGCTATCCAGACGGCAAAACCACTCAAGAAAATATCGATCCACAAGCCAAAATAGCAGATAGAATTTCAGCGTTTGCCAAGTGTTTTAAAGGTGATTTTAGTGGTGATCGTTTTGTGTCAAATGGCCTTTTTGGGTTTACCTCTTATGAGGCAGTTCAGTATTTCGAAGATATCTCGCTTACCAAAAAGGAGGCGGATGTGGATATTCCAGACCTGTATTACGCCCTTTTTCAAAATGTGATTGCAGTCAATGTGTTCAACAACCAAGCCGACTTGTATGCCCATTGCTACGACACAAACAGCAATTTAGACGAAGTGATTCGCATGCTACAGTCCCGCAATATCAGCACCTATCCATTTGCACGTCAAGGATCTTTTACTTCCAACCTGAGCGACGATGAGTTTGTAGAATTGGTAAAAAAAGGCATTCACCATTGTCATCGTGGCGATGTGTTTCAAATCGTACTGTCAAGGCGTTTTTCACAAGCCTTCACTGGGGACGAATTTACCCTATACAGGGTATTACGTTCGGTTAATCCTTCGCCTTATTTGTTTTATTTTGACTTTGGTGACTACAAGATTTTTGGCAGTTCACCCGAAGCCCAACTTATTGTGAAAGATGGCAAAGCGGAGATTCATCCCATAGCGGGCACCTTTCGTCGTACTGGAAACGATGTCCAAGATGCTGCCCGTGCGCGCAAGCTCGCACAAGACCATAAAGAGAACAGCGAACACGTGATGCTGGTCGATTTGGCAAGAAACGACCTCAGCCGTCATGGCAATCAGGTCGTGGTAGAAAAAGACCGTGAAATACAATTCTATTCACATGTAATTCATTTGGTTTCTAAAGTGACTGCTGTCAAAAAAGACAGTACCTCAACGATGCAAATCGTAGCAGACACTTTTCCTGCTGGCACACTTAGTGGTGCGCCCAAACACCGTGCTATGCAACTGATTGAAGATTATGAAAATCGCAGTCGCGCGTTTTATGGAGGTGCCATAGGATTTATGGATTTTGAAGGAAATTACAACCACGCCATTATCATCCGGTCCTTTTTAAGCAAAAACAAGACCTTACATTATCAAGCAGGTGCCGGCGTTGTGTCTGAATCGGTACCCGAAAACGAACTGCAAGAAGTTTACAACAAATTGGGAGCGCTTAACAAAGCCTTGGAAGAAGCTGAAAAAATAGAACTATGAAAGTAATCGTCATTGACAACTACGACTCCTTTACCTATAACTTGGTACACTATCTCGAAGACTTGGGCTGTACGGTCACAGTCAAACGTAATGATCAGCTCACAATAGAATATATAGAGCCGTTCGACAAGATAGTTTTGTCTCCCGGGCCAGGAATTCCTGATGAAGCCGGATTGCTCAAACCTATTATTGAAGCTTATGCCAAGACAAAGCCCATTTTAGGCGTCTGCCTGGGGCATCAGGCCATAGGAGAAGTATTTGGAGGCACTTTGGTTAACCTAGACAAAGTATATCACGGGGTCGCTACCCCTGTAGAGGTCGTTCAAGATGATCCAATCTTTCAAGGGTTGGGCAAGTCCTTTGAGGTGGGGCGTTATCACTCTTGGGTGGTTCAAGCACCACTTCCTGAAGAATTGGTCTTGCTGGCGCAAGAAAGTAATGGTCAAGTTATGGCGATGCGCCATAAGAGTTATGACTTATATGGCGTTCAATTTCACCCCGAATCCATACTGAGCCCCAACGGAAAACAATTGTTAAACAACTGGTTAAACCTCTAGTATGAAAGCTGTTTTAGAAAAACTCATTCAATATGAAACCTTGACCCAAGCAGAAGCCAAATCCGTGCTATTGGACATCGGGCAGGGGCAATGCAACAGCCATCAAATTGCCGCTTTTTTGACCACATATATGATGCGAACAGTCACGGTAGAAGAACTTTCAGGTTTTCGTGCTGCCCTTTTGGATTTGTGTGTGGCCATTGACCTGAGCGATTATAACCCGATTGACCTTTGCGGAACTGGAGGCGATGGAAAAGACACTTTTAATATCTCTACTTTGGCATCATTTGTCACGGCAGGTGCTGGGGTTAAGGTAGCCAAACACGGCAATTATGGTGTGTCCTCATCATGCGGTTCGAGCAATGTCATGGAATATTTAGGGGTCAAATTCTCTAACGAAAAGACCTTTTTAGAACAGTGCATAGACCAAGCAGGGATTTGTGTTTTACATGCCCCTCTTTTTCATCCTGCTATGAAACATGTAGCGCCCGTTCGTCGTGATCTTGGATTGAAAACGTTTTTTAATATGTTGGGACCATTGGTCAATCCTGCCTTTCCAAAACATCAAATGGTAGGTGTATTCAGTCTAGAATTATTGCGCATCTATAGCTATCTATTGGAGGAAACTGACCAACGCTATAGCATCATCCATGCATTGGACGGATATGATGAAATATCCCTTACCGGTGAAGCAAAAATTGCTTCGAATGGAGACACCTATATGGTTGATGCAAATACATTTGGATTGACACCCTTGAAAGCTTCAGAGATTGGAGGTGGTGAGTCTGTTGAAGATGCTGCGCAGATTTTTATAAATGTGCTTTCAAACCAAAGCACCCCAGCACAACGACAGGTAGTATGTGCCAATGCGGCGGTGGCGATTTCTACTGCCAAAGAAATTTCTTTGCAAGATGGGTTTGCTACAGCTGAAGAATCTCTGGATTCTGGTCGTGCTTTGCTAGCATTACAATCCCTTCAAAAACTCAGTGCCTGATGAATATTCTTGAAAAAATAGTTGCTGACATACGAAAAGACCTAGGCTACAAAAAGGCGTTGGTTTCTCATTCTGATTTGGAAGCCATGCCGCTTTTTAATCGAACAACCCTGTCATTGAGCCAGTCAATTCGCAATTCTTCCACAGGTATCATTGCCGAACACAAACGGCGATCGCCTTCCAAACCGCACATCAATTTTGGTTTACGGCTGACCGACGTCGCCCAAGGCTATCAACAAGGGGGTGTTTCAGGCATGTCCGTACTGACCAATACGCAATATTTTGGTGGCTCTTTAGAAGACCTATCCCTAGCGCGTGCTGCCTGTGATCTGCCTTTGCTGCGCAAAGAATTTATTGTGGACGAGTATCAAATTTTAGAAGCCAAGGCCCACGGGGCAGATGCTGTTTTACTGATTGCTGCTTGTTTGGAACGGGAGGAAATCAAACAGCTTTCTGTTTTCGCGCAATCTTTAGGGCTGGAAGTATTGCTAGAGGTTCATAATCGTGCGGAACTGGATAAATCCTTAATGCCTTCTCTGAATTTGTTGGGCGTTAACAACCGTGATCTTACCAGCTTTTCTGTCAGTTTAGAGACCAGTAAAACTTTGGCCGAGCTTATACCAAACGAATTTATAAAAGTATCAGAAAGTGGTATTGGTACCCCCGATGCCGTCCGTGACCTAAAAGGCTTTGGCTATCAAGCTTTTTTGATGGGTGAACATTTTATGAAAACCAACGATCCAGGCGTAGCCGCCGCGGATTTTATAAAGACAATCATGCAATGAAACACCCATGATTAATTCTAAATCGCACAGCGGAATGATAATTTGGATGTTCCATGTGGCCATTGAAAAAAAATAAATATTAACACATGAAACTAAAAGTATGTGGTATGCGTGAGGCGCAAAATGTAAAAGCACTATCCGCTCTAAAACCGGATTATATGGGTTTTATCTTTTGGGAACCTTCCAAACGCTACTGCCAAGAAGTCCCTAAAAACATTCCTGACCACATTCAGAAAGTAGGGGTATTTGTAGATGCTACTTTGGAAAAAATCGAAACGACCATTTCGCTAAATAATTTACAGGCTGTACAGCTACACGGAGAGGAAACACCTACGTTCTGTCAATCTCTTTTTTCACAAACCCAAGTCATCAAAGCTTTCCGAATTGGACCCGATTTTGATTTTTCTTGCCTGAGAGACTATCAGCCCCATTGTCATTATTTTTTGTTTGATACCCAAGGCCCTTTACCTGGGGGAAATGGAACAGCGTTTGACTGGCGTTTGCTCGAAAAATATACCCTCGACCACCCTTTTTTCTTAAGTGGGGGTATTGGTTTGGAAAGTGTTGAAAAGATTACCGAAATTCGCCGCAGTGGTTTACCCATACATGCGTTGGATATCAACAGTAAGTTTGAACTAGCCGCAGCGCAAAAAGATATTAGTGAAATAGAATTGTTTAAAGAAAAATTAGCATTATGAGTTATCACGTAAACGAAAAGGGGTATTACGGAGATTTTGGGGGTGCGTACATACCCGAAATGTTGTACCCCAACGTGGAGGAGTTACGCCAAAACTATTTGGCCATCACAGCAAGTCCAGATTTTCACAAAGAATTCAATGCGTTATTACGCGACTACGTAGGCCGTCCCACCCCACTCTATTTTGCAGAGCGGCTTTCAGAAAGATACCATACTAAAATTTACCTCAAACGTGAGGATCTATGCCACACGGGGGCTCACAAAATCAACAACACCATAGGGCAGATTTTACTCGCCAAGCGCTTGGGCAAAAACCGCATCATTGCCGAAACAGGTGCTGGGCAACACGGAGTGGCAACCGCTACGGTTTGCGCTTTGATGGGCATTCAGTGTGTGGTCTATATGGGTGAGTTAGACATTCAGCGCCAAGCACCTAACGTAGCTCGAATGAAAATGCTAGGTGCTGAAGTTAGGGCGGCTCAATCGGGTAGTAAAACACTCAAAGACGCCACCAACGAGGCAATACGTGACTGGATTAACAATCCTGTAGACACGCATTACATCATCGGATCTGTGGTAGGCCCTCACCCTTATCCAGACATGGTGGCACGATTTCAGGCTGTGATTAGTGAAGAATGTAAAAGTCAGCTATTAGAGGTCGAAGGTCGTGACTACCCCGACCATGTAATAGCCTGCGTAGGAGGAGGTAGCAATGCTGCAGGCCTATATTATCATTATTTAGATGACAAACGCGTCAATATTATCGCCGTAGAGGCTGCAGGAAAAGGCATCGATTCGGGAGAAAGTGCAGCAACCTCGGCTTTGGGAAAAGAAGGCATCATTCATGGCAGCAAAACGCTGTTGATGCAAACCGATGATGGACAGATTACAGAGCCTTACTCTATTTCTGCGGGACTGGACTATCCTGGAGTAGGCCCTATGCATGCCCATTTGTATCGCAGCAAACGTGCAGAATTTATCTCTATTCCAGATCAAGAAGCCATGGATTGGGGGCTAACTCTTTCGCAGATGGAGGGCATTATACCTGCTATAGAAACCGCCCATGCCTTTGCCGTTTTGGATGAAAGGTCATTTGGGAAAGACGAAATCGTGTTGTTTAATTGTTCGGGGCGAGGTGATAAAGACTTGGCTACCTACATAGATTATTTTAAGTTATAATGAACCGAATTACACAAACTTTGGCCAAAGACAAAAAACTTTTGTCAATCTATTTTACTGCTGGATTTCCAGAACTAGAAGACACCCTTACTGTGCTAGAACAGCTCCAGGAAGCCGGCGTCGATATGATCGAATTGGGATTGCCGTTTTCTGATCCATTGGCAGATGGGCCCACCATTCAAGAAAGTTCTACCCAAGCCCTTCGCAACGGTATGACTACCGAAAAGTTGTTTTCACAATTAGAGAGCGTGCGCGACAAAATTCATATCCCACTCATTGTTATGGGATATTTTAACCCCATGATGCAATATGGTGTGGCGCGCTTTTGCCAACGTTGTCAAGAGGTAGGAATTGACGGTTTGATTATACCCGACCTTCCAGTAGATGTGTATCACGAACAATACCAGACGATCTTCCAAAAACATGGCTTGATGAATATGTTTTTGATTACACCTCAAACTCCAGATGCGCGTATTCGTTATATAGACAAAGTATCTGAAGGATTTATTTACATGGTAAGTAGTGCTGCTACTACAGGTGCCAAAAGCAGCTTTGGCGACACCCAAGAAGCCTATTTTAAACGTATCGCAGGCATGGGACTTCAATCAAAACTATTGGTGGGTTTTGGAATAAGCAATGCCACCACTTATCAAGCAGCGATAGCACATAGCAAAGGTGCAATTATAGGTTCGGCTTTTATAAAGCATCTAAAAACTCACGGAGCCGATAGGGTGGCGGATTTTGTAAAAAAGATTAGATAACCTACTCCATACTTTATCGCTAAAACCTTGAAATGGTTTGTTTAGGATTTACTAATTTTAAACAACCAAATCACAACCCATGGGCAAAGGCGATAAAAAAACACGCCGTGGCAAAATCGTAAACGGCAGCTTTGGTGTACGAAGGCCACGTATCAAAAAAAAGAAAAAACGTTAGCGTATAAATACGGGCGCACTTTCGTGAGTCGTGTGCTCAGCACTGTATGCATAACCATTTTCAGCAAACCCTAAAAGATCTGATGTGTCTTGGGCATTGCTGTCAATGAGATATCGTGCCATAAGACCTCTCGCTTTTTTAGCAAAGAAGGAGATAATCTTGAGTTGCCCGTTTTTGAAGTCTTTAAACACAGGAGAAACCACTTCTGCTTTGAGGGACGTAAGATCCACTGCCGAGGCATATTCTTTGCTGGCAAGATTCACCACCAATTCATCTTTTTGCAGTTCCTTATTGAGTTGATTTGTAAGGGTGGATTTCCAAAACTCATATAAGTTTTTACTACCATTGGTTCCAAAAGCAGTCCCCATTTCCAATCTGTAGGGCTGCATAAGATCAAAAGGTTTGAGGATGCCATAAAGGCCTGACAAAATACGTAAGCTATCATTAAGGGTGTCCCAATGTTTTTCATTAATACTGTACGCATCAAGGCCGCTGTAGACATCTCCATCAAAAGCATAGACCGCTGGGCGGGCATTTTCAGAGGTAAAAGGGAACGAAAAAGCTTGGTTTCGGGTCCAATTGAGATCGGCTAATTTTTGAGAAATTCCCATCAATTTTTGGAGTTCAGCTGGTTTTTTCAATCGTAAACTCGCATTGAGTTGCTGGGCTTGTTCGACAAAAACGGGTTGGCTGCAGTGTGCATGAGGCAAGGGTCGCTCATAGTTGAGTGACTTTGCAGGGGATACCAATATCTTCATAAAAATGCTTTTACCCAAAAATATAAAGGCTTTTTGTTACTGGCAAATGCTTCATATTCAAACTATTGATTCCGCTATTGAGCGTATCAATCAATACGATGCTTGGCATAGTGACGCCATTTGTCGACAGCTGCGACAAAATCTTGCGGCAATTCGGACTGAAACTGCATTTTCTCACCACTTTCAGGATGCGTAAACCCGAGCGTTTGTGCATGAAGTGCTTGCCGGGGCAAGACTTTAAAGCAATTTTCAACAAACTGTTTGTATTTGGTAAAAGTAGTGCCTTTTAAAATTTTATCCCCTCCGTAGCGCATGTCATTAAACAAGGGGTGTCCGATGTGTTTCATATGGGCACGAATTTGATGTGTACGACCTGTTTCCAGGCGACATTGCACCAAAGTCACATACCCAAATCGCTCCACAACTTCGTAGTGAGTTACGGCCTCTTTGCCCTGATCTCCTTCTGGAAACACAGTCATCAAAAGTCTGTTTTTAGGATCGCGGCCCAAATGCCCCACTACTGTCCCCTTATCATCTGTGGGATCGCCCCACACCAATGCCAAATAGCTGCGTTCAGAGGTTTTATCAAAAAACTGTTGGGCCAAGTGCGCCATCGCATATTCGGTTTTGGCCACCACCAACAGACCGCTGGTGTCTTTGTCTATGCGATGCACCAATCCAGGGCGCTCATTGCGGTTTGTGGGCAAGTTATCAAAGTGATAAATCAGACCATTGAGCAAAGTTCCGCTGTAGTTTCCATGACCAGGATGTACCACCAAGCCTGCAGGCTTGTCAACCACAATGAGTGAATCGTCTTCGTAAACGATACATAAAGGTATGTCTTCACCCACTAAAAGATTCTCATGTGGCGGATGAGCAAAAAGCACCTTAACTGTGTCACCCCCTTTGACTTTATAATTTGATTTTACTGCCGTACCATTGACATGTACACTGCCCGCTTTGGCAGCTTGCTGAATTTTGTTTCTGGTGGCATTCTCGATGCGATTCATCAAAAATTTATCCACACGAAGAGGTGTTTGACCCGTATCTGCCATGAAAGAAAAATGCTCATAGAGCGCATCGTCAAAAGCCTTATTATCCATCATTCTGGTGCTTTGCCATTGCCCAACACCAAGTCGATGCGGGAAGTTTTGGGAACTTTGGCACCAGGGACAATACCCTCACCATCCCATCGCAACTGTAACACCATGTCTTTGCCAATGTTGTCTCGGTAAGTGATTTCACCAACTTCTAGTCCTACAGCACGGAGGGTTGAAGCGGCATTTCTGTAGGTAATCTGAATTACATCTGGTACAGAAATTTCTCGGTAATTGGATGGATTGAGTGTTAGGTATATTTTTCGGTCTTTTTTGACTTGCTCACCGGCCTTAGGCTGGTGTTCAATCACGGCAAAGGGTTTATAATTGGGGTTGTAATTGGCAGAGTCGATTACTTCGTATCGCAGATTGGCATCGTCCAGTATTTCCATGACCTGATCGATCGTTTGTTGGTTTAGGTCAGGAACTTCAATAAAGCGTCCTTGGCGCGTATGCCAACCCAAACCGTATAGTAGTATGACAAGGAAAATGGTCGCTATCAAGATTGCCTTAATGACCTGCTTGATAAAAGTCAAACTAAAGAAAAAGCGGAGCCACCCCATAGTTGAAATTATTGATGCAAAGATAATAAAACCATTAGGGTGAAAATAAATGATATTTTTGCAATATGAAGCCAAGAGTTGCAGTCATCATGGGGGGATATACTTCAGAATATGACATCTCTTTAAAGAGTGGTTCGGTGGTAGTTGAGCATCTAGATAAAAACAAGTTTATACCCTACGCTGTTCGCATCAGTAAGTCGGGTTGGACAGTGCAAGTTGACAACGACTGGATGCCTGTAGATCAAGCGCGTTTTGATTGTGGTGCGCTGACTTTTGACGTAGTATTCAATGCGGTTCATGGTGCCCCGGGCGAGAACGGGGAACTACAAGCCTACTTCGATCATTTGGGCATCCCTTACACGGGTTGCTCGGCCGAAACATCCGCTTTGACTTATAACAAGAGTAAAACCCTAGACTATCTTCAACCTTTTGGTATTGCCATGGCGCAACGAATGGTACTTTCCAAAGGTCAGAATATTGACACTGAAAGTATTGTTCAAACCGTTGGGTTGCCATGCTTTGTAAAAGCCAACCAAGCGGGGAGTAGTTTTGGGGTAAGTAAAGTGTATCATATTGATGAACTTTCTGGGGCCATTACAAAGGCATTTCAAGAAGACAATCATGTGTTGATAGAGTCCTTTTTAGATGGCACAGAGGTGTCTATTGGGGTATTGACATATGATGGTGAGGTACGGGTGCTGGCACCCACCGAAATTGTCAGCAGCTCTGATTTTTTTGATTATGCTGCCAAATACGAAGGTAAATCAGAGGAGATAACACCTGCACGCCTTTCTGAAAAACAATTGAAAAACCTCAACCTAGCCGCTCTTAAAGTTTACACAACTTTGGGCATGAGAGGGTTCAGTCGGAGTGATTTTATTTTTCTGGGAGACACCCCTTATTTTTTAGAGATTAACACTGTACCAGGTCTGACAGAAGCTAGCTTACTTCCACAACAAGCCCGCCATGCTGGGATTCCCTTAAGCAGCCTATTTGAAGCTGCCATTCAAGAGGCCTTTAAAAAATAAATACCTTTGCTTTATGAAACGTGCGGTTTTTCCTGGATCATTTGACCCTTTTACACTAGGGCATATGGACATTGTATTGCGTGGCACAACCATTTTTGATGAAATCATCATTGGGATAGGCGCCAATTCGGAAAAGCAGTATATGTTTTCGCTCGAGCAGCGCAAAGGTTTTATTGAAAAATGTTTTTCTAACCAGCCTCAAGTTCGTGTGGTTTCTTACAAAGGGATGACCATCGACTTTTGTCGTGAAATGGAGGCAAACTACATCCTAAGAGGCGTTCGCAATAATGGGGATTTTGAATTTGAAAAAGCCATTGCACGCACCAACAGAAAACTTTCTGAAATTGAAACCGTATTCTTATTGACCTCTGCTCAAACTTCGTTTATAAGCAGCAGTATTGTAAGAGAAATTATTCGCAACCAAGGGGATTACACACAGCTTGTGCCTAACTGTGTTAGGATTTAACTGCTATTTGAGCAAACAAGTGTTTGATGTTTGGATAGGTTTTTTCTATAGCTTTTTGGGTTTCGTTTTCACTTTTCCATACCGCTTTGGTAATATCCTCTTTGGTTTCAGGCTTTAAATCTCCTGTGTAACTGGAATTCATATAAAACCAAAAAGTCTCCTTGAGTTGGTAGATGTCATTTCGTTTAAAGATGTGGTAAGTCATTCCAGCAAGACCTTGAATTTTAAGTTTTTTGACGCCTGTTTCTTCTTTGACTTCACGCCTAGCACCCTCTTCAATCGTCTCTCCTCTATCGATTTTGCCTTTGGGTAAATCCCACTTGCCTTTTCTAAAAATAAAAAGCGTTTGACCTTGTGCATTTCTCACCAATCCACCTCCTGCTTGGGTAACAGGTAATTTGGTTTTAAAATAATGCATAAGTGTTCGCTTATCGTTTCCGAGTAGAAAGATTTTTTTTGGGCTATGTTTTTGGAAGTAGTTTAAAATATCACTAAAAGAGGTGTCCGAAAGGGGGAGCACGTGTGCATCGGGTGATTTGGGTTTTTTAGCAATCAAAACAATCCGTCTTGCATTGATAAAAACTTTATACTTTTGCCCCATGATTCATGACTCATTTACAGCAAAAAAAGTTGCTGAATTTCTCTTACAAATTAATGCAATTAAGTTGGAACCCAAAAATTCATTCACTTGGGCCAGTGGCTGGCAATCGCCGATATACTGCGACAATCGCATAGCGCTGTCGTATCCAGCCATAAGAAACTATTTGAGAGAACAAATGGCCAAACAAATTCAAGATATCTATGGCAAACCTGATGCCATTGCAGGAGTTGCTACTGGAGCCATCGGTTTGGGAGCCTTAGTTGCCGAGCAGCTTAACCTCCCTTTTGTGTATGTAAGACCGAAGCCCAAGGCCCATGGACGTCAAAATCAGATTGAAGGTTGGCTGGAAAACAACAGTTCGGTAGTGGTTATAGAGGACCTTGTAAGCACCGGAAAAAGCAGCCTTCAAGCGGTAGATGCGCTTCGTGACTTTGGTGCCCAAGTCAAGGGGATGTTGGCTATTTTTAGCTACAACTTCCCAATAGCGTCAGAAAATTTCAAAAAATCTGAAGTACAACTTCATACTTTGAGTAACTACAACCACCTATTGGAACAAGCATTAGACTCTGGGCATATAACCGATACGGATGCTGGATTGCTCAAAAGCTGGCGTTTGTCACCTGAAACTTGGAAACCTTAATTATGGAAATCAATAGCTCACCTGCACAAATCAATCAGCCTATAGATGCGGTCTTTGCGCGCCTATGTAAACCTGAATCATATGAGAAACTTATGCCCGAAGGGGCTATGTTTTCGATTGGCGAAAACGACTCTTTTCGATTTAAGTTGGGCAGCATGCCCGAATTGGGTTTACGCGTCAAAGAAAGTATTGCGCCTGACACCATCATTCTCGCCTCTACTGGGGGTAAGGTAGCGTTTGAGTTGATTGGAGCCTTAGAGGCCCTTGATGAAAGTCAAACCCAAGTTCAGTTAAAATTCCAAGGCGACCTCAACCCGATGATGGCTATGATGGTCAAAAAACCACTCACACAGTTTTTAGAAGCCCTAATCAGAAACATGCACAAACTCTAGGGTTTTTGGAACAAACAACAATTGTTCTTTCTCTGTCTGTATCATAAGTCTTCCATCCTCATCGACCCCACAAATAACCCCCTCGAAAGGCTTATTGTTTTGAATAAATTTTCCCTGTTTTTGATAACCATACAATCGCTGTAGATAAGCCTCAGTACGTGACTTCAATGGGGGTGTTAAAGCATCGATCAGTATTTGCGAACAAGAGGTAAAAAGAGTTTCAATATTATAGTCCTTTTGGGTTTGCAAGCGTGCTGAAGTGGCGTGAGGAAGGCCAGGAAAATCCAATTGATTGATATTAATACCAACCCCAATAGCAAGGGGTTGCAAACAATTATTTTTAACACTGGATTCTATAAGTATACCCGCTATTTTCTTTTGACCTGACAAAATGTCGTTTGGCCATTTGATTTGGATATCAGGGATATTGAGGCTTTCTAGCCAATCTGCCAACGCCAAAGAAACCATTTTATTGAGTTCAAAAGATTGGTGAGCTTTAAGACTAAGATGGGGTATATACAGAGAGAAAGTCAAATTTTCATTAGGTGCACTGAGCCACGCATTGCCACCTTGACCCTTGCCATCAAACTGATGAGGCGTCCAAAGCACCGTAGCTTCTTGAGGTTGCACATCTTTGACATAATTGCGCAAATCATCATTGGTTGAGGCAGTGGCACTAAGTTTGATTACATGCATGTAACAAAATTAAGTATATCTCATTGTATTACATGAATTTGTAATAGATTTGCTCAAATGGCTTTTATATGGTAAAAACCGCTGGTCCCGACAATCTCATCACCCACATCATAGATGCGTTGGAAGATGTAAAAGGCGAAGACATATGTGTTATGGACTTGCGTGATATTGAAAACACCGTGTGCCAGTATTTTGTCATCTGTTCAGGAACCTCAAACACTCAGGTAAATGCCCTTGCTGGCACCGTTCAGAAAAAGGTAAGTAAGGCACTAAGAGAAAAGCCATTACAGGCAGAAGGATTGGAAAACAGCGAATGGGTACTACTTGACTATGTCGATGTGGTAGTACATATTTTTCAGCGTCAGGTACGCGAGCACTATGATATAGAGTCTCTTTGGGGAGATGCAAAATTGACAGAAATTGCTTCCAGTTATTAATTGTGATTGCTTCTAACTAAATAAAATGGCAAAAAAAGAAAAAGCACCAAACAAAAAACCCAGTATCAGTTCCTATTGGTTGTATGCGCTTATTGCGGCATTTTTTGTGGGAATGTCGTATTTTAACAATAGCGACAGTATGTCCGAACGACAGCAAATCAATATTTCTACTTTTGAAAAATATCTCAACGACGGCGATGTAGCCCAAGTGTTGGTTATCAATAAAAATGTGGCTCAGGTAACACTCAATCCCGATGCCCTACAAACCCCTAAGCACAAAAATGCTCGTAGTGAGGATCTCTTTGGAAGGTCCAATGAAAAAGGCCCGCACTACCAGTTTGAAGTAGGTAATTTAGAGCTTTTTCAGCGCAAACTAGAGGCAGCCGAACAAAAAGGAATTGTGTTTTTCTACGAGTTTAAAACCGTTGAAAATCGTTGGCTCGACGTTCTTATAGGCTTTCTGCCATTAATTCTCATTATTGCGGTATGGATCTTTTTGATGCGCCGTATGTCTGGAGGCGGTGCCGGTGGCGCGGGCGGTCAAATCTTTAATATTGGAAAGTCCAAAGCCAAATTGTTTGATGAAAATTCGGACATAAAAGTAACCTTCAAAGATGTTGCTGGCTTGGAGGGTGCCAAAGAAGAAGTACAAGAAATTGTTGATTTTCTAAAAAATCCGAGCAAATACACGGTTCTTGGAGGAAAGATCCCAAAAGGCGCCCTGTTGGTGGGCCCTCCAGGTACCGGAAAAACCCTTCTAGCCAAAGCAGTAGCTGGTGAAGCAAAGGTGCCTTTCTTCTCATTGTCCGGCTCTGATTTTGTAGAGATGTTCGTCGGGGTGGGTGCTTCGAGAGTTCGTGATTTGTTTAAACAAGCCAAAGACAAATCACCCGCCATTATTTTTATAGATGAAATTGATGCTATTGGACGTGCTAGGGGAAAAAACAATATTACAGGTTCTAATGATGAACGAGAAAATACCCTCAACCAACTTCTGACTGAAATGGATGGTTTTGGCACAGACACCAATGTGATTGTTTTGGCCGCAACCAACCGAGCCGATGTCTTGGACAAGGCCCTAATGCGTGCTGGTCGATTTGACCGACAGATCTATGTAGACTTACCCGATTTGAGAGAGCGAAAAGAAATTTTTGAAGTACACCTAAAACCCCTGAAAGTCGATAGAAAACTCGACGTAGATTTCTTAGCAAAACAGACCCCAGGCTTTTCTGGGGCAGATATTGCCAATGTGTGTAATGAGTCTGCACTTATAGCGGCACGAAAAAACAAAAAGAAAGTGGGGCGTCAAGACTTTCTAGATGCTGTAGATCGTATAGTAGGTGGGTTGGAAAAAAAGAGCAAAATCATAACCCCATCAGAAAAAAAGACCATCGCCTATCACGAGGCAGGTCATGCCACTGTGAGCTGGATGCTTGAACACGCAGCACCCCTTGTCAAAGTTACTATCGTACCACGAGGACAGTCCTTAGGCGCGGCTTGGTATCTGCCCGAGGAAAGACAAATTGTCCGCACCGAGCAAATGTTAGACGAAATGTGTGCTACACTTGGTGGGCGTGCGGCTGAGCAAATCGTATTCAACAAAATTTCTACTGGTGCGCTGAGTGATTTGGTCAAAGTGACCCGTCAGGCACGCGCCATGGTAACTGTTTATGGTCTTAACGATAAAATTGGCAACATTACCTACTATGATGCTGATGGTCAAAGCGAATTTGGTTTTACAAAACCCTACAGTGAAGAAACGGCCAATCAAATCGATTTGGAAATTTCTAAAATTGTAGAGAGTCAATATAAACGTGCCTTAACTCTATTGCGCAAGCACAAGAAAAAACTCAGCCAGTTGGCAGATGTTCTGCTAGAAAAAGAAGTTATTTTTAAAGACGATTTAGAGGTCATATTTGGCAAAAGGCCTTTTGACAAAGAAGAGGCTGAGACTAAGGCTGAAAAAAGCGAAGAACCAGCCGAAGATAAATCTGCCTAAAAAGCACTTTAAAACCGCATAGTTTTCTATCTTTAAGGACACAAAAAATCATTTGATTTGAAGCGGTTTCTATCATCTATTTTCGGTAATACTGCCAAGAAAGAAGAAAAGGACAAAGCTGAGCAAAGCAAGTATATGCCTGCTCGAGAAGTTCCTATAGAGGAGGCTTTTACACTTAAATTCACCCAACAAGGTGGTAAGTTTTTATACTGCGAAAACACAGAGGAAGCCATTCAGGCTTTTGATAATGTCATTCAAGAAAAAAAATGGCCCTCTTCGGAAATGTTATGCTTTGACAATGGATTGCTCGAAAAGTTTGAACGAGACGATATTACACCCACCAAAACAAACTTGAATGCGAGGTTTTTTCTTACTTCATGTGAGTTTTTGGTAGCTCACGATGGCAGTATTATTATGTGTGACAAACAAATCGCCAATCACAAATTATCGGATCTTCCTGAATGCTTTGTCATTTTTGCAGGGACCAAGCAACTCACAGACACCTTAAGCGAAGGACTCAAAGGCATTAAACATAAATACAAGAAAAAAATCCCCATCAATATCACCTCCATAAAACACTTTAAAAAACCCACAGAAGAAAACCAAGAAAATTTTCTTACCTATGGTTTGCCAATCAAAGATGTGTTTTTGATTCTGTTAGAAGACTTTTAATGACCACTAATTTACTACGAGCCGCCTTTGGATTGCTATACGCTGGCCTATGGCTTAGCACGCTATGGGAGGGTTCTGGGTTTTATGTTGTCTTTGTGCTTGGATTGTCAATCTTGGTCATTAAAGAGTTTATGAGTCTCCACAGCATCAGCGCTTGGTGGAAAGCAGTTTTGGTTGGCGCGTGTACCTTCGGTCTTTTTCAAGCCAAAGTTCCTCAAATCATTTGGGCTTTTGGGGCTGTCTTGGCCCAAATATATTTTGCCTACCACATGCTGACACAGAAAAAATGGCATGCCAACACCCTGATAACCATGGCAATGGCATGCACACACATAGGTTTTCCGATGCTTTTACTTTTACCCGAGGGATCTGAGAGGGCTGTAATGAATCCAGACCTTATCACAGGCATATTATTATTGGTTTGGACTACAGACTCCGTCGCATTCTTGTTTGGCTCTTGGCTAGGTAAAAGACCGCTGTACACCCTAGTATCTCCTAACAAAACTATAGAAGGTGCCATAGCTGCCATATGCGTGGCTCCTATTATGGGTTTTGGTATCGCCCAATACAGTCAAGTATTGTCTTTAAATTCATGGCTGATAGTAGGTCTGCTGATCGCTGTTCTTTCTATCATTGGCGATTTGACCCAAAGTCATATTAAACGTATGGCTAATGTCAAAGATAGCGGCAAGCTCATGCCAGGTCATGGCGGGCTTTATGACCGAACGGATAGTCTTATTTTTGTAATTCCCTTTCTCTATATTATAATCTATTTTTCCACATAATATGTTTCACAAAGAAGGTTTTCGCATTATTATAACCACATTTATTCTCTGCGCGATCGTTGTGCTGTTAGCAGACTATACACTCTCTATCAATTGGGTAAAAACAAGCATACAAGTAGCAGCCCTTATTGTGTTGGTTTTGGTATTACAATTTTTTCGAAACCCGAGTAGACCTCCTTTGGCAGAACCCGAACATATTGTGTCGCCTGTCGATGGAAAAGTAGTGATTATAGAAGAGGTGTATGAACCCGAATATTTCAAAGACAAAAGACTTCAGGTTTCAATTTTCATGTCTCCAATCAATGTACATGTGACCCGATACCCTTTGGGAGGTAAGGTTGTTTTTAGTAAATACCATCCAGGAAAATACTTGGTAGCATGGCATCCTAAGTCCTCTACCCTTAATGAACGCACAACCATTGTTGTTGATAATCCCAAACACGGACAAGTATTGTATCGCCAAATAGCAGGTGCTTTAGCGCGACGCATTGTAAACTACGCAACCGTAGGAGACCAGGCAGTTCAAGGGGAAGATGCGGGCTTTATTAAGTTTGGCTCACGCATCGATTTGTTTTTACCTTTAAACACACCCTTGGCCATAGGTCTAAACCAAAAAGTTAAAGGAGGTGTAGATTTTATCACCCAAAGCTAACCTATCCTAAATTCTATGACATATCAAGATGCCATCCATTGGGTCAACATCCATGTAGACAATATCCCCAAGGACGATTTGTTAAGGCTATATGCCTATTATAAGCGCATCGAGGTATCCAAACCCCAACGTGATAAAGATGAACACAACTTAGTAACTGCCTTCAAGGCCAATGCACTTTTGCAAATGGGAAACCTCAATAAAGAAGAAGCCAAAAACGCCTATGTGGAATTGGTAGTTGCTTTAAAAGGTAAATTAGGTACGTAGCTGTGACAAGTTTTGTTCTATCAACTTGATTTTAGCCAAGGCATCTTCTTCTTTCTTTCTTTCAATAGCTACTACAGATTCAGGCGCATTATCGACAAAGCGTGGATTGCTCAACTTTTTTTGAACCCCTTTTAAAAACCCGTTTAAATAGTCTAGCTCGTCCTGTAGTTTTTTAATTTCCTCATCGGCATTTTGAATCGAAAAAGGAATAAAATACTCAGAAACACCTACACGAAAAGAAAGCGCCTGGTCTGGGGGCACATCGGCTTGTTGACATGAAGAAATATTGGCTAACTTTTGAACCATAGACTCAAAAAAAGGCAACTGCACTGACAATTCGACAAGCTCTAATGGAGATTTAAAAGGAATATTTTTTTGTTTGCGTATCGACCGTATCGAAGATACCATTTGTGCGGTATGGTCAAATCTTTCGAGTACTTCTATGTCAACTTTTTTGGAAGTCGGCCAAGAGGAAACTACCAAAGCTTGATCTACAGAACGTGTACCTAAAAGCTGCCATAATTCCTCAGAAAGAAAAGGCATAAAGGGATGTAACAATCTCAGGTTATCTTCGAATATAACAACCAGCTCCCTATAGGTTTGATGATCAATTGGTGTTCCATAGGCGGGTTTTACGAGCTCTAACAACCATGAGCAAAAATCATCCCAAACCAATTTATAGGTTGCCATCAACGCATCAGAAATACGATACTTGTCAAAATGATCATCGACCTGTGTCAATACTTGCTGGAATTTAGACTGGTACCAATCAAGTCCCAATCTTGCCACCTTATCCTGTGGTATTGTATCATCTACTTCCCAACCTTTTATCAAGCGCAGGGCGTTCCAAATTTTGTTAGCAAAGTTTTTTCCTTGTTGACACAGCGATTCGTCAAATAACAAATCGTTTCCAGCAGCAGCACTCAACAAGAGTCCCACCCGAACACTGTCAGCCCCATAAGACTTTATCAGCTCCAAAGCATCTGGCGAGTTCCCCAATTGTTTGGACATTTTTCGTCCTTGTTTGTCGCGAACCAATCCTGTCAAATACACCTTTGAAAAGGGCTTTTCCGAACGATATTCGTATCCCGACATAATCATCCTGGCTACCCAAAAAAATAAAATATCGGGGCCAGTTACCAAGTCTTGGGTCGGGTAATAGTATTTGATTTCTTTGTTCTCAGGGTTTCTGATTCCATCAAAAACAGAAATGGGCCACAACCATGAGGAAAACCATGTATCCAACACATCAGGGTCTTGAACAAGATCACCCAATGTAAGAGATGTGTTGCCTGACTGTTGGCGCGCTTTTTCCAAAGCAGTTTCTTTATCGAGTGCCACTACAAAGTCTTGTTTGTCAGCGCCGTAGTAGTAGGCAGGTATTTGCTGACCCCACCACAACTGACGAGAAATATTCCAGTCTCGAATATTTTCCATCCAATGGCGATAGGTATTGATAAATTTTTTAGGAACAAGAGAAACATCGCTATTATTGACTGCCTCCAAAGCAGGGGCAGCAATGCTATCCATACGCAAAAACCACTGATCAGAAAGTCTGGGTTCTACAACTGCTTTAGTACGTTCGGACAAACCCACTTTATGGGTGTGAGGTTTGGCAGCTTCCAAAAGCCCCAAAGTGTCCAATTCTTTTACAATAGCCTTACGCACTGCGAACCGATCTTGCCCTTCATAATGCAAGCCTTTGGCATTCAAAGTGCCGTCTGGATGAAAAATGTCTATGACCTCCAATCCATGGGTATCTCCCAACGTCTTGTCGTTTTCGTCATGAGCCGGTGTCACCTTGAGACATCCTGTACCAAACTCAAGATCTACATAAGAGTCTAGAATAATTGGTACCTCACGGTTGGCAATAGGTACTATGACGCGCTTGCCATGAAGGTGTTTAAAGCGTTCATCCTCTGGGTGAATGGCCACCGCGGTATCACCCAGCATGGTCTCGGGACGGGTGGTGGCAATGGTGATTTTTTCGTCGCTGCCAGCTATTTGATAATTTATATAATACAATTGCCCTTGGCGCTCTTCATGAAATACCTCCTCGTCAGAGAGAGTGGTTTGAGCCTCGGGGTCCCAATTGACCATGCGGTAACCACGATAAATAAGCCCTTTTTCGAATAAATCTACGAACACCTGCAGAACAGACTCGGTCATATCGTCATCCAAGGTAAATTTGGTACGATCCCAATCACAAGAACAACCAAGTTTTTTGAGTTGCTCCAAAATAATCCCTCCGTGCTCGTGTGTCCAAGCCCACGCATGTTCTAGAAATGCTTCTCTAGATAGATCTTCTTTGCGGATGCCCTCAGTTTGCAGTTTTTGAACCACCTTAGCCTCTGTAGCAATCGAAGCGTGGTCAGTACCAGGTACCCAACAAGCATTGTAACCCCGCATCCTCGCACGACGAATAAGTACATCCTGAAGGGTGTTGTTCATCATGTGACCCATATGCAAAACACCTGTAACATTGGGTGGAGGTATGACGATGGTGTAGGGGGTTCGCGCATCAGGTTTAGACTTAAAATATCCGTTTTCAGTCCAGTATTGGTACCATTTATCAGATATTTTTTCTAAGTCAAGTTTGGTGTCTAAACCCATCGAAAGCAGATTGATTATTTGCAAAACAAAAGTAGCTAACTCCTGCTGATTAAAAAAGTTGGTATAGGTGTTGAGCGAAATTTTGTAAGTTTATACAAAATTCAAACCATGAAAATACGTTTCCTTCTTATAGTAATGGCAATGTCGTTTGTGGCGGTCCATTCTCAAGAAGCCCCTCAAATTGTTTTTGACTCATTGACTATTGACTACGGCACAATAGAGAAAGGTGATGATGGTGTACGGGTTTTTCGCTTTACCAATACCGGAGCAACCCCTTTGGAAATCAAACAAGTGCGGTCCTCGTGTGGGTGTACCATTCCCAAAAAACCTGACGCACCAGTAGCACCAGGAGCCGTCTCTGAAATCGAGGTAAAATATGACACCCAGCGTGTGGGTCCTATTCGAAAAACCATCACAGTGAGTTCCAACGCCTCTACACCTGTAGTGGCTCTTAAAATCAAGGGAGAAGTCATCGAACCTGAAGACGAAGAAGACATAGAAGAAGACAAGTAACAACACATTATTTTTCAAAAAGATTTTTTTTGGCATCTGTGTTATGATACCAAGCATGTATTTTTGCATCTTTGCAATAAATAGTGCATTATGCCCGAAATTTCGGTCAAAGGAAGAAACCTTCCTACCTCACCCATCAGAAAATTATCTGCCTTTGCCGATGCTGCCAAAGCCAAAGGCCGAGAGGTAATACACCTAAATATTGGTCAGCCTGATATTCCCACACCACAAATTGCTTTGGATGCGGTTCATAATTTCAGTGAAAATGTTTTGGCCTATGGACCCTCGGAAGGAAGCCTAGCCTACAGAGTCAAAATGACTGAGTATTTTAGAAGTCACAACATAGAAGTTAACCCCGATGATATATTAGTAACTACAGGTGCGAGTGAGGCTATTATTATGACTCTAGATTGCATCACAAATGAGGGAGATGAAATCATCATCCCTGAACCTTTCTACGCCAATTACGATACATTTGCTGCTGCTTGCGGTGTGAAGGTCGTACCCGTACCATCGGGAATAGACACAAACTTCGCGCTGCCAAGCATTGACACTATCGAAGCTTTAATCCACGCAAAAACAAGGGCCATTTTTATATGTAACCCTAACAACCCAACGGGCTATGTATACACACAAAAAGAGCTGGAAGATTTGGCGAAACTGGTCAAAAAACATGATATTTTTCTCATCGTCGATGAGGTTTACAGAGAGTTCGTGTATGACGACGCTACGCACTACTCTGTGTTGTCTATCGGCGGATTGGAAGAACACGCGATTTTGGTAGATTCAATGTCCAAGCGTTACAGCATGTGTGGTGCACGAATAGGTTGTTTGGTGTCCAAAAACAAAGCGGTTATGGAAGCTGCACTGAAATTTGCGCAATCGCGCTTGTCACCACCTACCTTGGGTTTGTTAGCGTCTGAAGCAGCCATGGACACACCTCCTTCTTATTTGGATGAGGTCAAAAAGATTTATCGAGACAGAAGAAACGTACTCATTGAGTCATTACGCGCTGTACCAGGAATTGAAGTGAGCCTCCCTTCTGGCGCCTTTTATTGCTTGGTAAAGCTTCCTGTAGAGGACAGCGATGACTTTGCCCAATGGTTGCTAGCGTCTTTTGAACACAACGGTAAAACCCTGATGGTAGCGCCTGCTTCAGGATTCTATGGAAATCGCACGCTAGGTAAGTCTCTCATTCGTATTGCATATGTACTCGAGGCTTCAAAGCTCAAAGAAAGTGCCCAGCTGTTGGGTATGGCTTTAGCCGCATATCCCAAAACACTACAAACAAGCAATATAAGATGATTGAAAAGGATGTTTTACTAACATCTTTCAACAGCTTTGGCGTGGCTGTCAAAGCCCCTTGGTTTGTAGCAGTCGATTCCGAAAAATCACTTGTTTCTATTTTAAAAGACTCGCGATTTGAAAACGCATGGGTACTTGGTGGTGGCACCAATACATTGTTTGTGGACCCTCCCAAAAGAGGAATTATCAAAATGAACATATCGGGTATCGAAATTGTGGAAGAAGATGCACAAACTGCCCTTGTCAAAGTGGGTGCTGGAGTGGATTGGCATCAATTGGTGCTTTGGGCTTTGGAACACAACCTGAGCGGTATTGAAAACTTGGCCCTGATTCCTGGCCAAGTAGGTGCGGCTCCTATACAGAACATTGGAGCCTATGGGGTGGAACTCAAAGATGTGTTTCACAGCTGCAGATTTGTCAATCGTGACAGTCTTGAATTAGAAAGCTATGATGCTGACCAGTGTCAGTTTGGATACAGAGATTCTGTGTTCAAAAATGCCCTGAAAAACAAAGTGGTCATTAGCTATGTTTGGTTGCGCTTGGTAAAAAATGGGCATTCCCCCAAAACAGGCTACGGAGCCATTGAATCTCTGTTGGATTCATGGGGATGTAAAAACCCTTCAGCACATGATGTGGCACGTGCGGTCATTCACATAAGGCAGACCAAACTTCCAGACCCAAAAGAATTGGGCAATGCGGGTAGTTTTTTCAAAAACCCCATTATAAACATAGACGTGTACAAAAAATTGCTGGACACCTATCCCAATATGCCTTCCTATCCTGCTTCAGAGGGGTTATGTAAAATCCCTGCAGCTTGGCTTATTGAAAAGGCAGGGTTTAAAGGAAAACGAGAGGGCGATGTGGGGATTCACAAACAACATGCCTTGGTGTTGGTTAACTATGGTGCCGCTACTGGTAAAAACCTAGTTGAATTCAGCAAAAAAGTGCAAAAAGCAGTAACTAATATGTTTGAAATTCGCTTGGTTCCTGAGGTAAATATCCTTTGAAAACCTATATTTGCCACATGGAATTATTTCTAATCACCTTTGTTTTAGTCGGCCTTGCTTTTGCAGGAATTGCCATCAAGATATGGGCCAAAAAAGATGGTGAATTTGCGGGTACTTGCGCCAGTCAGAGTCCTTTTTTGAACAAAGAAGGAGCGCCTTGCAGTCTTTGCGGTAAAATGCCCGAACAACAAACCGACTGCGACTTACCCAACCCTCAACACAACTAAAGATAGATTTACTATCTTTAACTTCCTTGGACAAAGATCAACAGCAAATCCGTGTACATATTAAAAATGCGCAGGCAGGAGACCAGCATGCGTTTAGGATTTTATTGGATTTGCACTGGAATGCACTCTTTGGATTTTTGCTTCACAGAGTAGAAAATGAAAACGACGCCGAAGATATTTGTTTGCAAGCTTTCTCAAAAGCGTTTGACAAAATCGATTCTTTTGACCCTGAATTTCAATTCAATACTTGGTTGACTACCATCGCCAAAAATCTCCACATCGATTTGTTGAGAAAACAGCGTACCGAAGCCAAAAACGTGTCCAAAAACGAACAAAAAGCTGCAGAGCGTGTTGCAGACGACACCCTTAGCCCAGAAGACCAATTGATTCGGTCTCAAAACCTATCCAAACTATTGGAGCAGATCAAACAGCTTAAACCCCACTACAGAGATGTGATTCAGCTGCGTTATTTTAAGGAGTGTAGCCACAAAGAAATTGCTGACCAGCTCAACTTATCGATTAGCAATGTCAAAGTACGTCTTTTGCGTGCTAAGAAATTACTTGCAGAGATTATTAATAGCCCCTTATGAACATATTGCGAAAATTAGGCCCGGGCATGTTGTTTGCTGGTGCCGCGATCGGAGTGTCTCATTTGGTGCAATCTACTCGAGCAGGTGCAGATTTCGGCTTGGGTCTGGTTTGGGCTTTGGTGTTCGTAAATCTTTTTAAATATCCCTTTTTTCAATACGGACCGCGCTATGCGATGGCTACAGGCGAAAGTCTTTTAGATGGTTATCAAAAGCTAGGCAAAGGGGTGTTGATTGCCTATTTTGTCCTAAACCTAGCAACCATGTTCACCATTCAATCGGCTGTGACGATTGTTACTGCTGGACTTGCAGCCGCGCTTTTTGGCACAACAACCAATGTCATCTTTTGGTGTTTGGCGCTGACCGTAATATGTAGTTTGATTTTGATTGTGGGTCGATATGCCACTTTGGATCGTCTGATGAAAATAATCATAGTTACCTTAAGTATCAGTACGCTATTAGCCGTGATATTGGCCGCACAAAACACCCAAATTCCTTCTTGGCAACCCACTTTTCCTATCACAGAAGCAGGACTGGCTTTTTTGATTGCGTTTATGGGCTGGATGCCCGCACCCCTAGATATTTCTGTATGGCATTCGTTGTGGACTTTAGAAAAAAAGAAAAGCATACAAAAATTTGACCTGAAAACCAGCCTATTTGATTTCAATGTAGGTTATGCGACCACATTCTTTTTAGGTGCCTGTTTTTTAGCCTTGGGTGCTTTGGTAATGTTTGGCAGTGACATCCGTTTTTCCAATAGTGGGAGTGTGTTTGCTGGGCAACTTATTGAACTCTACACAAGTAGTCTAGGTCAGGGAGCTTATTGGGTTATCGGAATTGCAGCATTTACCACCATGTTTAGTACTACCCTTACTTGTCTGGATGCCTCCCCTCGAGCCATGGCCAAATCCGCTCGACTGATGAAATTGCCCAATCTTATGAATTCCTATGCATTTTGGCTTTCTATTTTAGCAGTAGGCACAAGCTGTGTTTTTTTGTTTTTTCTCTCTGATATGGGGCTACTGGTTGCCATAGCCACCATCCTTTCTTTTGTCACAGCCCCATTCTATGCCATTGCCAATTTTGTGTTAATCAAGGGAAAACACACCCCTAAAATACACAGACCTAAAAAGCATCTAACAATACTAAGCTGGACAGGAATTGCTTTTTTGGTCGGATTTAGTCTTTGGTACATCAGTACTCTTTAATTTGTGCTTTTAACGTATCTTTGTGGAGATAAAATTGCTTATGTCTGTCACAGAAAAGGTTGCGCAACCCAAACCACATAGTCCCAAGCCTAAATGGCTTCGGGTGAAGTTGCCAACTGGTAAAAAATATACTGAACTCCGTGGGTTGGTGGACAAATACAAACTCCACACCATTTGCACCTCAGGAAGTTGTCCTAATATGGGTGAGTGTTGGGGCGAAGGAACCGCTACCTTTATGATTTTGGGTAACATTTGCACCCGTTCTTGTGGTTTCTGTGGCGTACAGACTGGACGGCCCGAAAGTGTAGACTGGGCTGAGCCAGAAAAAGTCGCGCGCTCTATCAAACTCATGAATATCAAGCATGCGGTTCTCACCTCTGTAGACCGTGATGACTTACCAGATATGGGCTCCATCATATGGGCCGAAACTGTGCAAGCCGTTCGACGTATCAGTCCAGGAACGACCATGGAAACACTGATTCCTGATTTTCAAGGAATCGAAAAACATATTGACCGTATCGTCGAAGTAATGCCCGAAGTGGTCTCTCACAACATGGAGACCGTACGCCGCCTCACCCGTGAGGTTCGTATTCAGGCCAAATACGATCGAAGCCTAGACGTGTTGCGTTACCTCAAACAAGCAGGTGTACGCCGTACCAAGTCAGGAATCATGCTCGGTCTGGGTGAAACCGAAGAGGAAGTGCTACAAACCATGCGTGATTTGCGCGATGCAGACGTGGATATTGTCACAATTGGACAATATTTACAACCTTCTAAAAAACACTTGCCTGTTAAAGAATTTATCACCCCCGAACAGTTTAAAAAATTCGAGGTTTTCGGCAAAGAAATGGGCTTTCGCCATATAGAAAGTGGACCCCTAGTGCGCTCTTCTTACAAAGCGCACAAACACATCCAATAATCCTTTTACTGGATTGGTGCTCACACTGCATCCCCAATCAAAATTTTATGGGGTAACATATTTGCAGTAGAATCGTTATATTTGAATAACCCTAAATCTCATTCTCATGAACAAATTCTTATTCCTACTCACTACAATTTGCTTTTCACTTGTTGTATCAGCTCAGGCTGATGGTGCTTTGGCAAACCTTACCAAGGCACAACCCGGACAACTGGGCGGACAACTCATGCTTACCCCTGAGGTCAGTTTATATGATGCCGATATGCAGACCATCGATATGAATCGCTTTTTTGAATTGTCACAATCTGGCAAATTTATTCCTGAAGCCTACATGGACGATGCAGAAAACCTGAAAGCTTTGGTTTTAAAACCCGCTACCAAAGAGGAAATAATGGAGCTGCGAAAAAAAATGGGGCGTGCCAAACCTCTCAAAAAAAATAACAATTTGAATATCGGCAAAGAAGCCCCTGCCTTTACACTAACCGACTTGGACGGAAAAACCTATTCAAACGAGGATTTAAAAGGCAAGATCGTGGTATTCAATTTCTGGTTTATCAGGTGCAAGCCTTGCGTGGTTGAGATTCCAGAGCTCAACGAGGTTGTACACAAATACGAAACGCACCAGGACGTAGTATTTATTGCCGTAGCCCTAGACAGCCCTGAAAAAATCCATACTTTCTTAGAAAAGCATCCTTTTGCATACAATATTGTCCCCAATGGTATGGAAACATCAAGTTCTTTCTGGGTCAGTGCCTATCCAACCCACATAGTGATTGACCGTGATGGCAAAATTGCCCATCGTACTACAGGACTTAAACCGACTACGATCTCAGACCTAGATGCCAAAATCAAAGCGTTGCTCTAAATTGATTGTATATGTCCAACCTGCCTTTTGAACCCTATAAAATCAAAATGGTGGAGCCCATAACCCAGTCCACCAAAAGACAACGCAGGATGTGGATCGGTGCGGCACACTACAACTTATTTTCGCTTTCAAGCGAACAGGTGATGATTGATATGCTAACGGATTCGGGCACAGGCGCCATGTCGGATCGTCAATGGGGAGCACTCATGCAAGGGGACGAAAGCTATGCGGGGTCTCGCTCCTTTCTTCAACTCAAACAAGCGGTTGAGAAAATTACTGGTTTTTCACATCTTATTCCTACCCATCAGGGTCGTGGTGCAGAGAATGTGTTGTTTTCGGTGTTGGTTCAAAAAGGCGATTGGGTACCAGGAAATGCCCATTTTGACACCACCAAAGGGCATATCGAATGGCGTAAAGCACAGGCCATTGACTGTACAGTCACGGAAGCCTATGACCCGAGTCAAAAAGTCCCTTTTAAGGGAAATATTGATTTGGAAAAACTGGAGGCTGCATACCGACAAGCCCAAACACAAAAAAGAAAAATACCACTAGTAATACTCACTTTGACCTGCAATTCGGTAGGTGGACAGCCTGTGTCAATGAGCAATATTGAGGCGGTTTCAAAATGGTGCCAGTCCAAAGAGATTCTACTGATTTTGGATGCTGCACGATTGGCGGAAAACGCCTATTTCATAAAAACTCGGGAAGAAGGGTACCAACATAAAACTATCAAAAGCATTGTCAAAAAAATGTGTGGCCATGCGCAGGGCATGACAATGAGTGCCAAAAAAGACGGACTTGTCAACATGGGCGGATTTGTAGCCCTCCGTGATGCAAAACTCTACGAAAAATGCAATACCTACACCATCATGTTTGAAGGTTTTTTAACTTACGGTGGACTCTCAGGTCGTGATATGAGTGCTTTGGCAATAGGGCTAGACGAGGCTACTGAGTGGGACTACCTCAAGCACCGCATTGGTCAGGTAGCCTACTTGGGGCAATGTTTGGCAGACTATGGGGTCCCAGTACAACAACCTTTTGGAGGTCATGCAGTCTATATTGATGCAGATGATTTCGTGCCCAATATCTCACGAGAAGAATTTCGTGCCCAAGCCCTAGCTATAGAACTCTATATAGAAGCTGGCATAAGGGGTGTGGAGATAGGAACCTTGCTGGCTGACCGAGATCCTTTGAGTGGTAATAATCGCTATCCAAAACGAGAATTTGTACGGCTGGCTATTCCCCGTAGGGTATACACCAAAAGTCATCTTGACTATGTGGCCGAATCGGTAAAAAAAGTCTATGACACCCGCAATGATGCACAACGTGGTTATACTATCGACTGGGAGGCGCCCATCATGCGACATTTTACAGTCAAACTCCAAAAAATCAAGAGTCCGTAGACAAATTTGTTTGTTATATTATGTGGGCTATGTGTTCCGTCAAAAATACTTTTATGAGTTGGAGTAGCGGCAAAGATGCTGCCTTAGCGCTCTACAAACTCCAACAATCACCCGAGATTTGCATTCAAAAACTAATGACTACGATCAATAGCCACTACAAACGCGTTAGCATGCACGGGCTACGAGAAAAAATGTTAGAGCTGCAGTCGTCGGCCTTGGACATCCCGCTCCACAAAGTAGCACTCCCCGAACAGGGAGACATGAAAGCTTATGAAGATGCGATGGAAACTGCGCTTCATCAATTAGCCTCTGAAAATATCACACATGGCGCATTTGGCGATATTTTTTTGGAAGACCTAAAAGCCTATCGTATAAAGCAGTTGGAAAACCACAAGCTAGAAGCGCTTTTCCCTTTGTGGAAACAAGACACCCGAGCCTTGGTTGAGGAATTTATAGCACTCGGATTTGAAGCCATCACAGTGGCTGTAAACGGTGCTGTTTTGGACAAAAGTTTTGTCGGTCAAAAAGTTGATGAGGCATTTTTGGCTCGCTTACCCAAAGGAGTTGATCCTTGCGGAGAAAATGGGGAGTTCCATTCCTTTTGTTATAATGGACCCATTTTTAAAAAACACATTCCTTTTCATAAAGGCAGAACCATAGGTCGTAGCTATCCAGACCCCAAAGGTGGGGCAACTATTCCCTATTGGTTTTGTGATTTAGTCCCAGACTCAAACTGAGATTTGACCAAGTCGTTAAAAGTGGACCCCTCAAACAGAAAGCGTTGCTGTATGGGTAAAAAGTAGAGCTCTTTGAACCTATGTTGTTTTAGACGCACATAGTCTTTTTCGGTGGTCAATACAGGTAGGTTGTGCCGTGCAATCTTTTTTATGTCGGCAAGACTAAAATCATGATGATCGGCATAGGCCAAATGTATGTAGCGAGCACCCAAGCGATCAAGATGACCTAGTAGCGAACTAGGATTGGCAATACCTGTCACCAACACAAAATCTTTTTTTACAAAATCTGATAGCAACTGTTTTTCTACGCCCATTAGATAATCATCATAAACAATAGAGGCAAAGAAAAGAGCTTGATGGGGCATCAACTGAAGCTTATTTTTAAAGAGATCGACATCCTCTTCCGAGAGCGCTGTCGGACACTTGGTCACCACTACGACATCAGCACGGTTTTTCCCTACAACGGATTCACGCAAATTTCCACTCGGCAACAAACAATCCCGAAACCAAGGTTGGTCGTAAGTCGTGAGCAAGATTCGAAACGAGGGTTCTAGTTTTCGATGTTGATAGGCATCATCTAACAGAATGCCTTCCAAATCTGGATACAATCGACATAAGGTGCGGATTCCATTGGGTCGATTTTCGTCTACAGCTACCACTAGTTTGGCATACTTCTTAAACAATTGAAAAGGTTCATCCCCCAACTGTTTTGGGGTAGAATGGGAATTGGCCAACTGAAAACCTGAAGTCTTTCGTTTATAGCCACGACTGAGCACTGCAATCTTGTGGTCTTTTTGTAATAATTCGATAAGGTAGGCTGTCATGGGTGTTTTACCAGTGCCTCCAGCGCTAAGGTTCCCCACCACTATGGTAGGTATCGAAAAGGATTCACTTTTAAGCCAACCCATTGCGTATGCCGTATTGCGCAAACGGGTAATACCATCATATATCCAGGAGAGCGGAAATAAAGCTTTGCGCAGTATGTTCATGAAATCAAAATTATAACATTTATCTTTGAGACCATGCGTGTAGCCGAAATCATAGCTGTTTTGGAATCATGGGCACCTCTTGCCTATGCCGAGGATTTTGACAATGTGGGGTTGTTGGTAGGCGACAAAGACCAACAAGTCAGTGGTGTTATGATTACTCATGACTGTTTGGAAGAGGTCGTTAAAGAGGCGATCAGCAAGCAATGCAACTTCATAGTGTGTTTTCACCCCATACTATTTGAAGGTTTAAAGAAAATAAGTGGTGAAAGCCATGTCGAGAGAGCCATACGCACGGCAATAAAAAACGATATTTCGATCTACGCCCTACACACCGCCCTAGACAACCAACCCTATGGCGTGAGTTATGGATTGGCTTCCGCGCTCGAGTTGCAAAACACCCATGTGCTAATCCCAAAAAAAGGAACCCTCAAGAAATTGAACTTTTATGTGCCTGATGGCCAAGCCCAAAAGGTTCAGCAGGCGCTGTTTGATGTGGGTGCAGGACAGTTGGGTCACTATGACCAATGCAGTTTCGTGCATGAGGGAAAAGGAGGATTTAGACCACTCGAAAACAGCCAACCCCATTTGGGTGATAAAGGCATCCGACATCAAGAAACCGAAAAACAAGTACAATTGGTTTTTCAAGCACATTTGCAAAAAGATATCATTAAGACACTTTTAGAAAATCATCCATATGAAGAAGTAGCATACGAGATCACAACCCTAGACAACGTGCATAGCCATTTGGGTATGGGCCTAATTGGCACACTCAAAACCCCAATGACACCAAAAGCATTTTTAGAGGATGTGAAAACAAAATTAAGAACCCCTGTATTGCGCCACAGCATTCTTGGCAAATCAACTATCAAAAGTGTTGCTGTATTGGGTGGATCGGGCAGCTTTGCTGCTGACATCGCCAAAGCCAAAGGCGCCGATGCCTACATCACAGCCGACTTAAAATACCATGATTTTTTCAAAGGCAATGAGGCTTTTTTGTTGGTCGACGCTGGTCACTTTGAAACAGAGCAATTCACAAAAAAACTGATTGCTGAATATCTTATCAAAAAATTACCTAATTTTGCAGTCCTTTTATCGGGGTTAGATACCAATCCAGTAAAATACTGCTAAGCATGGCTAAAAAAACTGAAATTTCTGTAGAAGAGCGTCTAAGAGCGCTATATGATTTGCAACTCATCGATGCACGCATCGATAAAATCCGTAGCGTTCGAGGGGAACTACCTCTTGAGGTTGAAGATTTGGAGGATGAAGTCGCCGGACTTAACAAAAGAGTGGAAAACACAAATACAGAAATAAGCGCATACGAAGACGAAATCAAGGCTAAAAAGAACCTAATTGAATCTGCCAAAGAGATGATTAAAAAATACGGTGAGCAACAAAAAAATGTGCGCAACAACCGTGCCTATGAATCTCTTAATAAAGAAATTGAGTATCAGGAACTCGAAATCGAGTTGGCTGAAAAACAAATCAAACAACTCAAGGCGCTTATCGAACAAAAGAAAGAGGCACTTGCACAAACCGAAGAAAAATTGGAGGAGCGTCAAAATCACCTCAAGCACAAAAAAGATGAGCTTGATGCCATCTTGGCTGAGACCCAGAAAGAAGAAGATTTGCTGCTTAAAAAATCGGCTGAATTTGAAAAAAAGGTCGAGGACCGTTTGGCAGCAGCATACAAAAGAATTCGCGGTTCTGTGCGTAATGGATTGGCGGTTGTGCCAGTAGAACGTGGTGCTTCGGCAGGTTCATTCTTTACCATCCCTCCCCAAGTGCAGCTTGAAATTGCTTCCAGAAAGAAGATCATTACCGATGAGCATAGCGGCCGTATTTTGGTGGATGCTGAACTTGCAAACGAAGAACGCGAGAAAATGGAAGCCCTGTTTACTAGCGCATAAACAGTATCATTTTTTTGTTATAAAAATCACACAAAAACAATCTTTTTGTTACATTTGATTGGTAATCTCATTTGCGTGTTCTCACGTACATGAAGAAAATGCCAGCCTATGCCTCGTACTGTTCCCATCCAAATTTCGAATACTCGAAATAGCGAACAAACCCTACACACCTACCACCAACTTTCCGAAAATGAGCTTGTCGATTATGCACTGCAACATGAAAATGCCCAAAGCGCTAACAACGGAGCTTTGGCAGTTCGGACTGGAAATTTCACAGGGCGTTCTCCTGAGGACAGATTCATAGTTCACGACCAAATTACAGAACATGACATTTGGTGGGGGGACATCAACAAACCATTTGACTCCAAAGATTTTGACCGACTCTTTGATAAGATGATGGTTTATATAAAAACCAAAACGATGTTTAGCCGTGATGTGTTTGCTTGTGCAGATTCAAGATACAGATTATCGATTCGTGTATTGACCGAGTTTGCTTGGTCCAACTTATTTGTGCGCAATATGTTTATTCAGCCCAGTCAAGAAGCGCTAAAATCGTTTTCCTACGACTGGTTGGTATTGAATGTACCCTCGTTTGAAGCCAATCCAGATGAAGTTCACACAAGGCAAAAAAATTTCACCATCATCAATTTCACCCAAAAAATCATACTTATAGGAGGAAGTGGCTACACAGGGGAGATTAAAAAATCTGTTTTTTCCGTTCTCAATTTTACCCTTCCGACCCAGCATGCGGTATTGCCGATGCATTGTTCTGCCAACTATGGTTCAGACGGGTCCTCTGCCCTATTCTTTGGCTTGTCAGGTACTGGGAAAACGACACTATCGGCCGACCCCATGCGCGCATTGATTGGAGATGATGAGCATGGTTGGACGCCAGACAACAAGGTCTTCAATTTTGAAGGGGGTTGTTATGCCAAAGTCATCAAGTTGTCTGCAGAGAAAGAGCCTGATATATTTTCAGCCATAAAAAAAGGGGCTATGCTTGAAAACGTAGTGATGGACAACCATGGAAAGGTAGATTATTTCGATGACTCCATTACTCAAAATACACGTGTAAGTTATCCTTTGAGCCATATCAAAAACACCAAAAAACCTTCAATTGGAGACCATACGCGCAATGTGTTTTTTCTAACTGCAGATGCTTTTGGTGTGTTGCCTCCCATAAGCAAATTAACCCCCGAACAGGCAGCCTATCATTTTATTTCAGGCTACACCGCCAAGGTTGCTGGGACTGAAGAAGGTGTCATCGAGCCTGTTCCTTCTTTCTCCGCATGTTTCGGCGCACCATTTATGCCTTTGCACCCCGTCAAGTACGCAGATATGCTGGCAAGAAAAATGAGGTCGAACGAAGTCGATGTATGGCTGATAAATACAGGATGGACAGGAGGCCCCTACGGAGTGGGTCATCGTATTGCCCTGAATTACACACGTGCGATGATACAGGCAGCGCTTTCAGGCGTGCTGGGTCAATACGAATACAAAACCTATCACATACATTCTGTTTTTGGGGTGGCTCAGCCTCGTTCATGTCCAGGTGTTCCAGAATCTGTACTTAGCCCCAGACAAACATGGAACAACGATGAAGCCTACTACAAACAGGCCTTCAGATTGGCAAAAACTTTTCGAGAGAATTTTAAAAATTTTGAAGCCATGGCCTCAAAAGAAATCCTATTGGCAGCTCCTAAAGTCAGTTAAATCTTCTCTAACATAAGTGCAGACCCACCTCCACCACCATTGCAAATGGATGCCAACCCTGTACGGAGATTCTTTTGATGTAATGCATGAATAAGTGTGGTTACAATCCGTGCGCCCGAAACACCAATCGGATGCCCCAAAGAAACGCCACCCCCATGAATATTGATCACATCTTGAGAAATACCACATGCATTGACAAAGGCCAGAGGGACCATAGAAAAAGCCTCATTGACTTCAAACAAGTCGATTTGGGAGGTTGTTTTGGCTTGTTGATGCATGAGTTTTTGAGCCGCCTTAATTGGAGCAAGTGTAAATTGCTCAGGCGCTAAGGCTGCATCGCTATAATCGATGAGACGCGCCAAGGGCTGTAGTCCCATTTTATGAACATAACCCTCTCCTGCCAACACCAAAGCTGCAGCGCCATCATTGATAGTGGATGCATTGGCAGCTGTTGCTGTTCCATCTGGGCTAAAAGCGGGACGTAATTGTGGTATTTTTTCAAAATTGACTTTTTTGTATTCCTCGTCCTGACGAATTACCAAATCATCCCCTTTGCGCTGTGGTACGTGGACAGGGGTTATTTCAGAAGCAAAAGCACCTGATTCTGTAGCCAATCGTGCCCGCTCATATGACTGTATCGCATAAGCGTCCTGATCCTCTCGGCTGATACTTTCTTGTTTAGAAACCGCATCTGCAAGAACGCCCATAGCTACTTGATCAAACGCATCTGTAAGTCCATCTTTGGTCAAGCCGTCAACCAATGAAGCATCACCGTATTTTCTACCCCAACGCTGATGAGGGGCGTAGTAAGGAATGTTGGACATACTCTCCATGCCGCCACAAACCACCACATCATTGATACCCAACTGTATGGATTGCGCACCTAGCATCAGAGCTTTCATGCCCGAAGCACACACTTTATTGACCGTGGTAGCTGGTACGCCATCAGAAATTCCCGCAGCCAATGCTGCCTGTCGCGCAGGGGCCTGTCCTAAATTTGCCTGACACACGTTGCCCATATAGACTTCTTGAACATCACCAGTCACAATTCCTGATGCATCAAGTGCTGCCTCAATGGCCACAGTGCCCAATTCAACAGCTGTAAGGGAAGACAACACACCTCCAAAACTACCCTGAGGGGTGCGTTTGGCTGATAAAACAAATACGCTTTCCATAATCTTAGTGTTAAAATTAAATTGAGAGGGTTTTGGCATAATCGGAAAACCAAACTATAGAATTGGGATTCCTTAATGAATCTATACTAAGTACTTCCTCCACAGGCCTGCCCATCAAAATATGTTTTATTGGAACCTCCAGTTTTTTTCCGCTTATGGTATATGGGATGTTAGGAACCTCCACCACCAGATCGGGCACATGGCGTGGCGAACATTGACTTCGAATCCAGTTTTTAATACTAGCTACATCTACATCCACTTCAGCTTTAATAAACAACAACAATCGCTCATTTTCATTGTTGACCAAATGAATCACCAAGCTATCGTCAATATCCTTTAGTAAAGATAGCGCATTATATATCTCTGATGTGCCAATCCGCACTCCGTAACGGTTGAGGGTAGCATCGGAACGTCCATGAATCACAATGCCGCCGTTCGGGGTTTCGGTAGCCCAATCACCGTGATGCCAGACATCTCCAAATTTTGAAAAATAACTTTTTTTATATTTCGAGAACCTCTTATCTCCCCACAAATACAAAGGCATAGAAATAAATGGTGCCGTGAGCACCAACTCTCCTGCTGATCCAATTTGTGCATGTCCATGATCGTCCCAAATGGCCACTGGCGCACCAAGCATTTTACATTGAATTTCTCCAGGCACCACTTCCAGTTCGGGATGCCCCCCCACAAAGGCTGTGCACACATCGGTGCCCCCGCTAAGTGAAATGACATGAGTGTTGGGAAAACATTTTTGCAAGGCCTGGCAAACTGAAGCTGAGAGGGGTGAACCCGTAGCACCCAAAGTTCTCAATGTGGGAAGAATCGTGCTGGCAATACCATCATGATGATGTTCTACTTGGTTTTGATAATACACAGCACCATGACCAAAGTGGTCGATTTGCGCCTTCTGCGCAAAGAGCCATAATACATTTGGGTCAGGGAAAATGGGCCCCCCATTGTACAAACAAAGGGTAGCACCACACAGCAGGCTGCTCAGTGCGTAATTCCACATCATCCAACCCGTGGTGGTGTGCCAAAAATAACGTTCCCCCACATGAACGTCTTGATGTATGGCCAAGGCTTTTAGGTGTTCCAATATCATAGCACCAGTACTATGGGTAATGGCCTTGGGCTTGCCTGTAGTCCCCGATGAGAAAAGCACCCAAATGGGATGTGAAAAATCCACGGATTCTATGTGTAGTTCAGAGATATTGGAAGGTTTTTCATTAAATTCAGCATATCCTCCCAAATCTAATAACTGTAGGGGTTGTGGCAGTCGACCGACTAAAAGATCTACTTTGTCTTTAATATCATATGACTTGCCATTGTAATGATAATCCATATGTGCCCACAACATTTTGGGCCTCAAAGGCTCAAAACGATCACATACCGCTTCAACACCAAAGTCAGGCGAACAAGAAGACCATATGGCACCCAAACTATTCGTAGCCAAAAAAGCAGCTACAGCCTCGGGTGTGTTGGCACAAAAAGCAGCCACACAATCGCCTTTACCCACCCCGTGTTGGCGCAATAGTTTTTGAAAAGCAACCACTTTTGACAAAAGTGCGGCCCAACTGATTTCGGTATAGGGATGGTTCTCGGCTTGATAGATAAGCGCTGGGCGGACATCACTATATTGTTTAAAAACATGATAGGTATAACTGATCTTGGATTTTGAAAACCATTTCGTTTTCCAAAAAGGACGTGCAGGCACCACAGCCTTGTCGTAGGGCTCATCAAAAGTCACATTAAAAAAGGTAGCGATACTTTGCCAAAAGTCAGAGGGATAATCAATACTCCACTTATGACACTGGGCATGGTCAATAAAACTAAGGTGATACTCGCTTTGTAAGTGTATTAGAAAACGATTGTAATTTGATATGGGGATTCTGCGCATAGGTTTCAAGTTATAAAAACCTGTTGATATAACATATAGTTTTTATAATTTTAGGCTACAAATCTTTCACAACACGATGGCAAAAGGCTTATTGATCTTACTTGTTGTCTTTGCCATAATTGGCATCATCCACATCGTTATGCTTAGACTTATAAACGCACCCGAGCAGAAAAAACAAAAAATCAGAAACGTATTCTGGTACATGTACGGATTGGTATTCTCAATCAGCGGATTTGTCAATCTACTTCCATTCAACACTTTTAATGGGGGTTTTGATTGGTTGCATGTAGCGCAAATGGGCTTTGGAATAGGAATAATCGTTTTTAATTTTCTTGGTAAAATAGACGTAAAGTCATAATTAGCCTACATTTTATGTAACCTTTACGTGTCATATTGATTAATTTTTGTTAAGTTTGCGTTACATTAAAACCAAATATCATGAATGAAAATATTGTAATTCCTGTTTTAGGAATATTAACCGGCATCGTAGTTCCGTTAGGTGTATTTGTATGGCTTTACTATGAAGGCAAAGGAAAAAGAGAAACGGTGCTAGAAATCTCAAAAAATCTGGATGACCCCACAAAACTGGAGGAGCTATTGAAAATTTTTGAAGAGCGAAAAAAAGAACCCTTGGATTATCGCAGAAATGGAGTCATCACACTGTTTGTGGGTATCGGGCTTTGGCTTCTTGGATATGTAGCATTGGGCCATGTCTTAAAGGGCGTAGGGCTTTTGGTGGGTGCCATTGGGTTGGGAACTTTGATAGCGGGTTACCTCTATCCAAATACGGGCAAAGAGTTGACAGATGCCGTAGAGGAGTTTGAAAAAAAATAACCTTGGGAAGAAATCACAAAAAACTCATTAATAATCTCGAGGAATTGAGGAAATCTGCTGGTCTGACTCAGCAGGAACTCTCCCAACATGCCGGCGTTTCAAGAAAAAGCATAAACGCCATCGAAAATGGCATTTATATTCCATCAACCGTTTTGGCTTTAAAAATGGCAAAAACACTCAAATGCAAAGTTGAGGATATTTTTAAACTCCCGTTACAGTAAAAAAATGTATATCATCGAAAAAGAAACACAACCAATATCCAAATGACCATGATTTGTATAAAAACGAGCATTCCCCAAGAAATATGTGATATCGATGACGAGCTAAAAGCCATTTACCACAGCAGTGACAGCATTTGTATATGGGTTTTTAAATCGAGAATGGAGAGGAATCAATTTATGGATGAGACCATTGGAATGCTCAAAAAAGAGCGCGAAGATCATTACCTAGCAAACTATAAATAAAAACCCGAATGCGATGCATTGGGATTGTGATTGATGTGGGCGCGAAGGGATTAACTTTCAGTTTTTCCCAAAAAAATTTGTCTGACAAACGCCCTGCTTTTACCTGCGGTAAATAGGTCAAAAAAAAAATCTGCTCAAGCAAGCTTGGCAGATTTTGTTGTTTTGCCCTCTCATGTTAGGGCATTTGGTGGGCGCGAAGGGATTCGAACCCCTGACCCCTTGGGTGTAAACCAAGTGCTCTGAACCAACTGAGCTACGCGCCCGGCGGGTGCAAAGATAATTCCTTTTTTGGAACAACAAAGGGATTTTTACAGGACTTCAGCTACTGTAAACACACTGCCACCCACAAAGATGATGTCATCGATATCCGCGTTTTGTTGGGCAGACATCAGAGCGTGTTCAACAGAGACGTAAGCCTCTCCATTCAAACCATGTAGGGATGCTTCTTCGGTCAATTGGCTGACCGCTTTGGCGCGAACTACACAAGGGCTGCAGAAGTAATAGACTGCTGTGTTGGGTAAGAAAGAGGCAATACTGCTAAAATCTTTGTCAGCGACCATACCAAACACTATGTGTAGTTTCTTTTTTGGAAGACTCGTAAGTTGCCGCATCACAGCCTCAATCCCTGATCCGTTGTGCGCCACATCGGCTATGGTTAGGGGTTTTTGGGCCAATACTTGCCATCTTCCTTGAAGCCCTGTGTTTTTTACCACATTGCGTAGGCCCTCCTCCAACTGTTGTTGACTAATCTCGAAATCTTTCAGTTGTGAAATTACAGTTATCACGCCCTCCACGTTGGCTTTTTGATAGTCTCCTAACAAGTCTGTAGCCAAAGCCTGGCCTGTTTTGGCCAACACCCATGGCGCACCTACATCCGTGGCTTTATCGATCAAAACCTTTAGCACCTCATCAGCGTTTTCCCCAACCACAACAGGTACACCCGGCTTGATGATTCCCGCTTTTTCAGACGCTATTTCAGGCAGCGTATCCCCTAAAAATTGTTGGTGGTCTTTGCTGATATTTGTGATCAGGCAAAGTGCTGGTTTGATAATATTGGTCGCATCCAATCGTCCGCCAAGGCCCACCTCCACAATAGCTATGTCAACCTTTTCGTGAGCAAATTCACTAAAAGCCAAGGCAACAGTGAGTTCAAAGAATGAATATTTACCTCTTTCAAAAAGTATTTGGTGTTGAGCCACAAAGTCAACGACCCGATTTTTTGGGATGGGAATGCCATTAATTCGGATGCGTTCTCGAAAATCTTTGAGATGAGGGGAAGTATAGAGCCCCACCTTATAGCCCGCAGTTTGTAAAACCGATGCCAGCATATGAGATGATGAACCCTTGCCATTGGTACCAGCTACGTGTATACTTTTAAATTGGGTTTCTGGATTTCCCAACGCTTGGGAAAGCGTCACAATATTGTCTAATCCCAAACGCATGGCTGGCGCCCCTACACGCTGATACATGGGCAAACGTGCGTAGAGCCAGTCGAGCGTCTGGGAATAATTCATTTATACCAAAACGAAATCTCTAAACAGCATAAACGTTAGGTATCCTGATACCGACCCGATGAGCGCCAGAAATGAAATCTTTTTCAAGTACCAGAAGAAGTTGATTTTTTCCATACCCATAGCGACAACACCTGCGGCAGATCCAAAAATAATCATACTACCACCCGTTCCTGCAGCAAAAGCAATCGCGTGCCAAAGCGGATGATCCATGGGCTCTGAGAACATGCCCATACTGGCAGCAACAAGCGGAACGTTGTCGATGATTGCAGAAATGAAACCAAAAATAGCAACTACAATATCTGAGTTGGGAATGGCAGCGTTCAGGTCTTGTGCAAACCCAAACAACAATCCCAAAGACTCTAAGGCTGCAACGGCCATCAGAATTCCTAAGAAAAAGAGAATGCTCGGCATCTCAATTTTGGTAAGCGCTGCATGTACCGGGTTGTGATGTGAATGCGCGTGGCTGCTTGATGATCTGTATTCTACAAAAGCTTTTGAACGGCTGTAAACTTCCGCAAAAACTGAAACAACGGCCAACGAAAGCATCATACCCACATAAGGAGGCAAATGCGTTACCGTTTTGAATACAGGGACAAACAAAATAGAACCAAGACCCAAATACAACATCGTTGGACCTTTGGGCGTCAATTCTATTTTATCATCTATCTTATCTATTTCACCTTGAAATACGCTATAACGACTCGCAATAAAGGTGGGCACGATCATGCATACCAAAGATGGTACAATAAGATACTTAATCAGTTCTGGTGTGGTTACTTTTTTACCAATCCACAACATGGTTGTGGTAACATCCCCAATGGGTGACCATGCGCCGCCAGCGTTGGCTGTAACTATAATTAACCCTGCAAACCAAAGTCGAAGGTTGCGCTCATGTATCACCTTTTGAAGTATGGTGACCAGCACAATGGTAGCTGTTAGGTTGTCAATGATTGCAGAAAGAACAAAGGCTAAACTTGCAAAGATCCAAAGCAGCCGCACCTTATTTCGGGTTTGGATAAATCGCTTAATGGTAGCAAAGCCATTAAAATAATCAATAATTTCTACAATGGTCATAGCTCCCAATAGGAAGACTAGTATTTCTGCTGTTTTCCCTAAATGATGTAAAAGGGCTTCTTCTATGTGGGTTGGCAGCAGTTTTTTATTGACCGCATCGATGTCAAATACATCCATATGACCTAGGGCAATCATAGCCCACAAGATGGCCATCATGGCTAGGGCTGGAATAAGTTTGTCTATGTGAAGGTTGTGTTCAAGCGTGATGGCAAGGTAACCAAGCACAAATACAATAATGATAATCGTTTCCATAAATCAATTTTAAGCACCAAATATAATACGCAACTATCGAATTTCAATTACCCACTCAAAATCAAATATAAATTTTTATACCCCCTTCAAAATTGATGGAAGCAATACATAAAACCCAATTAGCAGCAGTAAACCCGTCAAAAAGCATTCACAATTGGTAATAATTTTAGCATTTAACACCATACCCCTCAATTTGCAAGGGTGTCTATTGCATAAATATCATTTTTTAGGGCTTTGTCAAAAAATAAGGGCAATAATTCGGAATGTGTATTTATTTTTGCGCCTCATTAGAAATACTTCATTTTATAAATGTATAACTCCCTTTCGGTTACGATTGTTGTAGCAGATGGATATATTTGGTAAAAAAAATTATGCGGGCACAAGGACTTTACGATCCCAATTTTGAGCATGACAACTGTGGTGCAGGATTTATTTGCAGCTTAGAAGGCAAACGCACCAATGACATCATTCACAAGGCATTGGATATTCTGGTAAAACTAGAACATCGAGGGGCCGTAAGCGCTGATGGCAAAACTGGCGATGGTGCTGGTATTCTCATAGACATCCCACATGCTTTTTTAGATACCGTCTGCAACTTTGACTTGCCCGAACCCACCAAATACGCTGTGGGCATGGTTTTTTTACCAAAAAAATCCAACCAAAGAAATTTTTGTGTCCAAACCCTCAACGAGGAACTTGAAAAACAAGACCTACAAGTTTTGGGATGGAGAGAAGTCCCCACCAACAACGACGTACTAGGTAGCATTGCCGCCCGCACACTGCCTGTAATTCGTCAGGTTTTTGTAACCCATGGTGAAAAGGAACTCAACGAGCAAGAACTCAATACCAAAATTTATATCGCACGAAAAATTGCAGAACACAAGGTGTATGCGACCAAAATGTCACAGAGCAGCTACTTCTATCTGCCAAGTTTTTCTACGCGTACCCTTATCTACAAGGGCTTACTCATGCCAGAGGACATTGAAGGTTTTTATTTAGACCTCAAAGATCCTAGAGTAGTCACACGTTTGGCACTGGTGCACCAGCGTTTTTCCACCAATACTTTCCCCACATGGGATTTGGCACAGCCCTTCCGCTACATGTGTCACAATGGAGAAATCAACACATATCGTGGCAATCTGAACCGAATGAAAGCGCGTGAAGAGCTCTTACAAAGCGATTTCTTTGGAGATGATGTAAAGGAAATTCTGCCGATTATTTTAAATGGCAAATCCGACTCTGCTTCCATGGACATGGTAGTAGAGTTGTTATTGCACACAGGTCGTTCACTGCCAGAGGTAATGATGATGATGGTACCCGAGGCTTGGGAACGCCACAAAAGCATGGATCCTGCCAAAAAAGCATTTTATGCCTACAACGCCTGTATTATGGAGCCATGGGATGGCCCAGCTTCTATCCCCTTTACGGATGGAAATTTTATAGGTGCACTACTCGACCGCAATGGTTTGCGACCATCTCGCTACACGGTAACCAAAGACGGCTACGTAGTCATGTCATCGGAAACTGGAGTCATTGATATCGAACCAGCCAATGTGACCATGCACGGACGCTTGGAGCCTGGTCGTATGTTTTTGGTTGATATGGAAGCGGGCAGGATTATCGAAGACCAAGAAATTAAAAACGAAGTCGTATCCAAACAACCCTACCAACAATGGCTCGATGAAAATCTGTTGCCACTCAAAGAGGTCCCCTACACAGGCAACAAAACCCCTGTGGAGGATGTAGAATACATTGCCAGGCTCAAGGCATTTGGATACACTGAAGAAGACATTAAAACCCTCATCGCGCCGATGATGACCCAAGGCAAAGAAGCCATTGGTTCTATGGGTACAGATACACCTTTGGCGGTATTGTCACACAAACCACAATTGCTGTACAACTATTTTAAACAACTCTTTGCGCAAGTAACCAACCCGCCTTTGGATGGTATACGTGAAGAAATTGTAACAGATACCTCACTTTCTATAGGCAGCGATTACAACTTGTTTGACGTGTCTCCAGAGCATGCGAAAAAATTACGCATCCAAAATCCAATCATATCAAATGAAGATTTGGATAAGATTAAATTCATTGAACACTCAGAATTCAAAGCCGTTTCGGTTGCCACAAAATATCAGGTTGTAAGGGGGCACAACGGGCTTGAGGATTCCCTCGGAAAATTGATTGTCAATGTCAAAGCTGCAGTGGAGCAAGGAGCCAATATCATCATCCTCTCAGATCGAGGGATTTCCAAAGATGAAGCCCCCATTCCAATGTTGCTGGCTTGTTCGGCCGTACACCACGGTTTGGTCAAGCATGGATTGCGCTCCAAGTTTGGTATAGTAATAGAGTCTGCCGAGCCCCGAGAACCTCACCACTTTGCCACACTTTTTGGTTACGGCGCCAGTGCCATCAACCCCTACATGGTCAATGAAATTATCGAAAAGCTCGTTTCGAAAGATGACACGATCAATCTTACTGCAGAACAAGCCATAGATAATTTCAACAAGGCAATCGCCAAGGGTCTTATCAAAATAATGAACAAAATTGGGATTTCAACCTTGCATTCCTACAGAGGTGCCCAAATATTTGAAGCCTTAGGATTAAGCAAAAAATTTGTGGACACCTATTTCTGCAATACCGCAACCCGAATTGAAGGGGTAGGCTTGTTCGAAATCGAAAAGGAAATTGCAGCCAGACACGCTTTTGCTTTTGATGTGCCTGTTTCTGAAAACAGTATTGACTTAGAAATTGGAGGCAGTTATCGCTGGAGAAGAAACGGGGAAGCCCACATGCTCAATCCAGCTACTATTTCTAAACTTCAAGTAGCAGCGCGTCAAAACAAATTCGAATCATATGAGGAATATGCCGAATTGGTAAATGATCAATCCAAACAGTTGATGACCATCCGCGGTATGTTTGAATTTACAGATCTGGATCCGATTTCAATAGACGAAGTAGAACCATGGACTGAAATTGTTAAGCGCTTTAAAACGGGTGCCATGTCATTGGGTTCCATTAGTGAAGAGGCACATGAGACTTTGGCCAAAGCCATGAATCGTATCGGCGGAAAAAGCAACTCTGGAGAGGGGGGTGAAGACCCAAGGCGCTTTACTCGTGATACAGATGGAGATTGGCGTAACAGTGCTATCAAACAAGTGGCCTCAGGGCGCTTCGGAGTTTCGTCACACTATCTATCGAGTGCCAAAGAAATTCAAATCAAAATGGCTCAGGGAGCCAAGCCAGGAGAAGGTGGGCAATTGCCAGGACCGAAGGTAAATCCCTATATCGCATCAGTGCGCAACTCTACTCCTTATGTAGGATTGATTTCGCCGCCGCCGCATCACGATATATACTCTATCGAAGATTTGGCCCAATTGATTTACGATCTTAAAAACGCAAACCGAGAAGCACGTGTCAATGTGAAGCTCGTTTCTGAAGTAGGTGTAGGTACCATAGCCGCAGGTGTGGCCAAGGCCAAGGCCGATGTCATTTTGATCTCTGGCTATGATGGCGGAACAGGAGCTTCGCCTCTTACTTCGCTCAAACACGCTGGTTTGCCATGGGAATTGGGTATAGCCGAAGCCCAGCAAACTTTGGTACTCAACGACCTTCGCGGACGTATTGTATTAGAGTGTGACGGACAAATGAAAACCGGTCGCGATGTCGCTATCGCTTGTCTATTGGGTGCGGAAGAGTTTGGATTCTCAACAGCACCTTTGGTTGCTTCGGGTTGTATTATGATGCGTGCTTGTCACCTCAACACATGTCCGGTGGGTATTGCCACACAAGATCCTGAATTGCGAAAAAACTTTAAGGGCAAGCCTGAACACGTGGTTAACTTTATGCATTTTGTAGCTCAAGAGATGCGCGCCATCATGGCACAACTTGGCTTTAGGACTGTAGATGAAATGGTGGGTCAGAGCCAAAAGCTAAATATGAGCGCAGCCATCGATCACTTCAAGGCCAAAGGCATCGATTTGTCAGCCATTCTGTACAAACCGCAAGTAGACGCCAATGTGCCACTAAGAAACACAAGCAAACAAGATCACAACTTGGAAAATGTGTTGGACTTCGAAATTGTATCCAAAGCACAAAAAGCCATTCTCAACAAAGAACCACAAACTTTGCATTTGCCAATCAAAAACACAGACCGCAGTGTAGGTGCTATTCTGAGCAATGAAATTTCCAAAATTCACGGAGCAGAAGGCCTACCTACCGACACCCTCAAGATGTTCTTTACGGGTGCTGCAGGGCAAAGCTTTGGGTGTTTTGCCACGCGTGGTCTACACATGGAGACCATCGGAAATTGCAATGACTATTTTGGTAAAGGTTTATCTGGAGCACGATTGGTTGCCAGAATTCCTGATGAGGCCACTTTCAAAGCGGAGGAAAACATCATTATCGGAAACGTTGCTTTGTATGGAGCCACAGCAGGAGAGGCCTACATTAATGGAATTGCAGGGGAACGCTTCTGTGTACGAAACTCTGGTGCCACCGCTGTAGTAGAAGGTATTGGTGACCATGGTTGTGAGTATATGACGGGTGGAGTCGCTGTGATTTTGGGTAGTTTTGGACGCAATTTTGCAGCAGGAATGAGTGGTGGAATTGCCTACCTCTATGCTGAAGATGCAAAATTTGACGAACGCAACTTCAACATGGAAATGATCGGATTGGAAGACCCATCAGCGGATGATTTGGATCATCTCAAATCATTGATTGAAAATCATGTCCACTTTACAAGCAGTGAATTAGGGAAATCCATTTTGACTGATTGGAAAAAAGAACAAAAGAATTTTATCAAAGTCATGCCAACCGACTACAAAAAAGCCTTGGCGCGTTTGGCAGAGGAAGCTAAAGCAGAAGTGAATTAATTATGGGAAAACTAAGGGGATTTTTAGAACACGACCGCATTGACGAGGCCAATATTGCGGTGGCCGACCGCATCAAAAACTACAAAGAGTTTACTGTCAATCCAGGAGAAGAAAAACTACGCGATCAAGGCGCACGATGTATGGATTGTGGCGTACCCTTTTGTCACAGTGGCTGTCCGTTGGGTAACATGATACCCGACTTCAACGATGCAGTTTACCGAAATGAGTGGGAAAAGGCGCTTCGTATTTTGCATACAACCAACAACTTCCCTGAGTTTACGGGTAGGCTGTGTCCAGCACCATGTGAGGCAGCTTGTGTTTTGGGGATTATCAACCCACCGGTTTCTATTGAAATGATCGAAAAATACATTGTTGAACGGGGCTTTAAAGAAGGTTGGATCAAAGCCGAGCCTCCCACAACAAGAACAGGCAAAAAAGTAGCCGTAGTCGGATCAGGGCCTGCTGGTTTGGCCGCTGCCCAACAACTCAACAGAGCTGGACATACGGTCACTGTTTTTGAACGCGACGAAAAAGCGGGAGGTCTGTTACGTTATGGGATTCCCGACTTTAAAATGGAAAAAAACATCATCGACCGCAGATTGGCTATTCTAGAAGAAGAAGGTATCATCTTCAAGACAGGCGTAGAAGTAGGCAAGAACTATGCGGTTGATAAACTCAAAGCCTTTGATGCAGTCGTGTTGTGTGGGGGTGCCACTCTTAGACGCAGACTACCCATCCCTGGAGCTGACCTTAAAGGGGTGGTACAAGCCATGGATTTTCTACCACAAAGCAACCGCTGGGTGGATGGTCTGGCTGAAGTAAACCCCGATTTGCATGCCCAAGGCAGAAATGTAATTGTCATTGGTGGTGGAGATACAGGTTCTGACTGTATCGGTACTTCCAACAGACAAGGCGCCAAAAGCGTGACCAATTTTGAAATCATGCCCAAGCCGGCTGACCACCGTACTGAAGACCATCCATGGCCCTTTTGGCCATTTAAGCTAAAAACTTCGTCATCTCACGAAGAAGGAAGCCACAGAGAGTGGAGTATCATGACCAAAGAATTCAAAGGAGATGATGATGGCAACTTGATAGGACTTACAACAGTAAATGTACGCTGGGAAAAACAAGAAGGCGGGCGTCCAAAACTTGTGGAGCAACCCAACTCTGAAAAAGAATGGCCTTGTGAGTTGGCATTGTTGGCCCTAGGTTTTACGGGTCCTGAGCCTACCTTAGCCGAGCAATTGGGTCTTGACGCGGATGAGCGCTCCAATGTCAAAGCAAATACCAAAGACTATCGCACCAATGTGCCTCATATTTTTGCTGCTGGTGACATGCGTCGCGGGCAGTCACTTATTGTATGGGCGATTTCTGAGGGCAGAGAAGCTGCACGTCAGGTGGATACTTTTTTGATGGGCACTTCCAAGCTACCCACCAAATCAGGTGGAGATTTGCCAGCTAACTAGCGGAAAAAGTTCCATACCAATCCGAAGCGCAACACAAAGTCTCTGTAAGGATAGTTGGGGGCTGATAACTTGGTATTCCCTTGCCATAATGCACTCAAATGGTCAGCGCGAATAAAAAGGCGGGTTTGTTTGATTTTCATATTGAAAAAGGCTTCCACTATCGGGGTGCCTCCTATTTGGGTTTGCTTTTGTAGCACGAACTCTGACAGAACTGGATTGTAAGCATCCGCATAGTATTGTGAATAATACTTGGCACCCAGCCCTATGTTCACGTAGGTCGCTTTGGCAAACCAATGATCGGCATAGCGCAACGTAGCGCGTCCTACAAATTCTGGAATATGCAAAGGTGCTTGGCTTTGATCTATCTGTTGGTATAATAATTCTGATTCAAGTGCAAACTTACCAGACTCTACACGCGTATCCCATTTCAATATTAAAAGATTTATGGCCTGATCCCACTGCTTGGGGAGTACTCGCATCGATTCAGGGTTGGCGTCTTGCTCAAAAAAAGCATAATCATCTAAACGAATAAGTTGTGCTGAGAGGGTTCCCAATTTGGAATGTTGAATGGCTCCGTACAGTGTGGTACGTGTGGTGCGCTGAATATCTGTCGTCCAAGTAAAATCTTGATAGGCACTATGATAATGGGCAAAATTGAGCCCTGGGTATTGGTGTTGCCAGCGCAATCCACCGCGCAATTGAAAACTTTTAAACGCAGGAAAAAAAACATCCACCGAGGCTGTGTTTCCGAATCGGGCATTATCAAAAGTCTGTTCTAGTCGAGCGATGGTCTCTATTTTTTCGGACATAAAATGCAACTTGCCACCCAATGCAAATCCAGACTCTGACAAGCTTAGGTCATCGGATGTGTGCAGGGTTTGATAGTCATACCTCAATGAAGACGCATAGGCCTCCATTTGGCCCCATTTGGCATGCTCAAACAGCGCATACACATCATGCCTTTGAGTAGCATAATGCATGTTATCAGAAACATCAGTGGAAGACGCATGCAAAACCCCAAAAAAATCATTTTGGATATCTTGATCAAAAGTATGGGTTTGAGAATCGGTCTGAACCCTGTAGCCCAAGCGCAACAAAGGAACAGGCACAGAGTCTTGGCTTTGCAAGACGGCGTAGTCTTGTTCAAGTAAATAGCGTTTTCCGGTAAATTGATTGATGGCATCTTCAAATCTTACAGATAAGCGGGCACGGTCTTCAAATTCAGGAACTTCGTTTAAAAAATCATCTACCGATGCTGCCGTAAGACCTCCATTCTCTTGTTGCTCCACTTTTTGATTGGCCACTTGTAAACGCATGCGATAGCGACCGTTGGGGTTTTCGTATCGTGCAGAAATACGCAACTGACTCATACCAGTCAGCGAATGCTGATAGTGCCCCAAAGAACGATGACCGCGATATGCGATAGAATAATTTAGACCTGGAGACAAGTTGGCCGTAATAAGCACATCTGTCGATTGACCTTGCTTGAATGTGGTCTTAAAAAACATGTCGGTCAAAGGGGTCGGCACATGGTAGTAGAACACTTCATCGGGCTGAAAAAACTGATCGTTTTTGGCAGTAAAACCCAAAGATGGTAAGGCAGTAGATGCTATAGGCTTAAGGCTCAACCGATTGATCACTTGTCCTGAATTGGCAAGTGGAAGGTGTTCAAAATCGTCTTTTCGCCTAAAGTTAAACCTATATAGTTTTTGTGTGCTCAGGGTTGTATCCACATAGGTTGTATCTCGGTTTTGACTGATGATCAGATAGTCGGTAATAGGCTTGGTTTTTTCTATCTGTTGCCGTTCTCCTAGATCAAAACCACCAGAGAGACTATCGGTAGAACGAAAATCTCCATTTCTGTTTTCAGGAATTATTTTTTTGGGTCTTTCTAGAACTGGGCGTTCTTGTCCCCATGCGAAAGCACCCAAAAAAAAACCAAAAAGGAGCAGCAGTGACCTCATATAAACTTTGTGTAAAGGTAGATATTTCGTCACAATCCACTCTGCTTTACACAAGACAGGTTTTGTTATTTTTGTGGCTATGGCATTGGCAATACAGCATAGCAATCATATTGAATGCGGCACCGACGAAGCGGGTCGGGGGTGTTTGGCCGGCCCAGTCACTGCAGCGGCAGTCATATTGCCCCCTGATTTTTCGAATCCACAGCTAAACGATTCAAAAAAACTGAGCCACAAACAACGTCAGTTGCTTGAAGTGGAAATCAAAGAAAAAGCATGGGCCTACGGAATTGCCCATGTGTCGCCTGAAAAAATTGACAGTATCAATATTTTAAACGCCTCCATAGAAGCCATGCACAAAGCCATCGAAATGTTGACCGTCAAACCCGCATTTATTTTGGTTGATGGCAACCGGTTTACGCCCTATCAAAACATTCCACATGCCTGTATGATTAAAGGAGATGGTCGTTTTCTCAATATCGCAGCCGCATCGATCTTGGCCAAAACTGCCAGAGACGTCTATATGGAAAATCTACATCAAGAATACCCCCAATTTGGCTGGAATACAAACAAGGGGTATCCGACCCGCCAACACCGAGATGCCATTCGCCAACATGGCCCTACTCCTTGGCATAGAAAAAGTTTTGCTTTACTACCACGGCAAATGGAAATTGCCTTTTGAGTTTTGTACTTTTGTCTTTATGCGTATCATTCTTTATTGCGGGCTTATTGCCATGCTTTCAAGCTGTAGTATCAGCCCTCCCAAGGCTGCGGATCCTTTGGAATATATCCCGCAAAAACCCATACTCGTACTCAAAACAGATAACCTAAGCAGTGTTGCTACACACTTTACCAACACGCCCGAACTGACGGCTTTTTTTGCACCTGTACTGCGTACGCCGACCCATTGGGACTCCTTCGAAAACACCACCATAAGCCTTCATGATGAAGGAAAGCAAGATTTTAAATATTTGTTGATGCATGCATACAAGGCGCAAGACAGCATCCCTCCACTGATAGGAGACACCTTGCGCTATGAAAACCGAATGCTGGTACGCTTTTCTAAAGAAGATCAAACGCGCTTTGCTACCATTTGGAATCGGATGTATTTTGAGTCGGATTCCAAAATTGTTTTGGAAAACAGCATACGTCTGCAAAAGAAACCCGCGAATAGCATCAATCCTCGCCTACAAAAACTTTATCACGCATCTTCGCAAGGAACAAAATTATTTCTCCACAGTAGGGCAAGTGATTTTTTGAGCACCCGATTTAAGGAAAAAATCCCCTTTGATATCGCAGGCTTTACAGACTGGACGGCACTAGATATAGACCCCAGCAAACCCACATTAAAAATCAATGTAACTGGATTGTTGAATTCAGAAAAATTATCGAAAGTGAATTTGGCAGAAGACCTAGAGTCCGACTTTATGCCCCTTCTGACCGACAGTCCTTTAAACATGTATGGCATACAGGCATATGCTTTTGAATACAATAAATTTTCTCAAAAAAGCAGACGCTACAGTGCGCAAGAAAACCTATCCTCTAGAACTCCGGACAGCTTGTTGGTTCAAGCCACATCGGTAGCCAAAGTACATCTACCATCGGGTACAATTGCAGTGGTGTCATACAATGACATTGAAGGATTGGAGGCCCAGCTTGGTATGCAGGCTATGGAAACCCAAAAGATTCGCGATGTGATTCAGTATCGATTTGACAAAACGCACGCCAAAACGGCCTTACTCTCGCCGCTTCTTGAGTTGCCTGTACTAGAATATGCCGCGTTATTTAACGCCCAACTGATTTTAGCCCCCACAGCGCCGCTCATGGAAGAAGTTCTTACCCAACTCACCAATGGATATACGCTGGGTTCAGAGGAAGTATTTAACACCCTTGAAGATCAAATACCAAGTCGTTCTTCCTTTTTGCTGTTAGGTGTGGAGCCCGCATTTAGCCAAAACCTCAAAAAATGGCTGAAAGAAGAAATCCCTGTGGACGAAACGCCCGATCATCCCTACTGGCTAGGGGTAGGCAATGTAGCCAGTGGAGTAGCACAAATACAGCTACAGCAAATTGACAAACAGAAAACAACTACTTCTTCAAGACCCAAACTCGTATTTTCCACACCCTTAAAAGCGCCCATGGTTTCGCTTCCCCAAGGAGTTATCAATCACAGAGATGGATCGGTAGAATGGGTCGTGCAAGACACACAAAACACCCTTTACCAAGTGGGTGCCAATGGTACGGTTTTATGGAAAAAAAACACCGATGGGAATATTCGGTTTCCCATCACCCAAGTGGACTTATACAAAAACAAAAGGTTACAATTGGCCTATACAACCGACACAAAATTTGAAGTTCTGGATCGAAATGGGAATGTTGTACGGCCTTTCTCCAAAGCCTTAAAAAATCCCTTGCCATTGGCCGTGTTTGATTATGACAAGCGCCGTGATTATCGTTTGGTTTTAGTCGCTCAAAAACAGCTTGAACTCAGAAACCGATCTTTTAAAAAAGTGAGTGGCTTTAATCGCACAAAAGTAGACCCAGCATATCCGCCGCAACATTTCCGTATAGGCAAACGCGATTATATTGCGATGGTTGAAAAAAGTGGACGCTTATTGCTATTGGACAGAAGAGGTAACATCCGAATCAAAACACCCGCTGATCTTCGGGTCGCCTCAGATGTACATGTACACCAAAACGGTTTTGTGGGCGTAGACCAAAAAAACAGGCTGTTTCGCATAGAAACTTCAGGCAAAATCAGCTATCGCACCCTTCCTTTTGAAACCTCATACAAAATTGCTGCGCAAGGTAAAAACTTGGTGCTGCTGAGCGAAAACAATATAGAAATCAACGGCAGAAGTATTGAGATGGATTATGGGGTATACACCCAACCGAAAATCCATGTTGTAAACAACCGCGCCATAATAGGTCTTACAGACCTTCAGTCTAATAAAGTCTATTTGTTTGACAGAGACGGGGATCTTTTGCCACATTTCCCAATATTTGGATCAGGCCAGTCCGACGTGATGGCAGATCGAAAAGGTCAGGTATTTATAAGCGTACGAGGAGAGGAGGACCAACTGATGGTCTATCAACTTCCTCAGTAGGTGAGCTTGGCTTCAAAAAGTTGCTCAAAGTGATGCATGATTTTCTTCTTGACCTCTTCTATTTCGATGGCTGTGTCTAGCTCCTGTGCCATAGAGGTAATGCCCTTGCCTTGAATGCCACAAGGAACAATATGTTCAAAGGCCGTCAAATCTGTATTAACATTGAGTGCAAAGCCATGCATGGTCACCCAACGACTGGCACGTACGCCCATGGCACAAATCTTTCTGGCAAAAGGGGTGCCTGTATCGAGCCAAACCCCCGTCTCTCCTGAGCTGCGTGTAGCCTGAAGTCCAAAATCTGCTAAGGTATTGATGATTGTTTGCTCTAACAGACGGAGGTATTTGTGAATATCTGTAAAAAAATGATCCAAATCAAGGATGGGATAGCCCACAACCTGACCTGGCCCATGGAAAGTGATGTCTCCGCCTCGGTCGATTTTATAGTACTGGATGTTCAAATCTTCCAGACGTTGTCTGTCTAACAAAAGGTGCGCGTCTTTACCGCTTTTGCCCATAGTGATAACGGGTGGGTGTTCTACCAAAAGCAAGTGATTGGTGGTGGGTGTATGGGTGTTGTTTCGACGGTTGTGAATTTTCTGATCAATGGTTTGTTGAAACAGATCGCGTTGCAAATCCCAAACCGCCTGATAGTCTGCCAGACCCAAATCGCGAAACTGTACGTTTTTGCTCATAGTTTCAGTCCTCTGGCTTGTTTAGAATGACCAAGGCAGCTATAACACCGGGTACCCATCCACACAAGGTCAGCAAGAACACTATGAGTACAGAGCCACAACCTCGATCCAAAACCGCGAGAGGAGGAAAAAAAATCGCTAATAAAACACGTAGTAAACTCATTTACAACAAATATACAAACTCACAAATTGTAATAATCAAAACCCATATGATTATCTTTGTGGCTAAAACCACATCTATTTGGAAAGGTCAGAGCAAGAACAAATACGCATTGCAAAACTTCAGCAACTCCGCGCCTTGGGCATAGACCCCTATCCTGCTGCAGCGTTTGAAACCACAGATGACAGCCAATCTGTAAAAAAAGATTTTACAGAGGGTAAAAATGTAACCCTTGCTGGTCGCTTGATGTCGCGTCGTATTCAGGGCAAGGCAAGCTTTGCCGAACTACAAGACGCCAATGGCCGGGTTCAGTTGTACTTTAACAGAGATATTCTTTGTCCAGAAGAAGACAAAACCACCTACAATGAGGTTTATAAAAAACTGCTTGACATTGGGGATATCATAGGTATTAGCGGCACATTGTTTACCACCCAAGTGGGTGAAAAAACCGTTCAGGTGGAAAGCCTAACGCTCTTGACCAAAACCCTAAGACCCTTGCCCCTGCCTAAGACAGATGCCGATGGAAATGTCTATGACGCATTTACCGATGCTGAGCAGCGCTATCGTATGCGCTATGTGGATCTTATTGTGAACCCACAAGTCAAAGAAACCTTTGTCAAACGGACCAAAATCACCAACACCATACGTTCTTTTTTCAATGAAAAAAACTATTTGGAGGTTGAAACTCCCATACTACAGCCTATCCCAGGGGGTGCCGCTGCACGACCGTTTGTGACCCATCACAACGCACTCAATATGCCTCTATACCTTCGAATAGCCAACGAGCTCTATCTCAAACGCCTGATTGTGGGTGGCTTAGACGGGGTATATGAATTTGCCAAAGATTTCCGAAACGAAGGCATGGATCGCACCCACAACCCTGAGTTTACTGTCATGGAACTCTATGTGGCCTACAAAGACTACCATTGGATGATGGAAACCACCGAGGCCCTATTGGAACGTGTGGCTGTCGAAGCCAATGGCAGTTCGGTTGCGCAAGTAGGCGATCATGCTATCGATTTTAAAGCACCCTATCCGCGTGTTCCCATCCTCGAGGCTATCAAAGAACATACGGGTGTAGATGTGTCTGGAATGGATGAAGACGCACTTCGAAAAACTGCCCAATCATTGGGTCTAGAAACCGACGAAACCATGGGCGTAGGCAAACTGATTGATGAAATTTTTGGGGAATGTTGCGAGCACCACTACATCCAACCTACATTTATCACCGACTACCCCAAAGAGATGAGTCCGCTGACCAAAGCCCACAGAGACAAACCCGGCCTGACCGAGCGCTTTGAGCTGATGGTCAACGGCAAAGAATTGGCCAATGCCTACTCAGAGCTCAATGACCCCATCGACCAAAGAGAACGGTTCGAGGGCCAGCTTCGGCTTTCTGAAAAAGGCGACGACGAAGCCATGTTTATCGATCAAGATTTTTTACGCGCACTAGAATACGGTATGCCCCCTACTTCGGGGATAGGAATTGGCATAGACCGACTGGTGATGTTGTTGACCAACAACAGCTCTATCCAGGAAGTGCTGTTTTTCCCGCAAATGCGACCAGAAGTAAAAACACCTCCACTCACAGATGAGGAAAAAAAGGTTTTGGCATTGCTCAAAAAACAGTCGCCCGTAGCATTAGAAGACTTAAAAACTGCTGCCGAACTGAGCAATAAAAAGTGGGACAAAACCATCAAAGGACTGACTGGCAAAAACTTAGCAAAAGTCAACAAAAGTCCCGAAGGGCTGTTTGTTGAAGTGGTAGGTTGACCTACTTTTCTTGCTATTTTCGAAATAATCACGCACCTTTATTGGCTATTTACTTTAAATCTTTTGTTATGAATAAAGTACGCCTACCCTTGTTTTGTGTGATTTTTATGCTTTTTGGCGCAGTCGACCTAGCAGCCCAAGGCAAACGCCCTTTTAGAAAAAAACCCGCAAAAGAAGTGGTGGTACCCCCCAAACCCCCTGAAAAAAAAGACAAAAACGGCATCAAGCCCTATGGCAAAGTCATCACTGAAAAAGCCATTACTGACAAGGGGCTGTTTGATGTCCACCAAATCGATGGAGACTTTTTTTATGAGATCCCCGACAGCCTGTTTGGTAGGGAGATGTTGGTAGTCACTCGAATTGCCAAAACCGCCTCAGGGATAGGATTTGGCGGTGGCAAACAAAACACCCAAGTATTGCGCTGGGAAAAGCGTTCCAAAAAAGTGCTATTGCGTGTGGTCTCTCACCAAGTTGTAGCAGCCGATTCGCTTCCCGTTCATGAAGCAGTCGTCAACTCCAATTTTGAACCGGTATTGTACAGTTTTGACATCAAAACATATGGGAAAGATTCACTTTCTACGGTCATTCAAGTCAACAAATTTTTAGAAGACGATGTCAAAGCCATCGGCTATCCTGCCTCAAGAAGAAAGGCCTATAAAGTGAGCAGTCTGGACAAGTCGCGTTCGTTTATTGAAAGCATCAAAAGCTATCCGCTCAATGTGGAAATGCGCCATGTGAAGACCTACAACGCTGCCGCACCACCCTCCAATGCCAGCACAGGCTCTATCAGTCTGGAGATGAACAATTCCATGATTCTATTGCCAGAAGAACCCATGCGTCGCCGTTATTTCGACCAACGTGTAGGCTGGTTTGCACGAGGTCAAATAGACTACGGACTGGATGTACAAGAAAGCAAAACCATTCGCTATCTGGACCGGTGGCGCTTGGAAGTCAAAGACGAAGACATGGAAAAATTTCAGCGTGGCGAACTCGTCGAACCCAAAAAACCCATCGTCTATTATATAGACCGTGCGACCCCCCAAAAATGGCGCAAATACCTCAAGCAAGGGGTAGAAGATTGGCAAGTCGCTTTTGAAGCCGCTGGCTTTAAAAATGCCATCATCGCCAAAGACCCCCCTACGCCCGAAGAAGACCCTGAGTGGAGCCCAGAAGATGTGCGGTACTCTGTCATTCGGTATTTGGCCTCACCCATCCCCAATGCCAATGGCCCACACGTGAGCGACCCGCGTTCGGGGGAGATTCTAGAGTCTGATATCAATTGGTATCACAACGTAATGACCCTTTTGCGCAACTGGTATTTTGTGCAAACGGCTGCCATCAATCCCGAAGCACGTGGGGTGGCTTTTAAAGACGAAATCATGGGTGAACTTATTCGTTTTGTCTCTGCCCACGAAGTAGGACACACCATCGGCTTGCCCCATAACATGGGCAGTAGCGTAGCCTATCCGGTAGACTCCTTGCGCTCGCCTAGTTTTACCAAAAAATACGGCACAGCACCCTCGATTATGGACTATGCGCGGTTTAACTATGTCGCCCAACCTGGTGATGGTGATGTATCGCTCATGCCCAATGTGGGTATATATGACATCCACTCGGTACGTTGGGGATACCGACCCATACCAGAGGCACCGACTGCCGAAGACGAAAAACCCATTTTGGACCAATGGATATTGGCCCATCAGGACGACCCCATGTATCGTTTTGGACGCCAACAAGGCTTGGTGGTCGACCCGAGTTCGCAGACCGAAGACTTGGGTGACGACGCAATCAAAGCCAGCCAATACGGCATCGAAAACCTCAAGCGTATCGTGCCCAAGCTCATTGAATGGACAGCTGAAGATGGCAAGAATTATGACGACCTGGAGATTCTCTACGGACAAGTACTTAGCCAGTTTAACCGCTACACTGGCCATGTGGTCTCGAACATAGGTGGGGTATATGAATACTACAAAACCTATGACCAAGAGGGGGCGGTCTATACCCACGTGGACAAAGACCATCAAAAAAACTGTATGGCTTTTTTGCATAAACAACTCTTTGAAACCCCTACGTGGATGTTGGACAAAAACATCCTTAACAAAATCGAATCTGCCGGTACCATGGATCGCATCCGCCGCACGCAGACCCGTATTCTAAACCAACTGATGGATTTTGGGCGGATGGCTCGGATGATCGAAAATGAATCTCTCCATGGAGACAAAGCCTATACGCTGGTACAAATGATGACAGAGTTGCGCCGCGGTATTTGGCGAGAACTCTATACGGGCGATTCCATAGATGCCTACCGCCGCAACCTACAGCGGGCACACATCGATCGGTTGGCCTACCTGATGACTGAGGACCAAGCGGCTCCCAATCCGTCGTCTTGGCGTTCGATAGGACAAACTCGGGTATTGGTCAGCCAGTCGGATATTCGTTCGGTAGCACGGGCCCAATTGCTCAATCTGAAACGCGCCGTCGCCAGTGCCATGCCCCAAGCCAGCGACCAAAACACCCGCTACCACCTGATTGATGCCACAGAACGTATCAATGCGGTTTTGGATCCGAAATAGGGTTTTGGTATATAAGCATGTCACTCCTGCCTGCGGCAGGCAGGCCTGCGAATTTACCTACCGAAGGTAGGAGCGGGAGTCTTCTAAAGGCGTGGTGGATGCCGCATCGGAGTTCGCTTACAGAAAGGAGTTAAGTGTGAAAATTTAGTCGATTCCCAAGTCCATTTTTTGGCTCATTAGCTCAACATTGAAATTGATTTTGGCATTCAATGCCCGGAAGACTTTAAGAATCGTTTCAAATCTTGCGTCGGTCAAGTTGTTTTCGATTTTGGAGATTTGCGCTTTTTTGACCCCGACCAGTTCTCCAAGTTGGGTTTGTGTCAATCTTCTTTCTTTTCGAGCTTGTTTGATAGCTTTTGCGATCAAATCCATTCGCAGCTCATTCTCGTAGGCATCTCTTTCGACAGTCCCCTTTTTTCCGATAAATCTGTCCTTTGCTTCTTCAAATGACTCTCCAAATTGGTATGGATTTTATCTAAATACGAGGTAACATTAGCGATTCTTAAGGCATTCTGATCCACTTGATG
>JBMYKI010000003.1:0-48357 GCA_049595235.1 Flavobacteriaceae bacterium
GAGCCTTGCTAAAGGGAAATTTTGGGGACCCCATTCGTGGATTTAAACAAAAAATGGAACAGGCCGCGGAAATGTTACAGTTTGAAAAGGCACAGAAACTCAAGGACAAAATCGACTTGTTGGAGCAATACCAATCCAAGTCGGCAGTTGTCAGTGCGTCTGTCAATGAAGTGGATGTGTGTACTTTGGTCTCTGATGAACAAACGGCCTTTGTCAATTTTTTACAGGTAGCTTATGGTTCTGTGGTGCGGTTTCACAATATGGAACTCAAGAAAAAGCTGGATGAAAGCGACGAAGAATTGTTGCGTATTGCGGTGGTGGAATTGCGTCAGCGTTTTGCATCCAAATCCAAAGAGGTGATTATGCCTATCGCCATCGATTTGGGAGAGACCGTAAAGGTGCTTGTCCCTCAAAAAGGCGAGAAGAAAAAACTGCTCGATTTGTCTTTGCGCAACGCCAAGCAAGGGCGTTTGGAACAGCTCAAACACATCAAAATCACCGACCCAAACCGGCACACAGAAAGGCTGATGAGCCAAATGCAAAAAGATTTGAGGTTGACCGAGGCGCCACGCCACATCGAGTGTTTTGACAACTCCAATATTCAGGGAAGCAACCCCGTGGCTGCCTGTGTGGTGTTTAAAAACGGTAAGCCTGCAAAAAAAGAATACCGCCATTATGGCATCAAAACCGTAGAAGGTGCCAATGACTTCGCCTCCATGGAAGAAGTTGTCTTTCGCCGCTACAAAAGACGTCTAAATGAAGGGGAGGAATTACCTCAACTAATAGTGGTTGACGGAGGCAAAGGCCAATTGAGTGCTGCACTGAAAAGTTTAGACGTTCTTGGGCTACGGCACAAAATCGCCATTGTGGGAATTGCAAAAAGACTCGAAGAGATATATTACCCCAACGACCCCATTCCACTCTACTTGGACAAGCGTTCAGAAACTTTGAGGATCATACAACAATTGCGGAATGAAGCCCACCGCTTTGGCATTCGATTACATAGAAACAAAAGAAGCAAGGGGGCTGTGCAGTCACAGCTGGATCAGGTTCCAGGCATAGGCGAAAAAACCATCATAAAACTGCTGCAAGCTTTCAAATCTGTCAAGCGTGTGTCGGCCGCAACCGAAACAGAGCTGGCTCATGTAGTCGGTGCGAGCAAAGCCAAACAAATTTATACCTACTTACACCCCAATTCATGAAAAAATTTTTCTGTTATACCCTTCTTTTTTTTATTGCTATTTCCTTTGGTCAAACTACCGATCTGAAAGTAGGTTTGGTATTAAGTGGCGGGGGTGCAAAAGGCATCGCCCATGTAGGCGCACTCAAAGTAATTGAAGAAACTGGAGTACGAATCGATTATATTGGAGGATCGAGTATGGGTGCCGTGGTCGGAGCGCTGTATGCTGTAGGTTATTCCGCAGCCCAAATCGAATCTATGCTCCGTGAAACCGATTTGAATCAACTTATTGCTGACCAATATCCGCGTCGTGCCATGTCGTTTACTGATAAAGAAGATGCCGAGCGATATGCTCTCACACTCCCCTTTGATCGTTTTCAAATTCAATTTCCTGACGCCCTTTCTAGGGGCCAAGACGTGTACAATCTTCTCGTTCAGTTGCTTCATGACGCGCATGGTGTTCGAAATTTTGACAAACTCCCCATTCCGTTCTACTGCACTGCCACAGATATTGAAACTGGCAAGCTGGCCATTTTGGACCGTGGGTTTTTGCCTTTGGCGGTAAATGCCAGCAGTGCGCTACCCACCTTGTTTGCCCCTGTCGCCATTGGTGACAAATGGTTTGTAGACGGGGGTGTAGCTGACAACTTCCCTATTGGGCATATGCAAACTCGAGAAATAGATGTGATTATTGGAGTCGATGTTCAGTCTAATTTGATTAAAAAATCTCAGCTGCAATCAGCAGCAGATATTATGTTGCAGATCAGCGGTTTTGAATCTGCTGCACAAATGGAACAAAAAAAAGCAGCAACCGATATCTACATACACCCAGATGTGAGTGCGTATAACCTTTTGTCCTTCGATTCTACAGATGCTTTGGTACAAATTGGACAAGAAGAAGCCATTCGCCACAAGAATGCCTTACTGTCCGTGGCAGCCCGACAATCTAAAGATGCCAAAAAACAAACGGTACCCTCCATCGCCCAATCTTTAAAGATCGATCGCATACTAATCCCTGATTTGGCGCACTTTGGTCGCAATTACGTAAATGGCAAATTAAGAATCAAAACGCCTGGGGAAGTTTCTTATAAATCCTTTGCGCAGGGACTTACCAATTTGGCTGCCACAAACAACTTTAAAAGTTTTCGATACACTTTAGACCCCTCGCCCAAAGAAACATTGATGCGCCTAAATATTGAAGAAGTGCCAAATGAATTGTTTATGAGGTTGGGTGTACACTACGATGACTTGTACTTAACTTCTACCTTAATCAACCTCACTTGGAAGCATGCTTTGTTCAAAAATGATGAGTTATCATTTGATATGATTTTTGGAGACAATGTCCGTTACAAGTTCGACTACTATATAGACAAAGGACTCTACTGGAGTGTGGGGTTCCATTCTAGGTTAAACCAATTTAGCCATGATATGATTACACCTCCACCATCAGTTTCTGACATCAGCTCAGAAGTGGTTATTCGGCACTGGGTTCAAGAAAATGAATTGTCATTAGGGACCTTGTTTAGAGAGGCTTTGGGGCTTAAAGTTGGAGTCATGCATCAGCGCGTCACTCAACGCACCAACCTTATTGATTCAAATACCAATGATTTTTTGTATTTAGAAGCATCGGACTATTATAGTCTCAAGGGTGTTTTGGGGCTCGACACCCGAGATCATCTACACTACCCCACCATGGGAGGGCATGTAAATGCCATGCTGCAGGGGTATTTTTATAGAGATTCGTCTCGTTTTCAAAAACTAGAAAATCCCTTTGCGGTTGCTCAAGCCGACATGTCTATAACAAAAACCATTGCTTCGAATTTGTATATCACTGCCACTGCCATGGGTGGGTTTACGATTCAAGACCCTGAAATCGAAAGTTTGGACTTTTTGCTGGGGGGCTATGGAAATCCGTTTGTGCTCAACCATAAGCCCTTTTGGGGGTATCCACCACATGCCATTTCGGGTAATAGTTTTGTGTTGGCAGCTTTTACCTTTGACTACAACTTTAACAAAAAACACCATCTACTAGCTAAGGCCAACTTTGCCAATGTAGGTCAAGATATTTATATCGATGAATCGTGGTTACCTCCTGCAGACTACACAGGTTTTGCATTGGCCTACGGGCTAAACAGTTTCTTAGGACCCATAGAACTTACTTGGTCCTACAGCCCCGAGGTAAAGAGAAGAAGTATTTATTTTAACCTCGGATGGTGGTTTTAACAAGATTCATGGCAGAAGAGTGTTTGGATTGATTATTTTTGTTGCGGATGAATCTGCTCCGAAACTTTGCGTTTCTTTTGATTTTGTATGGCCCGCTTGATGGTTTGGCTCAGGGTCTAGATAGCGGCGATATTACCTCTAGTGAGAGAATCCACTACCAAGAAAAGGTAGGCGATGCCTTCCAAGGAGGTGAGTGGTTTCGATTCAGAATTCACTACGGAATTTTCAACGCTAGTTTTGCGACACTCAGCGTCAAAGACACCATCTATCAAGGCAAAGCGGCCTATCACGCTTCTGGGGTAGGGCGTACTACTGGATTGGCGAGACTCTTCTTCCGGGTTGATGACTATTATGATAGCATATTCGAGCAAGACATTGTGCGGCCTTTGTATTTTATAAGAAATATCAACGAAGGGGGTTATACCAAGCATGTTACCATAGAATTTGACCATCCCCAACGGGTATGTACAGTCAATAACCTAAAAACCTCAGCTTCTGATGTGGTCCCCATCAAGCCCAACGTCCAAGACCTTATTTCTGCTTTTTATTTTTTACGCAACCATTTTGACCTAAACGATATTCAAATCGGTGAATTCGCTGCCATAAACATCTTCTATGACTTGAGTAATTTTGTGTTTAAGTTCAAATTTTTGGGCAAAGAAAAACTGAACACTAAATTTGGTGTGGTTTCTTGCTTGAAATTCAGGCCCTATGTAGAATCGGGACGGGTATTCAACAAGGAAGAAGGGTTAACCTTGTGGATTAGTGATGATGAAAACAAAATGCCCATACGTTTGACAGCCGATTTAAGGGTCGGCTCTATTGACGCAGATTTGGACGCCTTTCGCGGGCTTAAACATCCATTTAAAATCATTGTAAATGAGTAATCGAACACATATTTTCAGCATCGTATTGGGAGTGTTTTTGTGGAGTTGTGCCAATAAATCTCCCGAGCCGACTGTTGAGGCTCCAAAGCCCCCCAAAAAAATCATGGAGTTCGGATACAATATCAACGACTACCATGTGGTACGTGACACCGTCAGAAGAGGAGACAGCTTTGGGGCTATACTGGAAAAACAAGGATTGTATTACCCACAAATTTATAACATCAATCAAGTGGCTAAAAAAGCCTATAATTTCAGAAAAATTCAAATAGGCAAACCCTACACTATGTTGTGCCGAAAAGATTCCCTTCAAACACCTGAAGTGTTTATCTATCAGCCCAATGCCATTGACTATGTGGTGGTCCATTTGCAGGACTCTATGTGGGCCGAACAAAGACAAAAAGAAGTGCGCTTGATAGAGCGAGAAGCAAGTGGCGTGATTTTAAGTTCCCTGTCCGAAACTTTGGATGCGCAAGGTATCAGCCCGTTGGTGGCCTATGATCTATCGGATATTTATGCTTGGACCATCGATTTCTTTAGGCTGGAAAAGGGAGACCGATTCAAAATCGTCTACACCGAAAAATATGTTAGTGATTCCATTTTTGTGGGTCACAACCGCATACACGCTGCTTACTTTGAACACAGAAGCAAACCGCTCTATGCTATCGAATTTGAATCAGATTCTTTGAGAGGTATTACTGAATATTTTGATCAAAATGGCAAAAATCTTAGAAGGGCTTTTTTGCAATCGCCCGTTCAATTTTCAAGAATTTCTTCACGCTATAATCTCCGTCGCAAAATCGCATATTACGGAAAAGTCCGGCCGCACTATGGAACCGACTTTGCCGCTCCTGTAGGTACGCCCATCCGGGCAACCGCCTCAGGGACAGTCACCAAGTCTAGCTACACAAGAGCCAATGGCAATTATGTGACCATTCGACACAACGGAACGTATTCTACGCAATACTTGCACATGAAAAAAAGAGGCGTGAAAGTGGGGCAGTATGTCCAACAAGGGGATTTAATCGGCACCGTGGGCATGACTGGTTACACTTCAGGCCCACATGTGTGCTATCGCTTTTGGAAAAACGGAAGACAGGTAGACCCTTTTAAAACAAAACTACCCGAAGCCAAGCCCATATCAAACGAACTCAAAACCATGTTTATGGCTCATATGAGTCCATGGAAGGACAAACTGGATTGTATTTATTTTGAAGACCAACAACAGGAAACACATGTCATTACCGAAAATCAACCCGACACAGACACAAGCTTGGAAAAAGCTACAAGCACACCATAAAGAACTTCAAAATACCAAGCTACAAAGCTTGTTTGAAGCCGATAGCCAAAGAGGTTCCCAATTCAAAATCGAATGGGAAGACTTCTATGTGGATTTTTCCAAAAATCACCTCAATGCCAAAACCCGTGAACTACTTGTGGAACTCGCTCTAGAATGCGAATTGCCTATAGCCATAGAAAAGTATTTTGGCGGGCAGCGTATCAATGTCACTGAAAATCGAGCAGTCTTGCACACCGCTTTGCGTGCAGACAAATCAAAGAAAGTGCTGTTCGACAATGAGGATGTAGTCCCCGAAGTCCATAAGGTATTAGACAAAATAGACCACTTCTGTGCGTCTGTGATTGATGGGGTGGCTCAAGGCGCTACCGGCAAAGCATTTACTGACGTGGTCAATATCGGAATCGGAGGCTCTGACCTTGGACCGGTGATGGTTACCGAGGCTTTGGCGCATTACAGAAATCACTTGGGGTTGCATTTTATTTCCAATGTAGACGGCGATCATGTACAAGAAATACTTAAAAAGGTAAACCCCGACACTACCTTGTTTGTGGTCGTGTCAAAGTCTTTTACCACACAAGAAACCTTGGCCAACGCCACAACCGCAAAAAAATGGCTGACAGATGCACTTGGAGAGGATGCTGTAGCCGCCCATTTTGTGGCAGTTTCCACCAACCTACCTATGATTGATGCTTTTGGTATTGCTCCTGACAATGTTTTTCCAATGAACGATTGGGTAGGCGGTCGTTTTTCACTTTGGAGTGCTGTAGGGCTTAGCATTGCATTAGGGATTGGTTCAGAGAACTTTAGACGTTTGCTTAGTGGCGCTCAAAAAATGGATGACCACTTTGCGCATGCACCCCTGACGGAAAACATTCCTGTAATCCTTGCACTGATTACTGTTTGGTACAACAATTTCTTTGGGGCAGAAAGTGAGGCCATCATTCCTTACACCCAATACCTCCACCGCCTTCCTGCTTACCTACAACAAGGCATTATGGAAAGCAACGGCAAAAGCATCGACAGAAATGGACAAAAAGTGGATTACCAAACTGGGAATCTCATTTGGGGAGAACCAGGGACCAATTCCCAACACGCCTTTTTCCAATTGATTCACCAGGGCACCAAAACCATCCCTGCTCATTTTATTGGGTTCATAAAGTCACTACATGGCAATGAAGATCATCACCAAAAACTGATGGCCAATTTCTTTGCCCAAACCGAGGCTTTGATGCAGGGCAAAACTGAAGACATGGTCCGAAAAGAAGGGGTTAAGGACGACTTGGTTCCTTTCAAAGTATTTGAAGGAAACAATCCCACCACAACACTATTGATAGACCAGCTCACCCCTGAAAGTTTTGGGAAGTTGGTGGCCATGTATGAACACAAAATTTTTGTGGAAGGCATCATTTGGAATATTTACAGCTATGACCAATGGGGTGTGGAACTGGGCAAACAACTGGCCAACACCATATTAAAAGAGATGCAAGGTCTTGATCAGGGTCCGCATGACAGCTCAACTTCGAGCCTTTTGCGTCATTTTAATGCTTAATCATTTGTTAGAGAACTGTTTATAATTTTTTAACAAACACTCATTCAAATTCTGTAAATTAGCATTAATTATTAACTAAACTTATATATGAAAAACTTCATTATTTACACATGTGTAAGCTTGTTTGCAGTGGGTCTATATGCCCAAGAACAAGCACAAGATTCTATCTTGGTTACCAGCCTTGAGGAAGTAGTCGTTTCCTCCGGAGTCATCGATGTGGCTAAAGAGCGTCAAACGCCCGTAGCTTTGACTACTGTTTCGGCCCAAGTAATTGCTGATCGGGTAGGAAATCAGGAATTTCCTGAAATTATGAACAACACACCTGGTGTGTATGCCACCAAACAAGGTGGTGGTTATGGAGATTCCCGAATTACAGTTCGAGGATTCACCCAGCGTAATACGGCTTTCTTGATCAACGGGCAGCCTGTCAATGACATGGAAAATGGTTGGGTATACTGGTCCAACTGGCAAGGACTTACAGACGTTGCGTCTGGTATTCAAATTCAAAGAGGTCTAGGATCTTCTAGCTTGGCAGTTCCTTCGGTTGGAGGTACTGTGTCTATTTTTACTCGTGCTGCTGAAAAGTCACAGGGAGGAAAAGTGAGCCTTACTTCAGGTAATGACAACTACCTCAAAACTACCGTAGTTTACAACACGGGGGCCAATGACAAAGGTTGGTCGAGCAGCTTTTTGTTGTCGAAATGGTCTGGAGATGGTTATATCTACAACACGAGCGGTGAAGGAACTACTTATTTTGCTTCCGTAGGATACAACCCTGCAGGTTCTGACCACGATTTTAATTTTACTGTATTGGGCGCTGGTCAATGGCACCACCAAAGAGATGTTTGGGTGTCTATTCGTGACTACCAAAACTTCGGTAAAGACCACAAAGACGGCATTGACCGCAGATGGAACTCCAACGGTGGTACGCTCAACGGAGAGGAGTACAGCATGCGCAGAAACTTCTACAACAAACCCCTAGCCACCTTTAACTGGGATTGGAAGGTCAATGACCACATCACTTTGGCAACATCGCTTTACGGTTCTGCCGGTCGTGGAGGTGGAACAGGTCCAAGAGGTAACAACTACCGAAATGGAGACATTGACATCTTACCCTATCGTAAAGATTTGACAGAGCACTATCAAGAAAATGGAAGGGGCCCTAGAGATGAAAATGGCTTTATTGACTTCGATCAAGTAGTAGCTATCAATAAATCTTCTACTTCTCCCTACAATGGTTCCATTTCTCGACACGAAGGGAAATTGATTGGTTCTAATGGATTTAGAAATGACAACGTAAATCGTGCCACTTTGATCCGTAGGGCTTCGATGAACTCTCACGATTGGGTCGGAGGAATCATGAAGTTAAAAATTGACAAAGGCGGTCCTTTGCGTTATGAATTAGGCATTGACCTTCGCAATTACAAAGGATACCACTACCGAGTGCTAAACGACCTTATGGGGCTTGATGCATACTATTCTACAGGAAACAAAAACTCTGCAGGCCAAATCATTGAGACTTTGGTTGAAGCCTCTCCATTCCAAGACACAGGAATTCGCGGTCCAAAAATCGATTACTACAACATCGGTTATGTAAAGTGGACTGGGTTCAACGCTTTGGTAGAATACTCTAACGACGATGATCTTAGCGCGGTTTTACAACTAGGTACCTCATCTCAAAAATTCCAGCGCGAAGATTTCTTCGATCAGCCAGGCAATCCTTTGAGCGACGAGAAAGCCATATCAGGCGGCTACATCAAAGCAGGAGCTAACTACAACTTGAGTGATGCTTCTAACTTGTTCTTCAATGCAGGGGTTATCGAGCGTCAGCCCAACTTTGATGCTGTGTTCCCTAACTATGCCAACAACATCAATGAAGATGTTGAAAACGAAGAGATTACTTCTTTTGAGCTAGGTTACGGATACAGAAGCAGCAACTTTAAGCTTTCTGCAAACTACTACAACACCACTTGGGGTAACCGTTTTGTATCACGTGGCTATGACTTTGCCGATGGTTCAGAAGGTACAGTAACTTTCGATGGTATTGAATCTGTTCACCAAGGTTTAGAACTTGAGATGACATATTATCCAAATGCAGACCTAAAACTAAAAGGTATGTTGTCGGTTGGAGATTGGAAATACACTCAAAACTTTGATGCAACTGTTTTTGACGAAAACCAACAATCTATCGGTACTGGTACACTCTACACAAAAGATGTTAAAGTGGGTGACGCTGGGCAGTTTGTAGCCTACGTGGAATTGGATTACAAATTGAGCAACAACTTGTCTATGGATTTTGGTGTACGCTCGGTTGACAACCTATATGCAGATTACAGCATCGAAGATGACTCTTTTGTAGAAGCTGACAACGACGGTGCGCTAAAATTGCCTGCCTACAACGTAGCTGACCTTGGGGTTACATACAAAGGTGACTTGTTCGGAAATGGTTTCCGCGCACGACTCAACGTAAACAACCTCTTTGACGAAGTCTACATTGCTGAGTCCAACTCAAATATCCATGCTACTTCAAGCTCGGATACATGGAACGGAGTTGACACAAGCAACTATGTGTGGTTCGGATTTGGCACCACTTGGAACCTTTCTTTGAGCTATAGCTTCTAGAAAGTTATATATAATTAGTACATTAACCCCTGCAAATGCAGGGGTTTTTTTATGACTAAATTTTTATCTTTTTTACTGGCTTTTCTTCTTTGGGCATGTGCTTCAGGGGATTCAGGGTCTAGTCCTACAGAAGAGCCCGATCAAACTATAACACCCCTAGCTGTGGATGATCAGGTTGTAACCATGGTCAACTACACACGTGCATTTACAAATCTTACGATCAATGACAAGTATACCAGTCAAGCTAGCATAAAGCTGACAGCTAGCAGTCAGAGCGGTGGGCAGTTAGACCTTATAAGCGGCGTTGTTCATTACACACCGCCTACAGATTTTGTTGGCATGGATACTTTCTCTTATCAGTTATGTACGGATTCCGATTTTTGTAGTACAGCCCAAGTAGAAGTAGATGTTTTACCTGCTCTTTCATTTACACTACCTCAAGAAGTTAGCAATTACTACAACACGCTGCAATTATGCACAAATAGAGAAATAAACCTTGAAGTTTTGTCCTCCCTTACTCAAAATCAGCATACTAAAATCCTGAGCTATTGGCAAAGACACGACTATCTGTATGACGCTGATGCGGATTTCAGCGACCCCACAAAAGTAGTGTTAATGTATTCGGGTGAGCTTCGGTTTTGGAAAGAATACACCTCGGGCAGTAACCCCTATTCGCCCCAAACTTTCAACACCGAGCATGTCTATCCACAATCTAAACTCAATAGCGATGATGCCATTACAGACCTTCATCACTTACGTGCTTGTGATGCTGAAGTCAATTCAAACAAAAGTAATTATGCCTTTACTGATGGCAGCGGAAGCTATGGTGTCAAGGGTGGAAAATGGTACCCTGGAGACGATTGGCGTGGCGATGTGGCTCGTATGATGTTCTATCTCCACATTCGTTACAACGAAAACCTAACCACCATGGGCGGTATAAATTTATTTCTAAAATGGCATATCGAAGACCCCGTCTCAGAACTCGAACGCCAACGCAATGGGGTAATCGTTTCGGCGCAGGGCAATCGCAACCCGTTTATTGACAACCCATATTTGGCAACCCTTATTTGGGGAGGGGATGCTGCAGAAAATCTGTGGGAATAGCGCCTTATTGGATTCCTTTCAGTCGCATTTGCAATCTCTTTTGACCATTCCATTCGTTTTCGTCCAACACAAAAGCAACTGAACAACTTTTTTGGTTTTCTACGAGCCCCAAAGATGCGCCCATCCCGAAACCTATTGCGTCTATAGGCTTGTTTTGAGACGAAACAAAAGCTGCCTTTAAGTGGCTTTGATCTGACCCTACACATCTTGCAGAACCCCCGTCACGAACATCAGAAGTCATAAAAACAGGCCGCATATTGCCTGGGCCAAATGGGCCCATTTGCTCAATGATACGGTAAAGCTTCGGCGTTACATCTGAAAGCTTTATCTCGACATCAATCTCCAAGCTGGGTGTTTTCTGTTCTGGCATCAAGGTTTGGGCAACTTGCCGTTCAAAAGCTTGTTTGAAAGACGAATATTGATCTGGCCGTATGGTCAGTCCGGCTGCATACTTATGTCCACCAAACTGTATCATATGTTCACTACAGGCTTCCAATGCTGCATACACATCAAATCCTCGCACAGAGCGCACCGAAGCCGCCAGCTGTGCACCTGACTGGGTAAAAACCACCGTAGGGCGATAGTAAGTTTCTGTCAAGCGGGAAGCCACAATTCCGATAACCCCCTTATGCCAGTTGGGGTCAAAGACCACGGTAGCCGATTTATTTTGATCATCAGATGCTGCGATTTGATCCAAAGCTTGTTGGGTGATTGCGCTGTCCAGTTCCTTACGCTGGGCATTAAAAGATTCAATGGCTTCAGCGTGGACTTGGGCTTGGGCGCGGTCTGTACACAACAACAACTCAACGGCATGGGTAGCATGTTTTATGCGGCCCGCTGCGTTGATTCGTGGCGCTATGCGAAATACCATATCGCTAACAGTCAAGGAACGAGAAGTCCGCGCACCCATCAACACTTCTAGTCCAGGCCTTGGCGTCGCATTTAATACTTGCAAACCTAAATATGTCAATACCCTGTTTTCTCCTTCCAAAGGCACAATATCTGCCGCCGTAGCGGTCGCAACCAAATCCAAGTAAGCCTGAAGCATTTCGGGGCTTTCACCGCGTTGTTCGGTATGCGCTTGAATGAGTTTGAAAGCTACCCCACAGCCACATAGCCCTTTGAAAGGGTAGGTACAATCGGGGCGTTTTGGGTCCAAAACTGCGTGTGCTTTTGGCAAAGTAGCTCCAGGGGTATGGTGGTCACAAATGACAACGTCTATGCCGTTTTCTTGAGCATAGTCCACCAAATCCACTGCCTTGATCCCACAATCTAGGCAAATAAGAAGTGTCATTCCTTCACTGATAGCCAAATCAATCCCTTGTTTGGACAATCCATAACCTTCTTTATAACGATCCGGAATATAAGGGGTGGCGTTTGCAGATCTTGATCTCAAATAATCTGTGGTTAACGTAACTGCAGTGGTGCCATCAACATCATAATCCCCAAAAACCATAATCTTTTCTTTTTGGGTAATGGCTTTTTCCAAACGTGTAACCGCCAACCCCATGTCTTTCATCAAAAAAGGATCATGCAACTGACCCCAATGGGGTCGGAAAAATTCTTTGGCAGCCTCAAAAGTTTCAATCCCTCTTTGGGCTAACAAGTGTGCAATAACTGCAGGAACTCCCAGCACTTCGGTCAAATGTGCCTTAATTTTGGTGTTAGGAGAAGGTTTAAGATTCCAACGCATACTTATGATTTACCCCCAACAACCAATACCAATTCTCCCTTTGCAGGTTGGGCTTCAAAATGTGTTTGTAGCTCGGCCAATGTACCTCTTTGGGTTTCCTCGTAAACCTTGGTAAGCTCTCTTGAAACCGATGCCTGTCGGCTTGATCCCAAAACTTCTGCGAGTTGGCTTAAGGTCTTTATAATGCGGTGGGGCGATTCATAAAATACCATCGTCATGCTTTGATCGGCGAGAGCTTCAATTCGGGTCTTTCTTCCTTTTTTAGGGGGCAAAAAACCCTCAAAAACAAACCGATCGCAAGGCAAGCCGCTCATCACCAAAGCGGGAACAAAAGCCGTCGGACCAGGAAGTGCGACTACATCCACCCCATCAGCCAAACAACGGCGAATCAACAAAAAACCTGGATCTGAGATGGCTGGAGTTCCAGCATCGGAAATCAAAGCCATGGACCTTCCCTGTGCCAATTGAGAAGTCAATCGATCGACTTCACGGTGTTCGTTGTGCATATGGTGTGCACGTGTAGGTGTCTTAATTCCGTAATGCTTTAACAACTTTCCGCTCGTACGGGTGTCTTCACATAAAATAAGGTCTACATTTTCAAGCACTGAAATGGCTCTATGCGTCATATCTCCCAAGTTCCCTATAGGAGTGGGTACGATGTAGAGTGTGCCACTACGGACGAACAATTTTTCCAACTACATATGAAATTAAGACCAAAATCAAAGCCAAAACTGCAACCGATTCACGCCCGTCTTGCACATCCAAGTGCGCTACCACAGCCAGGCCAATGTTAATGACAAAGCCAGCATAAGCCCACTCTTTTAGTGCTTTCCAGCGATTGTACAAAATCAGCGCAATTCCGAGCAGCTTCAAAACCGTCAAAATGAATATCAGGTAGGCAGGGTAGCCTAGCGCTACAAAGCCTTCTTTTATCATTTCTGTTTTGGTCACATATCTACTGACCAAAAAAAGCATTAACGAGCAAAAAAGAACGGTTGCAATCCAATAAACAATTCGTAATGTTTTCATCATAAATAAAATTTGGGTTAATGAAATAAATATAGGGTTTTTTATGGGTCAGCAAAAACATATTCATTGTGGTCGGTAAAATTTTAAAACTGGGCTATTGAGTAGTACGATTTTAGTACCTTTGGATTTCAGAGCATATTTAACAAAGCCTAGTTCATGTTTCTCGAAAATACCGTCAATCATAATGAACAATACGGATGGATTGAAGTCATCTGTGGTTCTATGTTCTCGGGCAAAACCGAGGAATTGATCCGAAGATTAAAACGCGCTCAATTTGCCCAACAAAAAGTCGAAATCTTTAAGCCTAGCATAGACAGCCGCTATGACGATGACAAAGTCGTATCGCACGATGCCAACGAAATACAGTCTACCGCAGTCCCAGCAGCCGCTAACATCCGCATTTTAGCAGATGATTGTGATGTGGTGGGCATAGATGAAGCTCAATTTTTCGATGACGAAATTGTTTCGGTGTGTAATGATTTGGCAAACAAAGGCATTCGAGTAGTCGTGGCGGGTTTGGACATGGACTACAAAGGCAATCCATTTGGTCCGATGCCCCATTTGATGGCTACGGCAGAATACGTGACCAAAGTACATGCCGTTTGTACTCGCACTGGCAATTTGGCGCACTACAGTTTCCGAAAAAGCGATGATGAGAATCTGGTATTACTCGGCGAAACTACCGAATATGAGCCTCTCAGCAGAGCGGCCTTTCACAAGGCTATGATTCAGGAAAAACTTCCTGTTCACGCACAAACCATCACACCTGAAAATAAAACACTCAGCCGTGACTAAAGGAACACGGCTTGAATTACATCTCCCACACTTGCGTCACAACCTGACGCAAATACGACAACAACTAAAACCTGAAACCAAAATGTTGGCCGTAGTAAAATCTTTTGCCTACGGAGCAGATGCAGTTGCTATCAGTCAATGTTTGGTAGATGAAGGCATTGACTATTTGGGGGTGGCTTATGTGGCCGAAGGGATTGCCTTACGTGAATCAGGGATAGAAATCCCAATACTTGTGCTACATCCTCAAACCCACGAACTTCAGCGCATGGTTGCGCACCAACTAGAGCCCAGTGTCTATGGTTGGCATGTGTTAGATGCCCTCCAAAGAGTTGTAGACAAACAAGGGGTACATGCTTACCCCATCCATCTGAAATTCAACACAGGGCTCAATCGACTGGGTTTTTCGATAGACCAAGCGCAAGCAGTTTGTCAGCAAGTCGAATCTTCCCACTTGAAAGTACAAGGGGTCCTCTCTCATTTGGCAGCCACTGAAGATCCTGATGAAAAAAACTTTACCCAACAGCAACTTGAGGATTTTTCTACCTTACTCCCTGTTTTTGGTGACCTCCCTATTTATCATGTTCTAAACACCTCTGGCGTTTTCAACTATCCAGAAGCGCACTACGACATGGTTCGTAGCGGAATCGGATTGTACGGATATGGAAATGAGACAGGCATCAGTGCACAGCTTAAACCCGTAGCCACACTTAAAACGCATATTTCACAAATCCATGAAATCTCACTGGGCAATTCTGTAGGCTACAACCGTGGTTTTGTCGCTTCGAAAACCACACGCTCTGCCACCCTGCCATTGGGTCATGCGGATGGTATAGGAAGACAATATGGGAAAGGCAAAGGCGCTGTGTGGATTCATGGCCACAAAGCGCCCATATTGGGCAATGTCTGTATGGACATGATTATGGTTGATGTGACCGAAATTGAATGTGCTGAAGGCGATGAAGTCATTGTTTTTGGTCCCCCTGGCCAAAGCGCAGAAGCCTTTGCCGAGCAAGCAGAAACCATCTCATATGAAATTCTAACTGCTATATCCCAACGCGTCAAACGGGTGATCATTGATAATTAGTTTGTTTTATTTGTAACTTTTTGTTATTTTTTTGATAATTTCGATTTGTTTCCTAATTAAGGTAGATTTTATGGCTACTTTTGCCATCCAAACACAATTAAGATGAAAGTTGCAGTAGTAGGTGCCACCGGTATGGTTGGCGAAATCATGCGAAGTGTACTTGAGGAGCGAAACTTCCCTCTAACAGAATTTATACCTGTAGCCTCTGAGCGATCGGTGGGCAAAAAAGTAGCTTTCAACGGCAGAGACTACGCTGTGGTAGGTTTGCAAACGGCCGTTGACATGGCGCCTGATTTGGCATTGTTTTCTGCAGGAGGTGATACCTCGCTCGAGTGGGCGCCCAAGTTTGCTGCTGTAGGCACCACCGTAATTGACAACTCATCGGCTTGGCGTATGCACCCCGACCACAAATTGGTGGTTCCAGAAATCAACGCAGATGCGCTAACTCCAGAAGACAAAATCATTGCCAACCCCAACTGCTCTACCATACAAATGGTCATGGCATTGGCGCCGATCCATAGAAAATATGGCATCCAAAGAGTGGTGGTGTCTACCTATCAGTCTATAACAGGAACGGGAGTAAAGGCGGTACAGCAGCTCGAAAACGAATACCAAGGCATTGAGGGAGAACAGGCCTATCCACATCCCATTCACAGAAATGCCCTCCCCCACTGCGATGTGTTCCTAGAAAACGGCTACACAAAAGAGGAAATGAAGTTGGTCAACGAAACCCACAAAATTCTCGATCCCAATATTCAAGTGACTGCTACAGCCGTGCGCATCCCTGTTGTGGGTGGTCATAGCGAATCTGTAAACCTGACATTGCGTGAAGCACCCGATTTGGACGAAGTTCGTTTTGTGCTATCTGAAACCCCTGGAATTGTAGTGCAAGACCATTTGCAAGACAACCTCTATCCCATGCCATTGACTGCTGCTAACAAAGATGAAGTGTTTGTAGGGCGTATCCGTAAGGATGAATCCCAAGAAAACGGACTCAACTTGTGGATTGTAGCTGACAACCTACGAAAAGGGGCGGCTACCAACACCGTTCAAATCGCAGAGTTGTTGCATCGCAAAGGTTGGGTGTAAAAATATCAGTACATTAGTGTTCTAATCCTACATTAATGTGTTATGAGAACCCTCGTTTTTTATATCGTCCTATTGGCTCTATACGCTTGTCAAAATACTCCTGAATTGGTATACCCTGAAACCCGAAAAGACAATGTGGTTGACACCTATTTTGGTGATACCGTTCCAGACCCCTATCGTTGGTTAGAGGATGATATGTCTGATGAGACTGCCGATTGGGTAGCCCAACAAAACAAACTTACTTTTGGGTACCTAGACAAAATCCCTTTTCGAGATGAGCTCCGTAAACGGCTTGAGAAAATTTGGAATTACGAAAAAATATCTGCCCCTTATCAGGAGGGTGAATACACTTATTTCTACAAAAACTCTGGATTACAAAACCATTATGTTTTGTATCGCCAAAAAGGGGATAATGCCCCCGAAGTATTTTTGGATCCCAACAACTTTTCAGAGGACGGTACTACTTCTTTGGCAGGAGTGAGTTTTTCGAAAGACGGTAAAAAACTTGCTTACTCTATTTCTGAAGGAGGAAGTGATTGGAGAAAAATCATTACAATAGATACTGATACCAAAACTCAGATTGGCGACACCCTTGTGGACATCAAGTTTAGTGGGGTGTCTTGGAAAGCCAACGAAGGCTTTTTCTACGCGTCCTATGACAAGCCCGATGGAAGTGAGCTCTCGGCCAAAACAGACCAACACAAACTGTACTACCATAAATTGGGCACACCCCAAAGTGAAGACAAACTGGTTTTTGGTGGTGAAAAAAAATACCGATACGTTGGCGGTTCTGTCACTGAAGACAATCGCTATCTTATCATATCGGCTTCCAAATCTACTTCAGGAAACAAGTTGTTTGTCAAAGACCTCAGCCAAGCTGACAAACCGCTGGTCACTGTTTTGGACAGTTTCGAGTCCGACACCTACTTGATCGATAATGAGGGTAGCACTCTATATTTTGTGACCAACCTGAAAGCGCCCAATAAAAAAATCGTTCGTGTTGATGCAAACAATCCCCAGCCTTCTAACTGGGTAGATGTAATCCCAGAAGCAGACCATGTACTAAGCCCCTCAAAAGGCGCTGGCTACTTCTTTGCCGAATACATGATTGATGCCATTTCGAAAGTATATCAATACGATTATCAAGGAAACGCCATTCGAGAAGTCGCCCTTCCAGGACTGGGGAGTGCAGGCAGTTTTGGGGGTAAAAAAGAGCAAAAAACATTGTATTTCAGTTTTTCAAACTATTACACGCCAAACTCCTATTTTTCTTATGATCCAAATACGGGGGAAACCACACCCTACTGGACGCCTGAAATCGCCTTTTCGGCAGAGGACTACGAATCAAAGCAGGTCTTCTATACTTCAAAAGACGGCACCAAGGTGCCTATGATAATCACCTATAAAAAAGGGACTGTTTTAAACGGAAAAAACCCTACCATTCTTTACGGATACGGAGGATTTAATATCAGTCTGACCCCGTCGTTTAGTGTGGTCAATGCCACTTGGATGGCGCTTGGCGGAGTATATGCAGTTCCCAACTTGCGAGGCGGAGGCGAATATGGAAAAGAATGGCATAAAGCAGGTACGCAGCTCCAAAAACAAAATGTGTTTGATGACTTTATCGCTGCTGCTGAGTTTTTGATTGATAAGGGATATACCTCTCCCGAATACCTCGCCTTAAGAGGAGGGTCTAACGGTGGCTTGCTTGTTGGTGCCACCATGACACAGCGCCCTGATTTGGCCAAAGTAGCCTTACCTGCTGTAGGGGTTTTGGACATGTTGCGTTATCACACATTTACGGCTGGAGCGGGCTGGGCGTATGACTACGGCACGGCAGATCAGTCGGAAGAAATGTTTCAATATCTCAAGGGCTATTCCCCTTTACACAATATAGATGTAGGAACCCACTATCCTGCTACTTTGGTCACCACAGGCGATCACGACGACAGGGTCGTCCCTGCACACTCTTTTAAATTTGCCGCCACACTTCAAGAAAATCAACAGGGGGCAAATCCCGTGCTAATACGCGTGGAAACCGATGCTGGGCATGGCGCAGGAACGCCTACCTCGAAATCCATAGCGCTCTACGCAGATATTTTTGGGTTCACCCTATACAATATGGGGATTAAATCCTTGCCCTAGTGGGGCAATAGCCGACATCTATTTTTGAGCATCCATCTCAAAATCCTCCATAAACTTGGTGGTATAGTTTCCAGCAACAAAATCTGGATGGTCCATCAATTGTCTATGAAAAGGGATGGTGGTATTCACGCCTTCAATAACAAACTCATCAAGTGCCCGTTTCATCTTGTTGATGGCCTCTTCACGGCTTTGGGCAGTCGTAATGAGTTTGGCAATCATCGAATCGTAGTGTGGGGGTATCATGTAGCCACTATACACGTGGGTGTCCAAACGCACCCCATGTCCACCCGGAGTGTGTAGGGTCTGAATTTTTCCAGGTGCAGGTCGGAATCCGTTGTATGGGTCCTCTGCGTTGATACGACACTCAATAGCGTGCATTTTTGGGAAATAGTCCTTCCCGCTAAGTTTTTCTCCCGCTGCCACTTTGATTTGCTCCGCAATCAGGTCGTAATCAATTACTTGTTCTGTGATAGGGTGCTCCACTTGGATACGGGTGTTCATTTCCATAAAGTAGAAATTGCGGTGCTTGTCTACCAAAAACTCTACAGTACCCGCTCCTTCATATTTGATAAACTCGGCTGCTTTGACTGCAGCAGCGCCCATTTTTTTACGTAAGGCATCGGTCATAAAAGGAGAGGGGGTCTCCTCAACCAATTTTTGGTGGCGGCGTTGAACCGAGCAATCACGCTCAGAAAGATGGCAAGCTTTGCCATAAGAGTCCCCAACAATCTGAATCTCAATATGACGCGGTTCTTCTATGAGTTTTTCCATGTACATGCCGTCATTGCCAAAGGATGCTTTGGCTTCTTGTCGGGCACTATCCCATGCTTTTTGTAGATCCTCTGCAGACCAAACGGCACGCATTCCTTTACCTCCACCTCCGGCAGTGGCCTTTAACATCACTGGATAGCCGATTTTTTTTGCAAGTTTTTTGCATTCAGTAAAATTTTCTATCAGCCCCTCAGAACCTGGAATGGTAGGTACACCCGCTGCTTTCATAGTGGCTTTGGCTGTAGCTTTGTCCCCCATTTTTTCTATCATATCACTAGAAGCTCCAATAAATTTGATTTTATGTTCATCACATATCTTGGAGAACTTGGCATTTTCAGATAAAAATCCATAACCTGGATGGATGGCATCGGCATTGGTGATTTCGGCCGCAGCTATGATGTTGGGAATCTTTAAATACGACTCCGAACTCGGAGCCGGACCTATACAGACTGCTTCATCAGCAAACTTAACATGCAGGCTCTCTGCATCGGCTTTGGAATACACTGCCACAGTTTTGATACCCATCTCACGACAGGTTCGTATCACACGTAGGGCAATCTCGCCACGATTGGCAATTAGCACTTTTTTAAACATAGTGTTTCTTTTTGGGTGACTTATGATGGGTCGATAACAAACAAGGGTTGGTCAAACTCTACAGGAGATGCATCCTCTACCAATATCTTCACAATGGTTCCTGTAATCTCAGACTCAATCTCGTTGAAAAGCTTCATGGCCTCTACCACACAAAGCACATCGCCCTCATTGACATCGGTTCCGACTTCGACAAAATTGGGTTTGTCTGGAGAAGGACGGCGATAAAAAGTGCCAATGATAGGTGATTTGATGGTAATCAAGCCTTCATCAGAATCTTGAGGCGTTTCTGCTACGGGAGTTGCAGCAACAGGGGCTGGCGCCGCTGCTGGTGCAGGCACAGATGCAGGTGCTGCCTCAATGACTGGAGCAGAAACCACTTGCTGAACAACCCCATCTTGGGTCTTGATTGTAAGTTTTACATCGCCCAATTCCAATTGGACTTCACTGACGCCTGTTTTGGCTACAAATTTGATTAAATTTTGAATCTCTTTGAGTTCCATAATAAATTGTGTTAGTGTTTTGTTTAGTTATAGGCCCATTTGAGCCATGCTGCACCCCAAGTGAAACCACCACCAAAAGCTGCAAAGATTAAATTGTCTCCTTTTTTAAATTGATCTTCATAATCAGACAGTAACAATGGAAGCGTAGCCGCCGTTGTATTGCCATATTGTTCAATATTTGTCAATACTTTTTGTTCATCTACTCCCACGCGCGATGCTGTGGCGTCGATAATACGTTTGTTGGCCTGATGAGGCACCAAATACTGAATGTCTTGGTGTGAAAGTTGGTTGCGCTCCATGATTTGGACAGCGGCATCAGCCATATTGGAAACAGCAAACTTAAAAACCGTTTTGCCGTCTTGCTGCAAAAAATGTTGCTTTGCTGCAACAGTTTCAGAAGAAGCGGGCATCATGGAACCTCCTGCCTCTATGCGAAGATGTTCGCGCCCCACACCGTCTACTCGAAAATATTCATCTTGTAGCCCCAAGCCCTCATCGCTGGGCTCAAATAAAACAGCTCCTGCGCCATCACCAAAAATGATACAAGTCGTCCGATCTTCATAATCAACAATGGAGGACATTTTGTCGGCCCCAATAAGCAATACTTTTTTATACCTCCCGCTAGCCACGTAGGCGGCGGCGGTTGACATTCCATACAGAAATCCAGAACAGGCCGCTTGAAGGTCATAACCAAAAGCCTCACTAGCGCCAATTTCGCTAGCCACATAGGCCGCAGTTGCTGCTACAGACATGTCGGGTGTGGCAGTACAAACAAGTACGCAGTCGATCTCTTTAGGATCAATTTGACCTCTTTGAAGCAGGTCTTGGGCGGCACGAATGGCCATAAAAGAAGTTCCTTGACCGGGTTCGCTTAAAATGCGGCGTTCAGAAATTCCTGTTCTTGAGCGAATCCAAGCATCTGTGGTTTCTACCATCTGCTCAAGGTCTTTGTTGCTCAACACTTTGTCGGGAACATAGGCCCCAACGGCTGTTATGGCTGCTGTTTGATTTCTGTTCATTTGAGTTGTTTTTAATACAAAAACACGCAAATAGGGCGGAAAATTAGTAAAATTTGATGGTTTTGGCCCAAAAAAACGTTTTTTTTTAGTTTTTAATGCAAATAAAAAACGCTTCAGAGAAGCGTTTTATAAATCCAATAATTGAAAATGAAATTTTATGCGGTTTCGACAGTGTTGTCGATTAAAACTTTACCTCGATAATACAACTTGCCTTCATGCCAATGTGCCCGGTGGTACAGGTGAGACTCCCCAGTAGTAGTGCAAACCGCGATTTGTGGAACGGTTGCTTTGTAGTGGGTGCGTCGTTTGTCACGACGTGTTTTGGATATTTTTCTTTTAGGATGCGCCATGGCTCTATTTTTATTCTTTTAATTTCTTTAATGCATCCCAACGCGGATCTGTACCGTTATGGGAGGATTTGTCTTCTGAGGGACTGAGCTGTTCCAGCCTTTCTAGTATGTCCGAATCCAAAGTACCATCTTCTACCCCTGGATGCACTCTTTTTTGCGGTATGCTTAAAACCAACAACTCATAAATATGTTGAGAAGCATCGTAAGTGTGAGCGCCGTGTGGAAGCACCATCAAATCTTCGTGATCGTCACTAAAATCTGGCCCAAACTTGATAACCAAATCAAATTGGTGGGCTACCTTCATGTTAAAAGGCTCATTGGTCAAATCGCAATTAAGGTTTGCCTGACCTTGCATGCTGTAATGCGCCTCCATCAAAGTGGCTTTTTTGTGCAAATTCAGCTCAACCTTGGCTTGAATACTATTGAATTCTTTATACTCAAATTCCTCAAAGAACTTATCTGTAACCGAAAAATCAAATTTATGAACGCCTTCTTTTAATCCGGAAAACTTTACTTCAAATTCCGTCAAACGCTCCATCTCCTTTTCCGTTACGGGCGCCAAAGATATAAAATTTAGACCAAAGCCTAAAACAATCTAATTGTCTCTTTTTGTGCGCTTCTTGTTGCCTTGCAAAGGAAGAGGATCTGCACTAAGTTGTTCGAACTCCTGACGCTTTCGTATAATGTCTAGGGCAGAATATACGGCTTGTTGAAATGACCGATGATCGGCAATCCCTTTGCCAGCAATTGCGAAGGCAGTTCCGTGGTCGGGAGAAGTGCGAACAGCAGGCAATCCTGCCGTGTAGTTTACGCCTTCTCCAAAAGAAAGCGTTTTAAAAGGCACCAGACCTTGGTCATGATAAGCCGCTAATACGGCGTCGTAGCTTAGGTAGGACTGACTCCCAAAAAAGGCATCTGCTGAAAAGGGCCCAAACAGCAAAGTGTTATCGATTTTTTGGTTGGCTAAAATCGGGGCAAGAATATTCATGTCTTCAGAGCCAATCACCCCGTTATCTCCCGCATGGGGGTTGATGCCCAACACTGCTATTTTGGGTTTGCGAATGCCAAAATCTTGCCGCAACGACTCAGACATCAGCCTGAGCTTATTGACAATACGATCTTGAGTTAATAAGCTAGAAACCTCACTGATGGCAACATGGTCTGTGAGTAGCCCCACGCGTAGCTGGTCGTGTATCATAAACATCAACGCCTCACCGCCCAATGCTTGTGCTAAATAATCTGTGTGCCCAGGAAAATCAAAAGCATCGCTTTGAATTGATGCCTTGTTGATGGGGGCTGTAACCAAAGCTTGGATGGTGCCATCTTTTAATGCCGCAGTAGCCGCAGTTAAAGACTGTATTGCCAATTTTCCTGCCGTTTTGGTCTCTTGACCATAAGCCGCTTGTGGAGTTGCATCCCAAGATGAGACCACGTTTAATGCCCTTCTTTTTGGACGATCATTGAGTGTGTGTAGGGGCACCTTAAGTCCAAAGTGCTTGTTTTGGGAAACTAAAAAATCAGGATGGGCATAGACTATGGGGGTGCAAAAATCAAACATACGAGAATCCGAAAAGGTTTTGAGCACTACCTCAGGACCTATGCCGTTGGGGTCGCCTATCGATATGCCTAGCATCGGACTGCTCATCTTTTATCCGTATTTTTGGCAAAGTTAACCAAATTCGGGTCTATGTTTACCGGTATTATTGAGTGTTTGGGCAAAATTGTCGCTCTCGATCGTGAGCAAGAAAACATACATATACGAGTAAGAAGTGAGTTGGCGGATTCCCTCAAAATCGACCAGAGCTTAGCGCACGATGGCGTCTGCCTGACTGTTGTGGCCATAGATGGGGACACCCATACCGTTACGGCCATACAAGAAACCCTAGACAAAACCGCCCTGCGGGAATGGAAAGCAGGTAAAATGGTGAATTTGGAACGTGCCATGAAACTCGGTGACCGCCTCGACGGACACCTTGTGCAGGGGCATGTGGATCAAGTAGGGCAATGCTTAGCCGTAGCCGACCAAAGCGGCAGTTGGCGCTACACCTTTGGTTTTGATCCTGACCTGGGCAACCTAGTGATTGAAAAAGGCTCCATTACTGTCAACGGTACCAGCCTGACGGTCATAGATGCCCAAAAAGACCGCTTTAGTGTGGCCATTATTCCTTACACACACGAACACACCAATTTCCACCAAATCGAGCCGGGACATCATGTGAACCTAGAGTTTGACATGATTGGCAAATACATTGCCCGCCTACAAAGCCGCTAAACCCGCGGATTTAACATTTTATTAATTTTTTGACTTAAAACAAGCGCCAATTTTTGGTACATTTGAAACAACCCAAATCCTACTTATCATGAAATCATTTTTACTCTTTACCCAATTTTTCTTTTTTGCTTTTTTTCCAGTTTGCGCCCAAACTGTTGTTGGATATACCAGTTTTGAGGAGCCTGCTTTAAATTCAGGTAGTTACACGGACACCGGAGACGCAAGTATAGCTCACGACCTTGTTAACAACCCGGGTGAACCCATCGTGGATTTTGTTTCCGTTGGTATGGAAATCGGATTTGATGCCTCTTATGAACCCTATGATTCTCCTGGAACAGGGCTAACTGATGGGGATTTTGTAGGAGTTACGGACTTTACTGGAACAGTAACTGCCTACACGGATGGAACCAAGGGATATCAGATTTCAGACAGTGATGGGAATTTTATTTTAAGATTCGATGTCATTGATTTAACATCTTCTATTAACAATACAATTGAAATGGACTACTTTGTAGCGACCACTGGATATGAAGGAGATGGAACTCCTAATAGTTCGGGAGAAGATTTGCTCCAGTTTTATATCGAGGATCTAACAAATATGAATCAAATTTTTCTGCTAAATACTATAGACAAGGATATAAATGATTTAAATATTGAAGGACAATGGAATAACGTTCAGGTTCAACTTCCAGATAATATTATGGCAAGGTTGGTGTTGAAAGTCAGAGTTAACTCTGTGACAGAGGCGGTGTTTTTTGACAACATTTCTTTCAAAGAAAACAATTCTTTGTCTTCAGGGGTTGATATCTCGACTTTTTCCCTCTCTCCCAACCCTGTTTCAGACGGTATTACCTACCTAAAGGGCCTGCCCGAGGCTGTATCGGTCAGGCTCTATGGCTTGTCGGGTCAGTTGGTACACCGCCAAATCACTCCCGAAGTAGTGGATGTAAGTGGTTTGGACCGAGGCTTATACCTGCTGCGAGTCGATCACAAAGATTGGGCTTTCACTCGCAAACTGGTGATTGAGTAAATTGCTACATCTGATAGATCCAATCGCCAGGGTTTTGGGGTGTGGTGGAGCGGAAAATACTAAACTGTAAAGTCGTTCTGTTGGTGCCGGTGTTGGTAAACACTGTACCAATGTCTTGCTTAGCCATGACCTTGTCGCCTTTTTTAACCTCTACGGAAGCTAAGTTTTTATAGGCGGTTACAAAGTTTCCGTGCTGGATGAGTACAATAGGGTTACTGCCTTGAAATTGTACGATGTTGAGCACCGTCCCCTCGAAAACTGCACGAGCTTTGGTACCTGGGCTGGTGGCTATGGTCACCCCATTGCTTTTGATAGTAGTCGTTCGCACCACTGGGTGGCGCTGGGTGCCAAATTTTTGAATCACCACCCCCTTACGTACCGGCCAAGGCAAACGTCCTTTGTTGGCAGAAAAACTAGCTGCCAAAGCTTTGGCTTCAGGGGTTAAGGCAAAATCTGCCGTGGTGGTCCCCGCTTTTTTGTTTGAGGCCGCAATGGCCTCGCGAATCAAACGGTCGATTTCTTTGTTGATACGGGCAGTTTGCTGTTGTTTCTTTTTGATTTGAGCCGCATAACGTGATGTTTTACTTCGCAAACTACGTATCAGTTCTTGCTGGATACTGCGTTCGGCCTCGAGCTGTCTTTGGGCTGTACGGTTTTCGGCAACCAAAGACTCTTTGGTGGTCTTTTGTTGGTTCAGGATGCTGTTGAGCTCTTGCAGGGTCTTGGTTTTTTCTGCGATTTTGATGCCTTGTTTTTGTCGGTACGCTGCATATTGCTTCATATAACGAATGCGTTTTAGCGCTTGGAAAAAACTTTCTGATGACAACAAAAACATCAATCGGTTTTGTTGTGAGGCGTTCTTACGAGATTTGACAATCATCTCTGCATAGTCGGCTTTAAGAGCTTCGAGTTCTGTGCGCAAATTGTCAATGTTTCTTTGGTTGACTTGTATTTGTTGGCTCAAGGTGTTTACTTGGCGGTTGGTCAGGCGAATGAGTTGGTCTAGACGGTCGATTTTCAACGCCAAATCTTCAACGGTTTCCAAGGCGTTGGAGGTTTTATTTTTATTTTGTTGTAACAAGCCATTGATTTGTACAATCTCTTGCTGAAGTTGTTTGCGCTGGGCTTCCAGACGGGCTTTGGCATCTTGAGCGTAGCCAAACCCCAAAACAAAAAGCAATAGTAATGTGCATACAAACCTCATGGCGATAGGGGGGTAAAATCTTTAGGTATTTGAAAGGGAAAACGCAAAGGCGCGTCCACCACCACCTTGCGAAAATAAAAGGCCAGAGAAGCTTGATTCTGGGGCGATTGGGCATCAAAAATCACCTCCACAGGAAGCATCAAATCGTTTGTTTTTTGATAATCCGCATAGCTTACTATCAGTTCTTTTTTGCCGATACGCACTTGTTGTTGACGGAGTAAGAAATCTTGGCCGTAGGTACATAAAAACTCCAACTTACCTTGTTTGACTTTGAGTTGATATTCTCCATTGCGTTTGCTAAGGCGAGCTTTGGGTAACAACTCGGGCAATAGTGGGCGGCCCAACAGGCCATTTTCAAGAGCCTGATACTTGAGCGTAATTCCAAGTAAGTTTTGAATCGCTGTAAAGTCTCCTTCAAAATACGACTTCCCCAAAACCTCATAAAAGGCCACGCCCGCAGTATCTATTTTGGCTCTGCCCAAAGGGACGATCATAGAGGCATTGATCCAAATCTGCTTTTGGGATTCGACTCGGATATTGGTGCTGATTCGTTGACGGTTGTCATCGGTTTTAGCCACTACATGTCCTCTAAGATTAAGGGTGTTCCATGGGGCGGAAGTGGATTCAGCGTTTTTGAGAAGTTCACTGTTGCTGTTGGCAGTCATCGTGCCGGCATCTGTTTTAAGAGACTTACAACCTCCAAACAACAACAACACAACAAACCATAGGCGCCTCATCAGTATCAGCTTAGTTTTGAATAATCTCCCAGACTTATAGTAGTGAAGTTTCCATCAAACTCCACATGATTTCCAATCATTGCGTTTTTGATATGAGCATTGGCCAAGCGGCTTTGCGTTTGAACAATGCTGTTTTCTATGGTGCAGTTTTCCACTTGAGTCCCCGCACCCAATGCGACGTAAGGACCCACCGTGCTATTGGTGAGCTTGACCCCTTCTCCAATGTAGCATGGCGCAATGATGGTGCTATTGTCGTTTGTGTGTGTCTCCATGAGGGCTTCCCCTTCCTCATGCAAAAACTGCAGCATTTTTTGATTGGTCTGTATGGTGATTTCGGGGTTCCCACAGTCCATCCATTCGTTGACAGCATAGGGAACAAAACGTTTGCCTTTTTGGATCATACGAAGGATCCCATCATTGATCTGATACTCGCCACCTCGGGTGAGTTGCTCGTCTATTACGCCCTGGAGCTCATCTCTGAGCTGGGCAATCTCTTTAAAGTAATAGATTCCTATCGCTGCCAAATCAGATACAAACTCTTGAGGCTTTTCAACCATGCCTTGAATGTCTCCATTAGAATCGAGTTGAACCACGCCGTAAGCTTGTGGGTCATCGACTTGTTTGACCCAAATGGCAGCATCTGCATCGGGATTCAAATCAAAATCTGCACGGATAAGGGTGTCAGCATAAGCCACTACAGCAGGACCGGACAATAAAGGTGCTGCACACATAATGGCATGACCTGTTCCTAATGGGACGTCCTGTCTAAAAATATGGGCTTTTGCTCCTAGGTCTTTGGCCAAGGTGTTCAATTGATCAGCTACATCGTCGCCAAAAAATGCTGGATCCCCCAACACAAATCCGATATCACTGATGGGCTGGTCAACAAGGGCTGCAATGTCCCGAACCAATCGTTCGACTATGGGCATGCCCGCTACAGGAATCAGGGGCTTTGGTGTAGTGAGGGTGTGGGGGCGGAGTCGAGAGCCGCGACCGGCCATGGGTACGATGATTTTCATATTTTTATTTTAGTCCTGTACTTCCAAATCCGCCAGCGCCACGTTCAGAAGTGCTTAGGGAGTCTGTCAATTCCCAAGAGATTTGTTCGTGCTTGGCAATCACCAGTTGGGCAATACGCGTGCCATGTTCGATTACAAATTCTTCTTGAGACAGGTTGATTAATATAACGCCTATTTCACCTCGATAGTCCGCGTCTATAGTGCCCGGTGCATTGAGCACTGTAATCCCTTTTTTAAGGGCCAATCCGCTGCGTGGTCGCACTTGGGCCTCAACCCCAATGGGTAATTCTATGAATAAGCCTGTTTTTACCAATGTCCGTTCCATAGGCCCAATGGTTATTGGAGCTTCAAGGTTGGCTCGCAAATCCATACCAGCAGAAGCGGTGGTCTCGTAGTGAGGCAAAGGATGATCAGAGTGATTGATGATACGAATCTTCATAAGCGAAACAGTTGTTTGAGTTCACGTTGCTCCATTAAGAGACTTACACACAAAAATACAAAAATGAACAGCGCTCCCATCGCCCAACTTCCGGCGAACAGCATCCAGTGGAGTGCACAAAGACCTACACTCAAAACCATATACCCAAAGATACGTGTGGTAGCATAAGGAATGGGGTAGTGTTTTCGACTCCACACATAAGAAGTAAGCGCCATCCCGCCATAGGCCAATAGGGTGGCCCAAGCAGCTCCTATAAAGCCAGCCCAAGGGATTAGCCATATGTTTAATGCTATGGTAGCCACAGCTGCAGTTAGAGAAATATACATGCCGACTGAAGTACGGTCGGTAAGTTTGTACCAAACAGATAGGTTGTGATAGATTCCCAAAAACAAATTGGCCAACAATATAATAGGGACGATGTCAATAGCTACCCAATACTCAGGACGTCGAATGAGTGCCTCTTTAAGAGGCTCTATACAAACCCCAACTGTGAGCAACAAAAGTCCGCCGAAGACAACAAAATATTTCATAATAAGCGCATAGACTTTGGGGGCGTCTTGGTGCTTGGCATAATTGAAGAAAAACGGCTCTGCACCCAGTCTGAAAGCCTGAACAAAAAGGGTCATAAAAACCGCCAACTTGTAGCAACCGCTGTAGGCGCCCATGGTGCTGTCATCAATAAAATATCGTATCAACAATTTATCCAAGTTCTCATTAACGACAAAAGCAACCCCTGCCAACATAATAGGCGCACCGTAGCGCAACATCTTTTTCAACAAGCCTGCACTCCACATCCACTGGATGCGAAAATAAAACGGGATTAAAATCAGTAAGACAAGAGCGCTGGCCATCAAGTTGGCTATAAAGACATATTGTACCATGTCTGTGCCCCATGGAAGTACTGTGCCTTGTTTTGGCAGCCACCATAAAAACATCAAGTTGAAAAATGCATAAACCCCTACGTTGAGCAGTTTAAGAAAGGTAAATTTAGATGCTTTACCAGTGGCTCTCAAGTAGGCAAAAGGCAATACCACTAGCGTGTCACAAAGCAAAACACCCAACAAAAGATTAAAATGGGAAGGCGCCATTCCGATCCATCGTGCCATTTGATTTGCTTGTAAGAAAAGCAACCCAAAAATAAATAGGGTGGTTATTGCTAGGGTAATGGTGGCCGTACTGACCACTTTGTTCTCATTGTTTGACTGGCTAAAAAACCTGAAAAAGCTGGTTTCCATTCCATAGGTCAACAATATGTTAAAAAAAGCAGCATAGACATAGAAAGCCGTATTCTCTGCATAACCTTCAACGGGTAAGGTCTGGGTGTGAAGGGGTACCAACAAAAAGTTTAGGACGCGTGGAATTACGGTTGCTAACCCATACACAAAAGTTTCTTTGATGAATTGTCTTGGGTCAAACAAGGATGCTGATTTGTTTTCTAAGGTACAACGAATCGGCTGCAATCACAAGGTTACATGTAATTTAAAGGAGGCTTTCGCTCTACCCGTGGCACAACCTTGTAATAGGTTTTGTTTTTTTTGGTATAGACAACTGCCAGTTCTGACTTTTTTAAATTGAAAAGCGGCGGGGTGTTTCCGTATTCACGTTTGGGGTCTTGGTGTAATGTCAATTCCTTATTGGTGTTGGCTTCTGTTTTGATATACGACCTATATATGGCCTTCTTAACGTCTACATCCTCATAGTTGATATTGGCTTTTTGGCCCTGATAGTACACGAAGAGCAACTTATTGTATGGGCGATTGAGTTGCAACTCTATGTTTACCCCCGAGCCTCCGTTACGAACCCCAGCTGCCCAAGGAGTGGCCGTAGCAGCCAATACCTCGAAAGGAGGGTTGTTGTCTTCTATGGGTTTTTGATATTGGGTAGAACCACAACTTCCCAAAGACAGTACCGCAATACAGGTGAAAATATAAGCTCTCATTGCAGGAAATTTAAAAAGTAGAATCAACTATGATGCCAAAGGCTAGTTGTTCAAGGCTTCTGCTCCGCCTACTATCTCAAGGATTTCGTTTGTAATAGCGGCTTGACGGGCTTTGTTGTAAGTGAGTTTAAGCTGATCTCTAAGCTCGGTAGCGTTATCAGTAGCCTTGTGCATAGCTGTCATTCGAGCCCCGTGTTCGCTAGCAAATGAGTCTCTAATGGCTTTAAACAGCTGTGTCTTTAATGCTTTGGGTATAAGGGTATTTACGATGTCGGATTGTGCCGGTTCGTAAATATAGTCTGCTGTAGGGTTTTCTTCTGATTGTATAGGAACAATGGGTAAAAACTGTTCAGCAGTCACCAGCTGTGTGGCCGCATTTTTAAAGCGATTGTACACCAAGTCAATGCGATCATAAGCACCAGACACGAACAATTGCATGATGTCTTCTGCAACAGCAGACACCTCTTCAAATGTAAGCTGGTCAAAAACATCGCTGCGGTTGGCTGTCACTGTAAGCTCTTTGCTCAAGATGTCATGGCCCTTTTTTCCTATGGCATACACATCAACAGACTTGCCAGCATATTTGTCTTTTATCTGGGCTTGTACTTCTTTGATGATGCTAGAATTGAACCCGCCACACAATCCACGATTCGACGTAATGGCTACCAATAGCACTTTTTCTATTGGGCGTTCGGTAGCATAAGTGCTTCCGGAATTGTCTTCAATAGAGGCGCTCAGGTTTTGTAACAATTGTGTGAGTGTATCAGCATAAGGACGCATGGCCGTAATGGCATCTTGGGCCTTTTTGAGTTTGGCGGCAGAAACCATTTTCATGGCACTCGTTATTTGCATGGTAGATGATACCGATGCAATGCGATTCCGAATCTCTTTTAAGTTAGCCATCTCGTCTCAGCCTATGCTTATTATTGATAGTTTGCAGCTACATCTTTGGCGACCTCAGTCAAGGTGTCAACCACCTTGTCTGTCAGTTGGCCCGATTTGATAGTATCCAACACTTTACGGTGTTTGCTGTTGAGCAAATCCAAATAGCTGCGTTCAAACTCTTTTACTTTATCAACTGGCACCTGACGCAATAAGTTCTTGGAGCCTGCAAAAATAATAGCTACCTGATCCTCTACCGTAAACGGATCGTTTTGGGCTTGCTTAAGGATTTCAACGTTGCGACGCCCTTTCTCGATCACATTGAGCGTAGCAGCGTCTAGGTCTGAACCAAACTTGGCGAAGGCTTCTAATTCGCGGAACTGCGCTTGATCTAGCTTGAGGGTTCCTGCTACTTTCTTCATCGCCTTAATCTGAGCCGAACCACCCACGCGCGATACTGAAATCCCCACGTTGATCGCAGGTCGTACCCCTGAGTTGAACAAATCAGACTCCAAAAAGATTTGACCATCGGTAATCGAGATTACGTTGGTAGGAATATAGGCCGATACATCTCCCGCTTGGGTTTCGATGATGGGCAGTGCCGTAAGTGACCCTCCTCCTTTGACCACAGGTTTTAAGGATTCTGGCAGGTCATTCATGTTTTTGGCAATGTCGTCGTCGGCAATCACCTTAGCGGCACGCTCCAACAGGCGTGAGTGCAAGTAAAATACGTCACCAGGATACGCTTCCCGTCCTGGAGGACGACGCAACAACAAAGACACCTCACGATAGGCAACCGCTTGCTTAGAAAGGTCATCATAAATGATCAAAGCCGGACGACCTGTGTCGCGGAAATATTCTCCAATAGCAGCCCCAGCAAAGGGTGCATATACCTGCATAGGTGCAGGATCAGATGCGTTCGCAGCCACTATGGTTGTGTAGGCAAGCGCACCTTTGTCTTCAAGTACTTTCGCAATAGCAGCTACTGTGGAGGCTTTTTGTCCCACAGCTACATAGATACAATAAACGGGCTCACCCGCATCGTAAAATTCTTTTTGATTGAGAATGGTGTCAATACAAACCGTGGTTTTCCCTGTCTGACGGTCCCCAATAACCAGCTCACGCTGACCCCTACCAATCGGTATCATCGCGTCGATTGACTTAATCCCCGTTTGGAGTGGCTCGTTCACAGGCTGCCGATAGATAACCCCAGGCGCTTTGCGCTCTAATGGCATTTCGTACAAATCCCCACCTAGAGGACCTTTGCCGTCTATGGGGTTTCCAAGGGTATCAACCACACGACCTACAACGCCTTCACCAACTTGGATTGAGGCAATGCGCTGGGTCCGTTTGACTGTATCGCCCTCCTTAATTCCTTTGGATGGACCCAAAAGTACCACCCCTACATTGTCCTCTTCTAGGTTGAGAACGATTCCTTCCAATCCAGAATCAAATGTGACCAACTCACCATATTGTGCGTTGGACAATCCATACACACGGGCAATACCGTCACCGACCTGAAGCACACTTCCCACCTCATCGAGGGAAACACCGGCTTCAAAGCCTGTCAATTGTTGCTTTAAGATTGCGGATACTTCCGCTGCTTTTACCTCTGCCATATCTTTATGCTATTGCTTTTCTATTGCTTAACTTCTGCTTCAGGGATTGGAGTTGGCTCGACACACTAGCATCATACTGCAAGTCGTCTAGGCGCAAAACGAATCCACCTAAAATATCTTTATCCACCTTGTTGACCAATTCTATTTTTTTATCGGTCAGGGTTTTGATTTTGGCCATTACCTCGTCTTGCAGGGCAGGACTTAAGGGAACAGCTGTGGTTACTAGGGCTTCTTGTTTGCCTAGGTGTTGGTTGTAGAGTTGTTTGAATTTCAACGCCATACCATCCAGATGCGCCGAACGATTGTTCTCGGCTACTAATGCCAAAAAGGTCTTCACCAAAGATGACGTTTGGCCAAACACTGCTTGAAGGGTATTAGATTTCAAGGACGCACTTATTACCGGGCTACGTAAAACAGCAGCCAAATCCTCACTGTTTTCCAAGGTGGCATGAATGACTTCCATGTCAGCAGCTACCTGATCGACTGCCTTTTTTTCTTGGGCAGTAGCCAACAGGGCTTTGGCATAGCGAATGGCAACTCGTGATCCTTTCATACTTATTTTATGCTAACGTCTTTAAGAAGTTTTTGAACCAGCTGGGCTTGTTTTTTGTCTTCAGACAACACCTCTTTGGCAATACCAATAGAGATTTCGGCCACCTGGTTTTTAAGTTCTGAAATCGCTGCTTGTTTTTCAGATTCGATCGCTGCTTGGGCTTGTGTCATAATTTGAGCCGCCTGAGTTTTGGCCTCGTCTTTGGCGTCATCAATCATCTTTTGTTTGAGCTCCCGCGCTTCTTTGAGTAACGCCTCGCGCTCTGCCCGCGCTTCTTTTAGAATACGCTCGTTGTCGGCTTGCAAATTTTCCATTTCGACGCGAGCGGCCTCTGCAGACTGAAGCGCATTTTTGATGCCTTCTTCACGGTCATTGATAGCCGTAAGAATAGGTTTCCACGCAAATTTGCGCAACAATAAAATCAGACCCACCAAAATGATGGTCTGCCAAATAAAAAGGCCAAACGAAAATTCACCTAATAGCTTCTCCATAGTATCTGTTTAAGCACCTAGCGGGCAGCACATACGCGCACTGCCCGAAGGATGTAATTCATTATACTGCGAACAAAGCGGCAAATCCGATTCCCTCGATAAGGGCAGCTGCAATTAGCATCGCTGTCTGTATCTTTCCATAAGCTTCGGGTTGACGTGCGATCGCTTCCATGGCAGAACTACCAATTTTACCGATTCCCATTCCTACTCCGATGACGATTAGGCCTGCGCCTACAATTACTGGAATTTCCATAATAAATCTAATTTAATTTTTAGTTGTTATAATTTTTTAATGTGCTTCGTCGTGATGTTCTTCTACGGCAAACCCAAAATAAAGGGCTGACAGCATGGTGAATATATAGGCTTGCAACAAAGCCACTAATAGTTCTAATATCGAAATGGCAAAGGCCAATACAAAAGACAGGCTGCTACCCAACCAATTGTTGAAAATAAACATCAACCCTATCAAACTCATCAATACGATGTGACCTGCCTGAATGTTGGCATACAAACGAATGAGCAACGAAAAGGGCTTGATGATAACACCCAATAGTTCTATGGGAGCCAGTACAATCTTCATTAAAAGCGGCACTCCTGGCATCCAAAATATGTGCATCCAATAGTTTTTGTTTGCTGTGAAATTGGTAATAAGGAAGGTTAGCAGCGCCATTCCGAAAGTAACCGCAATGTTTCCAGTTGCGTTGATACCAAGCGGACCAAGTCCTAATATGTTTAAAAACCAAATAAAGAAAAATATGGTGAGCAAAAAACTCATGTATTTTTTGTAATGCTTCTCTCCAATGTTGGGAATGGCGATATCATCGCGGATATACAGAATGATAGGCTCAAAAAAGCGCCCTGCTCCTGCGGCAATGCTACCGTTGCGAGCATAGGAGCGTGCCAACCCGCGAAACAAGAGAAACATCAGCAAGGCCGTAGCCAACATAGCGACTACGCTTTTGGTGATAGACAGGTCTAAGGGTTTCTCATTGATCGGGTGATGCTGTTCATCATAGTTAATCGTTCCCGAAGCATCGGTTTTGTAAATCTTATTGTGATATAGTTTGTAATAAGACCCGTTGGCCTCCACAACTGCTTTGCCATGCTTGAGCTTGCCAGAGGGAAACGCAACAAGGCCATTGTCCCACAAGATTACAGGCAAGGAAAAACCAATATATTTCTTTTTACCTTCTTCTGTGGTGTAAGAGCCAATCGAAAAATCGTGGGTGTCTTCGAGGTGGTGGCGAACGTAGGCTTTAATCTCAGATTTGAGGTCACCGCCCTTTTCTTTTTCGGGCGCATCGGATGCAAATCCGAATGTTCCGATTAGGATGAAAAAAATCGCTGGAATAAATAGTTTTTTCTTCATGCGAAATTATGGCTGCAAATGTAAGGCATTCGCCCATAATATTAAAACACTTTTCTAATATAAATCTAAGCCGATACGTTTGTGTTGAGCACACGTGCAGACGCTACTACTGTGGTGGTTAGGGTGGCTATGTAAGGAACAAAAAAAATAGCAAATTCTTCTCGAGAAAGATCACCGTCATTCATAAAAAAAGGATAAAAAAAGAGGAAGAAAACCAAAAACTTGATTCCGCTTCCTGTTAGAAACACATAGCCCGCTATCATGGGGTGGTGTCGGTGAGCAAACAAAACAGCCATAAATATCCCCATGCCCAATACATAATTGATACCATAGGCCGCTGTCAATATTTTTTGATCTATCCCAGCTACAAGTGTAAGGAACTGTTGGTGTAAGAACCAACCCCCTAAAAGGATTGCCAACAAAACCATCCCCAATTTGAAAATTTTTGTTGTCATAAATCCATACGGTTAAGTTGTCGAATAAGTACGTATATGGAAAGGAAAAGACCTGCCATCACGCATACCAGTGTGTACGTGTTATCACCCGTGATATAGGTCTGGTCGAGCCATCGTCCCAAGCGAGCCGATAAGTAGAGGGTAAGTCCAAGCTGAAAGCCAAAACCAGTAAATACGACCCACCGAGCCATCCGGGTTTTATGCGGTTTTTTCTTTGGATTTTCCATGCGTAGGCTGTAATGATTTAACTGCCTTTTTCATCACACATTGGGCATTGAGCATGGCGCCCACCTCAACAGACAGTTTGCCCGTAGTAACCTCGCCTTCAACCAACCCTTCAGACTTGATAGAAAGCAAACTAGACACTTCAATATGGCCATTAAAACGTCCCATAATGTCGGAATTGGTACAAGATATCTTTCCGTTGACAACGCCTTCCTTGCCTATAACCACGCGACCTGTGGTTTGTATGCTGCCCTCCAAAGTTCCATCAATGCGAAAATCGGATTGGGAGTGGATTTCTCCAATTACTTTGGTATTGGGTTCTATAAAGTTGATTTTGACGTTGTTTCTTGAATGGTCCATGGGTTTTATTTTTTGGGTGAAGTCACGGCTAAGTCCTTAAAAATCAATGCATCTCTAAATTGGGATGTCAAAACTACGAAATTTTTAAGCGTTTGTAATTCTTTCAGCGCTTTCTGAATTTGATCATTAAAATCTTTTGCTGAAGATGCGTCTCTGAAGCCATGTAGAACCAAGAGTTCTGAATCTCGATTATAAACATCTACTGAAACACTCAAAACCAAATTCAGCGATTGCGTTTGTATCCAGTCTGTGCATGCTTGAGCCAAGACTTTTGTTTGTTCGTGTTGGTCTCTGTTTGTAACAAACAACAATTTGTAGCCCCCTGTCGGTGACGAACTTTTGGTGATTTGTTCAATCGCACGCAAACGGGCATCGGCATCGATTCCCGCTGCTTGTTTGGGATAGGCGGTGGAAACTTCTTTTAATGCTGCTTTATATATCTCAATGCCATCGAGCCTGCCAAGGGCTTCTGCACGCAACAACGCAAAACGAGCGCGTAGATCTTGGTCTTGCACGCCCAAAATTGCCTGCGCTGCTTTATCAATAACGCTTTCGAATTTTTGAGTGGCAAACATCTGCTTGACTTCTTCATAGTGTGCCTCAAATTCTCCTTCAAGCGCTTGGGTGGGGTTTACAATAATTTTGGCATACTGAGAATCAGGGAATTCTGCCAATAAGCGCCTTTTATAATGGGATGTTTTTTCTTCTCCTGTTTGTTTTTCTATTTGATATAAGTGATACAGGGTGGGCAGGGTGTAATCAGAAGGTCTAGTCAAAAGCCGTTGGAGTCGTTCTTTTGCCAAATCAAACACCAAAAACTGTTCTTTATAGGCAAGCCCTGCTTGGAACAAGGCTGTATTGCGTACTTGCTCCAAACTGTCTCTAGCTTCCTCTTCAGGGATTTGAACCAGGTAGGTCTCTACCATGTAGCGGGGCTCCTCTATCGTTTTTTCCGTTGACAGAGTGTCGGCAAGCATGCGTTCTGCAGGCGTTATTATGGGTTTGGGTTTGGCATAGCGCCAATTGTCTTCAAGAACAATATCGCCCCAAATTCTTAAGAAATCACTTTTGCCTCTAGCCAACTGGGTGCGGTTGTAGAAATAGAAATCATTCCCAAAAAAGGAAACATTGGCAGCAAGCGCTTGCTGTTCTTGTGCTTTTTGTATAGAGTCTTTGCGTTTGATTTGGGCTATATAATCTGCGAAAAACTGGGTGCGTTCCTCTGGAGATTTATCCATCAATCCTAAGATGCTATCATGGACTTGAATGTCGTTTTCGTAGGTGATGATATCCTTTAGTTTGTCGCGCTTGCGTTTGACTTTTCTGAATTTTCGCGATTGGGGATCGGTCACGCGCATGGTGCTGTCTAGGTAAGCACCTGAATCCAAAAACATAGCGTTGTCAAAGTGCGTGTCTGCCAAGGTTTCGTAGACCATGCCTTTCAGGTAATTGTCTTGGGTGCCTGTGCGTAAACTCTTGTTCATCAGGCTTTCGGTGCTAATTGTGTCGCCAAGTCCCAAATGAAAAACGGCATGGCTGTAATGAATTTTATCTAAAAACTTCTTGTTTTCATCGTTGTTAGTAAGTCTTTTATAGGCTGTTTTTGTCTGCGTTTCAGGCAATAAGCCTGCGTTGAGTTGGTTAAGTGTCGCGTGAATCCAATAGGTGCGGGGGATTTTTCTATTGAGGTCAATAACGTTTTGGTAGGCCACGGTAGCCGAATCGCTGTGCCCCAATTCGTCATACAGCTGTCCCAAAACATAGGCATAGCGGGCCACCAGGTTTTTGTCTTTCTCTAGCTGCAACGCCTTTTGTAGCGGGGTTGTTGCCTCTTTGGCGTTATCCATAGCCAACAGGGCTTGGGCGAATGCCGCATATGCGGTGGCGGTATCAACCATAGAAAGGGCGCCATTGTCAATCAAATTTTTAAGCTCCTTAGCTGCGCGCTCCTCTTGGTTGAGTTGTAAGAAGGTCTTGGCCCGCCACAGTTGGGCTGCGTGTATGCTGTTTGAATCTCCCAACTGATCGATGATGTAATTAAAGGCTTCTATGGCTTGAAGGTAGCGGCCATTGTAGAAGCGCGCTTTGCCCAATAGCATATAGGCCTCATCGATTTGTTTGTTGCGTTGTGTGCCACCAATACGCATGCTGTGTTTTTGTACTGCTGCTACCGCCTTAGTTTCTGCGCGGGTATAGTTGGGGTTGGGCGGGGTGTCTGTCTCGTATATGTCAGGGAGCGGGAACGGGTCTAGCGGAAGACGGGTCCAAAAATTGGGCTGATGGGCTTCTGTCTGTGCTTCAATCCCTTGGTTTAGGGCTTCATTGCCATTAAAAAGTATGTTGTACTGGGTGGTTGTCTGGTGGTAGGCTCTATTGACAAAACCGTCCTTGCGTGTAGAGCAACCCGCTAACACAAAAAATACCATTCCAGCCACTAAAACTATACGCATACTATGTACCATAAACTGAAAAACAGTTGGTTTTCGTATGCATAGATAGTGAAGTTTTAGATTTGCTTGGCAAAAAACGCCTCTAATTCTTTGAGCGTTTGTGGGGTTTTCACAATATCTTGTACCAGTTGGCCTTTTTCCAAGACCGCAATACGCTCACAAACTTCGGTTACGTGTTGCAAATCATGGCTCGAAATCAGTACGGTTCGTCCCTGGGCTTCTGACTTCTCTTTGAGCAATTCTTTGAGTCGTATTTGTGTGGTCGGGTCAAGGTTGGCAAAGGGTTCGTCCAAAACCAAGAGTTTGGGATCGCCTATAAAAGTAGCCACAATCCCTACCTTCTTTTGATTGCCTTTGGACAAGTCGCGTATGTATTTCTTCTGATTCAAAATTTCTCCACCAAAAAAATCAGAAAAACCAGCCATCAGGGTGTCCACCTCGCTTTTGGATACCCCGCGCAAATCCCCGATAAAATAAAAATATTCTTCTGGTGTCAGATACCCAATCAAAAATGTCTCGTCCAAAAAAGCTGCGGTGTTGGGTTTCCATGCCTCAGAATCCTGAACGGCAACATCATCAATCTTTACGGTGCCCTCCGTGGCTTGAATCAAATCGAGCAACAGGCTGAATAGGGTGGTTTTCCCAGCGCCATTGTTGCCCACCAAACCAAAAATTTGTCCATCAGGAATTTCCAATTGTGGCAATTCCAAAACGGTGTTGTCACCATAGCGCTTGACCAAGTGTTGAATCTGTATCATGTGTTTTGTTTGTATGCGTTTAGGGTGCTGTATTTTTCGGATTTATACAAGCGTTCTATTTGGTTAAATACTTTGTCTTTTAGAAAGTAGCCCAATATGCCCACAAAGGCGACCAAGGCATATCCGAACCATTCCCCGACAGTCAAGTTGCCGATGGCGAACACCAACATCGGCAGCGCCAACTTGGGCAAACTGAGCAACATGGTTTTGGTGTTAAATGCTTGTTTATCGCCAAAAGGTTTGCTGCTGGAAGTCAAGTCTATAGGCGTTTTAATGTATGCCCCCGAGAGTAAAACCAAATGGGCGTTGGCGCCCATGTTATAAACCGCACCAGCCAACACTGCCGCATAGGCTTCCCAACCAAAAAAGAGGTAAAAGCTAGCCACAACGGTGCTAGCAAAAGTGGCGGCTACCACCAAGGTCCACTTGGCTTCTAAGTATTCTCTATATGAAATGTTTTGACTCATCATAAGCGGATAGTAGGCGCTGTCCCAACTGGGCACATACTGCCCAAAAGTGAATAAAAAGCCCCCGCTGACAAAAATTCCAGCAAATATTTTCCAGGCGGCACTCTCGTAGGCAGCGCCGGTAAAAAACAAAAGACCATAGAACAAAAACAGCACCGATACCATCACAGTAGTTTTGGAACGCTTGTTGCGCATGATGAGTTTGACGTCGTTTTTAATAAAAATAGCCGATCGCCCCAGTCGGTTTAGCCAATCGAGACGTAGCTGGAGCGCCTCTGTTTTTGGGGTCTGCATAGCAGCGTCCAAGTACATCCGTTGGGCATAATAAACAAAAGTGTAACGATACAACACAAACAACAATGCCCAGGGCGCCAAAGCCCACAGTGGTTGTTCAAAAAAAGCATAAAAAATAGGGCCTGTCCATTGGGTAATATCAAAAATTTCGAAGTGCTGCAACGCACCCAAGCCTACCAAAACTCCAGCAAACGCATAAAACCATGCGTCCCGGTCATTAACCATGATATTGATAAAATTGGTACAATACACAATGGCGATAATCGCCAAATGCCAGCTGATTACTTGAAGGGGCGCATACCCCTCATGGAGGAGCACCAAAGAAAATGGTATGAAGAAGAAAGCGTTTCCAATATTGAAAAAAGAAAACATCGTACGTCCCAATACATAATGAACTACCTGACGGGTCTTGATCGGCAACAACATAAGGGGTTGGATATTGAGTACAGGTATTTTTTGAAAGAAATAACGTGTGACCACCCAAAAAGATGTCCCATAGATCAAAAAGTCATTGATAAAAGGCAGTGGATCCACACCCATTTCGTCTTCTACCAAATAAAAAGCGCCTACCCCCAACAAGGCAAAAATCGCTGTAAAATAAAGAATCCCGAAGGCGGATAATATCTTAAACAAAACACTCGAGCCGAAAGCGGGTGAGCGTCGAAAAGCGCGCCATTGAAGGGAAATAAAGCGTTTGAACATCCAAGAAACTGTATCTTTCAAAGGTATCATTTTTTTATATGTTTGTAAAAAATTGTTATGGCCGGATTGCACCAGCTACAAGTATCGGGCGTTGAGCGCCTTACAGAAGATGCGGTAGCGATTACATTTGATGTCCCTTCATCGCTCAAAGAAGATTTTCGTTTTCAGGCAGGTCAGTATTTGACACTCTCTGCCCAAATTGCTGGCTCAGAAGTTCGTAGGTCGTATTCTATTTGTAATGCTCCACATGAAGGAAGCCTGCGCGTAGGCATCAAAGCCTTGCCTAATGGCGTTTTTTCTACCTATGCCAATTCACAAGTCCGTGAAGGAAATCTGCTCGATGTAGGCGCTCCAGAGGGTCGGTTTGTATATGTTTCTTCTGCTAATCCTAAGAAACTCATGCTTTTCGCAGCCGGTAGTGGCATCACGCCCATGCTTTCTATTGCCAAAGCAGCCCTCAAAGACAATCCTGACCACCAGGTGGTATTGGTATATGGAAACCGCAGCCCTGAAAGCAGCATGTTTGCCGATGAAATTCAGGCAATGGTACAAAACCATCCGCATCAGTTCTCTGTGATCAACATATACAGCAGGACACGCGCTGAGGATGCGTTGTTTGGTCGTATTGACAACGCCAATATTCTTTATGTGCTCAACACCTTGCATAGCAAAGTACGTTTCGATGATTTTTACATCTGTGGTCCTGGCGGAATGATTGAAACCTGTACACAAGTGTTACAAGATGCTGGTGTCGAAAGCCCAAAAATTCATGTGGAACACTTTGGTGGAGGTAGCGCCCCTGTTGCTTCTGATCAAGATGGAACGGTGACTTATACCGTTGTTTTGGATGACGAAGTCCATCAGTTTACGGCAGATGCCCAAAAATCAGTATTGGACGCTGCTTTGGCCGCCGGACTGGAAGCGCCTTACTCTTGTCAGGGAGGGGTTTGTGGCAGTTGTATTGGACGGGTAAAATCGGGCCACGTTGAAATGGGCAACAACCAAATACTCACCGATGGTGAGGTCGAAGAAGGTTTGGTGCTGAGCTGTCAGGCTAGCTGTACAAGCGACGCTTTAGAAATTGACTTTGACGACGTCTAACTGCCCAAAATTTCCAGGGTTTTTTCTATCACAGATTCAGGCGAAATGCTGCGCATAGCCTTTTCATAACCTTTGGGTATTTTGTTGCCATAGGTTGAAGTCGGCGTTTTCGGGAACAACACTCTGTCGACGGTCAAGTGGTTGTCTTGCCCAAAGGGGGCGAATCCCAAAAACGGATGCGTCATTCCCCAAAGTGTCAAAACAGGGACGCCATAATTGGCCGCTAGGTGACCATTGGCTGAATCCATGGAAACCATCACGTCCAGATTGGCAATAAGATCAAGTTCGTCTGAGAAAGAAATCCTGGGGCGGTACACGTTGGGGTAGGCGCGTGTCCATATCTCCATTTGGGCTTCTTCTTCAGGACCGTGACCAAACAAAAAAAGGCTGTGCTCTTGTTGTAAATATCCAATGACTTTTTGCATGAAATCCAAAGGATACACCTTGCCTTTGTGTGCAGCAAAGGGTGCTATACCAATCCATTTGTGATTGGGGTCTTGAAGGTGGTCATTGAAGGTGGGTGGTATGGGTTTGGGTGGAAATTCGTGCCTCCCCAAATCGAGTGTGTAACCCAGTTTGGTAAAAACCTCTGCATAGCGATACAGCTGTGGGGTTAGTGGCTTGATGGTTTTTCTTTTGGGGCGGGTGAGCGCTCTTTTTTCTTGACGCCCTTTGTCTAGTTTTTTGGTGCGCACCAATGGCTGACTGGCAAAGAAAAATCTCAAAACCGCTGTTCGGAGTACATTGTGAACATCGGCAATGCGTCGCGGTGTAAGGGCCTTGAGTTCTTTAAAGAGTTGGTACAGCCCCCTGAAGCCTTTGTGGCGTCCTTCAAAATCTGGATTGAAAATTTGGAGGTCTGTAAGTTCCTTAAAAATAGGATTAAGGTGCTTTCGGGTTACCAACGTAACTCGAATATCTGGGTTTTGTTGGTATAAGCAACGAAGTACAGGCAACAACATCGCCACATCGCCCATGGCTGAAAAACGAAAAACCATCAGGTGTTTGGGCGCACGCACATGTTAAGATTTGTCGGCGTATAAAACCGGATTAAGTGCTTCGTCGTTGTACATTTTCATCTGTTTGTACACTTTCATCGTTTTACGGCCCGCTGCCATGTCTTCTAGTAGCTGATCGATAGCCGTGGAGAGGTCTTCGCGTTGGGTTTCCAAAACCGCCAATTTATCCGCGCAAACCGCACGGTGCGCATCACTTGCTGTGGGTCGTAGGCTTTCCTCTTTCATATGGTAAATCTTGAGTGCCAATATCGAAAGTCGGTCGAGTGCCCACGCAGGGCTCTCGGTATTGATGGAAGCGTCGGGCGCAACCTCCACAGAAGCAAACTGATCTAAATAATAGCTGTCAATATATTCCACCGTATCGGTTCGGTCCTGATTGGAAGCATCTATTTTGCGTTTGAGCTCAAGGGCAGCGACTGGGTCAATATCGGGATCACGGATAAGGTCCTCATAGTGCCACTGCACGGTGTCTATCCAATTTTTTCGATAGAGCAAATGCGCCAATGTTTTGGAATCATAGGGGTTGGAATAGGGCTGATCCACGCGATCCAGTATGTGGTATTTGGCGATACTTTCTTCAAAAATTTGAAAGGCCTCTTTGCTTTTCATCTGTATTTTTTTTCAAAGATACGGGGTTATGTGCACCTAGAAAAGTGGGGGCGCAAGCCAGATCGATACAAGCAGCAACAACAAGGCTAGGTCTGCCAGCCATTTTTTGGAAATATTTTGTAACACAGCGGGGATCCATAGCCAAAACGGAAATGCAACCCATACCCATAAATGCGTTGCATCGGGGTCAAAAACCAAAGCCAAAACGCCGAACGCCCCCAATGCCCACAACATGGTGCGCACCCGGCGGTTGTCGGTCGGCACCCATTTGTTGGGCCATAGCCCGAAGCGTAGCGCCATCAACAACAAGCTTACGCCTAAAAGGATAAGGATTGTTTGCCAGTCCGCTTGAGATCGGGTTGCGGGTGCCCAAGTGCTGTTGTGCCATGGAAAAACTTCTGTAAACGTCCAAAACAAGAAGGTAAAAGAACCCATGCCCACGAGCATCAGCCACCACTTTCTCAGGTCGCGCTCTTGCCATTGCAACATCGCCGCTGGAATCAACAACAACAGCAACCAACCATAGGGAATCACATACATGATAGCCATCCCCAGAAAGGAGGTCACAAAAACCGCGTCCCTTCTGCTTCCATTGGCACTCAAGTTGAGTAGTCCGCCGAGGTATGAGGCCAACAAGGCGGTTTCTAACCACAGCTGAAAATTGTAGTGTGTCCATGCGCCCCCGTAAAAGCAGGCCCCGGCAATCAGCCAATACAGTCCGTTGGTTCTTGAGAGTGCCCCAAAACGAACCGACAAAAACTCAAGCAACAAAGCGGTTAAAAAAAACCCCAGCAAGGCCCAAATACTTGTGGCAATAGATTGATTTATAAAAAACACAGGGCCTAAAAGAAGCGCCAACAAAACCAGTCGCTGGGAATTTTTGGTCGTAGAAAAAAAGCTTGTCAACATGTTTGCTTTGCCCTATTTTTGCGTTTTAAAGATAGTATTTATGAAAGCCTTTTTTGAAGCCATCGCCTATTTGTTTGAAGAAATTTTATTTCTGCCTTTAGAGGCTTTGCGCACACTTGAGCTCAGCAGCTGGGTGTTGGCCAATGTCATCAACTGGGGTTTTTTGGTCATCGGAATGGTGGCTGGTGTCTATTGGGTGCTTCAACTCAAAAAGTTTAATGACAGCGGCGAAGAAGACAAAGATCCTTCTGCCCATTCTTTCCTATAGATCGAATCCGATATCTTTTCGGTAGTATATTCCTTCAAAATCAATTTTCTCTAAGGCTGCATAGCTATGGCTCAGTGCCTCCTCGTAGTTGGCGCCAAAAGCGGTAGATGCCAACACCCGACCTCCGCTGGTCACCACGTCTGTGCCTTGGGTTTGGGTGCCCGCATGCACAATCAGGTCCGAGGGGTCTATGCCCGAAATGACTTTCCCTTTTTCATAGGCTTCTGGGTAGCCTCCCGAAACCGCTACGACCGTTGTGGCTGCCCTAGAGTCGATTTTCAAATCTATTTTGTCTAGCTGTTGGTGGGCGGTGGCTTGCATCAGCGCTACCCAATCGTTCTGAACACGTGGTAACACCACTTGGGTTTCTGGATCGCCCATACGTACGTTGTATTCGATTACCAAAGGTTCGTCTCCAACCTTGATCAGACCGATAAACACAAAGCCCACGTAGGGAATGCCGTCAGATTGCAAGCCTTGAATGGTGGGTTCTACGATGCGTTTTTTGATTTTTTCCACAAAAACATCATCCGCAAAAGGCACGGGAGAAACCGCGCCCATACCGCCTGTGTTAAGGCCCGTATCGCCTTCGCCTATGCGTTTGTAGTCCTTGGCCATGGGCAGTATTCTGTAGGATTTGCCATCTGTAAGCACAAAGCAAGAAAGCTCGATGCCGTCCAAAAATGCCTCTATCACCACTTTTTGACTGGCAGCGCCAAACTTGGCATCGGCCAACATGGCGGTGAGTTCTTTTTGGGCTTCCTCAAGGTCGTTAAGGATCAGTACGCCTTTGCCCGCCGCCAAACCATCGGCTTTAAGCACATAGGGAGGTGCGATGGTTTCCAAATAGGCCAAGCCTTCTGTAAGTTCGTCTTTCGTAAAGCTTCGATAAGCGGCGGTAGGGATGTTATGCCGTTCCATAAACGCTTTGGCGTATTCTTTACTTCCCTCGAGTTGGGCGGCTTCTTGGCGTGGGCCAATCACGGGAATGTGCTTGAGTTCGTGGTCGTTTAAAAAGAAGTCATGAACCCCTTGTACCAAAGGATCTTCTGGCCCTACTATGACCAACTCGATTTTATGGTCCAAAGCGGCTTGTTTGAGTGCCTCAAAATCAGTAGGGGAAACCGCTAGGTTGGTGCCAAACTGTGTGGTCCCTGCATTGCCGGGCGCAATAAATAGCTTTGGGTTTTGAGGACTTTGGGCGAGTTTCCAGCAAAAAGTGTATTCACGTCCGCCACTGCCCAGTACCAGTATATTCATGAAAAAAATTTTGACAAAAATAGGGATTTGTCCGAAAGAAATCAGACATATATCATGGCTGTGCTCTTGGCCAAGAGTTTGCTAACCGCGGCACGTACCAACATCAAAAAAGAAGTGGCTACGATGCGCACGTCAAGCCAAGGGTTTTGCCGGTCTATATAGGCTAAGTCTGCCTGTATGCGGCGTCTGATGTTTTTGTCAGAAAGGGCGGCGCCTTTATGTCCTTTGACTTGCGCCCAACCCGTCAGTCCGGGCAATACTGTTTTTCGTTTTTGCATCGCTTTGTCGCCGACCACCTTTGAAAAATAGGTGTTGTCAATGACCAAATGTGGTCTAGGCCCTACGACTGACATTTCTCCTTTTAAAATATTGAGGGCTTGTGGGAGCTCGTCTATGCCAGAGTTGCGCAATATTCTTCCCAAACGACTGACATGGGTTTGCAAAGCCTGACCTGGGACGTGGGCGGGCGCATCTGTGGGAAGGGTTCGAAACTTATAACAAGAAAACGGAACCCCGTTTACCCCCTCTCTTTTTTGTACAAAAAACAAAGGTCCTTTGGAGTCGAGTTTTACGAGAATCCACAAAAACGGCACCAGCCAGGACAACACAAAAATAGTTAGTGCCAGGGCAAAGCAAATATCAAAAAGGCGCTTAAAAACGTTCTGAATGTTGGTGTTATTCATAGAATGCGTTTGCGAAGATACTTTTTTTGAAGGCTTTGGAAAAACAAGCCCTATCAGGCGGCAAAAAGATTTGTATTTTTGAAGCGATCCGCACAAAAAAGAACCATGAACCTATTGATCACAGGCGGCGCTGGCTTTATTGGGGCACATTTGGTAAGACATATGGTCCAAAAATACCCCCAATACCGTATCGTTAATTTGGACGCCTTGACCTATGCCGCGGATTTGAGTCGCCTTGCGGAGGTCGCAAATGCGCCCAACTATCATTTTGTACAAGCCGACCTCGCCGACTTTGATGCGGTTCAAAAAATCATACAGGAACATAAAATAGAAGCGGTTATTCACCTGGCAGCAGAGTCGCATGTGGACCGATCGATTTCGGGCCCTTTGGCTTTTGGGCAAAGCAATATCATGGGAACGCTGCACTTGTTGGAAGCATGTAGAAACGCATGGCAAGATGACCAAAAACATTTGTTTTATCACATCAGCACCGATGAAGTCTATGGAGCGCTTGGGGCTGAAGGCGTTTTTGGCATCGATAGCCCCTATGACCCGCATTCGCCCTATTCGGCCTCCAAAGCAGCGGCTGATCACTTGGTGCGCGCCTATGGAACCACCTATGGCCTGCGGTACATCATATCGAATTGTAGCAACAATTACGGCCCAGGGCAGCATAGGGAAAAACTGATTCCTTTGCTAATCGAACATCTTAAACAAAGCAAGCCACTGCCCCTATATGGCGATGGTACCAATGTGCGCGATTGGCTTTTTGTAGCAGATCATGTAGTGGCTATGGACATGATTTTCCATAAGGGAGAAAGCGGTCAAACCTACCTCATTGGCGGGCGTTGTGAAAAAACCAACCTTGAGGCGGCACAAGACCTTTGTGATGCTTATGACCGCAAAACAGGAAAGGAAGTAGGTACCGCCCGAAAGTTGATTACTTTTGTGGAGGACCGACCCGGGCACGATCATCGCTATGCGATAGATCCATCCTTGTTGGAAAACCATCTGGGATGGCAAGCACAAACACCCTGGGAGGAAGGTCTGGAAAAAACATTAGAAGCGTACTTGTAAAAAACTTGATGAAGGGAATCTTACTTGCCGGTGGCACAGGCTCGCGTCTTTATCCCATGACAAAGACTGTGAGCAAGCAATTGTTGCCCATCTACGACAAGCCCATGGTTTTTTACCCGCTGTCAACACTGATACAATTGGGCATCTCGGAGATTTTGATCATCACCACCCCACGAGACCTAACTGCATTTAAAGACTTACTTGGCGATGGAAGTGCCCTTGGCTGTTCTTTTCA
>JBMYKI010000004.1:0-21286 GCA_049595235.1 Flavobacteriaceae bacterium
CTTCTAGTTCAATTACTTTTAGAAATAATAATAACTAATTGATTAATCAAGTTTTTTCAAAGTATAGCCAAAAGGCAGTTGCCAAATAGTTGCCAATTTTTATGTTATCTTTATAATAGTTGTAATGCTCTTATAAAGAAGAAGGTAGTAGTGGAGAAGAAGGGATTCGAACCCTCGACCTCTTGACTGCCAGTCAAGCGCTCTAGCCAACTGAGCCCCGCCAGAATGACCTCTGTCGGGCTGGTACAAGCCCCATAAGGCAGGTCGCAAAAATAAGGGGTTTATTTGGTTCTACAACCCATTGTTTCGCATCAGGTAGTTGGGCAATTCATCCACAGAAGTGAGCACACCGTCAGGCCTCACATTGGATTGCGCCACCAATTCTTCGCGGTATTTTCCTGTTTGTACCAACAAGGCCTGATAGCCCATTTTTTGGGCGCCCTGAATGTCATTTATCAAATCATCTCCGACCATTAAAATCGAATCTGCATTACAATTGAGTTCTTGGGCTGCCAACGTAAAAAAAGCCGCACTCGGCTTCCCCACCACATGCGCTGCTTTGCCAGTAGCATGTTCTAGCGCAGCCACAAAAGCACCGCTATCCAACTGCAGTCCGCGATCGGTTTGGAAATAACGCCCTTTGTGTAGGGCTACCATCTCCGCACCTTCCAACACCTGATTCATCAATGTGTTGAGCAAATCATAGTTCCAGCGATTTCCAATATCGCCTATCACAATAGCCTCTGGATTTTCGTCTACATGGGGCGGATAATCGGCCTGAGCTTCAGGGCGCAGCACCAACCGACAACGCTTTAGCCCCAGTTTTTTGAGCTGCAACATACCGGCATAGTTGGCACTGAGCAGTTCATTTTCCTCCACTTGCAGGCCCAACCCTTGCAGTTTTTCAGTCAGCGCAGGGCGCGATAAGGTGGTGTTGTTGGTCACAAACCGATAGGGAATCCCTTTGGACTTGAGCCAAGCCAGAGTTTCATTGCCTCCTGGGATCAACCTGCCGTCTACGTAGAACACCCCATCCAAATCCAGCAATACCCCTTGTATGTTTCTCATATGACTTCCAACCTAATTATCCGTATTTTTGTCTAGTCAATCACAAAGATATGGGGAATCTACCGATACCAGAAGGCATACAAGTCCACAAAAAAGATGCGGTGGCCTTTGTGGGTTTTGCCCACCCCAAACAGAACTCTTTTCCATCTGCACATCTAAAGCAACTCCAAGAAGCCTTTAAAACCTTGGCTGAGGACACCCAAACAAATGTCATTGTATTGCACAGCGACCCTTCCAAGGTGTTTTGTGCAGGCGCCTCGTTTGACGAGCTTTTACAGATACAAACACCCGAACAAGGAAAAGATTTTTTTATGGGATTTGCCAACGTAATCAATGCCATGCGACAGTGCCCCCAACCCATTATTGGTCGCATTCACGGTCCTGCTATTGGAGGCGGGGTAGGCTTGGTTTCTGCCTGTGATTATGCGTTGGCGACATCTGAATCACGCATTAAGCTTTCTGAAATCGCTATCGGTATAGGCCCATTTGTTATTGCCCCTGCCGTCCAGCGCAAAATAGGCACAGCCGCCCTATCAGAGTTGTCATTATCTGCTCACGCATGGAAATCTGCCGATTGGGCACATCAAAAAGGGCTTTTCGCTGAAATCCACCCTGATTTTGATACATTGGAAATAGCCACCAATGCTATGGCCCAACGATTGGCTGGTTATGCACCAAAAGCCCTTGTAGAACTCAAAAAAGCCCTTTGGCTTGGTACGGATCACTGGGGCGCACTCTTGGTTCACAATGCCACCGTTTCGGGTCAACTCGTACTTTCTCATAAAACCCAACAGACTCTCAAACAAATCAAGCAAAAGAAATGATAAGGATCACCAAAAGTTTTTCTTTCGAAACCGGACATGCCCTGTATGGCTATGACGGACTCTGTAAAAACGTTCATGGCCACAGCTATAAACTCTTCGTAACAGTAATCGGTCAACCTATTGATGACACCAACCATGTCAAATATGGCATGGTTATAGATTTTAAGGATCTCAAAAAAATTGTCAAAGAAGAAATTGTTGATGTTTTTGATCATGCTACGGTATTTAACAAAAACACGCCCCATGTGGATTTAGCCAAAACCCTTGAGTCTAGTGGTCACAAAGTGCTGCTTGTTGATTATCAGCCAACAAGCGAAATGATGGTTATAGATTTTGCTCAAAAAATCAAAACCCGATTGCCTAATAACATTTCGCTTCATTCCCTAAGGCTTCAAGAGACCGCCTCTTCGTATGCCGAATGGTATGCGAGCGACCAGTAATTTGTATTTTTGAAGCCATGAAAGGCAAAAAAATCTATTTTGCTTCCGACAACCACTTGGGCGCACCCACCGCAGAAGCAAGTGCGGTCCGTGAGCGCATTTTTGTCAATTGGCTCGACCATATCAAAACCGATGCAGAAGCCGTGTTTTTGCTGGGCGATTTGTTCGATGTCTGGATTGAGTATAAGTCGGTAGTCCCCAAAGGATTTGTCCGTGTGCTGGGCAAGCTGGCCGAGTTGTCCGATGCTGGTATCGACATTCATTTTTTTGTGGGCAACCACGATATGTGGATGCGAGACTATTTGCAAAAAGAGATTGGCGCTAAGGTCTATTTCGCTCCCCAAAGCTTTACCCTATCAGATAAGAAATTTTTTATCGGTCATGGCGATGGTTTGGGTCCGGGGGATAAGGGCTACAAACGCATGAAAAAACTATTCCGAAACCGTTTGGCTCAATGGCTGTTCCGATGGTTACACCCAGATTTGGGGATACCTTTTGCGCGCTATCTGTCGCTTAAAAACAAACTCATTTCGGGTGACGAAGATCTCAAATACCACGGTCCAGAAAAAGAGTGGTTGTTCCAATATGCCCAGCGCAAACTCAAGCAAGCACACTATGACTATTTTGTGTTTGGCCACCGCCACTTGCCGCTAGAATTGCCAGTAGGAGACAAATCTACTTATATCAACACCGGCGACTGGATTTCACACTATACCTATGGGGTTTTTGATGGCGAATCCCTCACCCTCCAATACTGGAAACCCGAAAATGATTGAGCAAAAAGACCTCAGCCTAGAGCAGGCTGTACTTATAGGTATCATTACGCAAGAACAAGACGAAATCCGTGTGGCTGAGTATATGGATGAGCTGGCTTTTTTAACCCATACAGCTGGAGGAATCGTAACCAAACGCTTTACCCAAAAAATGCAAACCCCGCATCCCAAAACCTTTATCGGTTCGGGGAAGATGGAGGAAGTACAAGCCTTTGTCAAAACCCATGATATCAGCACCGTGGTTTTTGACGATGAGTTGAGTCCCGCACAACAAGCCAATATTGAGCAGTTGCTCAAGTGCAAGATTCTGGACCGAACCGGTCTGATATTGGACATTTTTGCCCAGCGTGCCAAAACCAGCTATGCGCGTACCCAAGTAGAGTTGGCCCAGTACCAATACCTGTTGCCGCGCCTAAAAGGGCTTTGGACGCACTTGGAGCGCCAGCGTGGTGGGATCGGTATGCGAGGTCCTGGAGAAACCGAAATCGAAACGGATAGAAGGATTGTTAGGGACAAAATTGCATTACTCAAAAAGAAACTGGTTGGCATCGATAGACAAATGGCCACCCAGCGAGGCAATAGAGGCGCGTTGGTACGTGTGGCTTTGGTGGGCTATACCAATGTGGGCAAATCGACTTTGATGAATGTGTTGAGCAAAAGCAAGGTCTTTGCCGAAAACAAACTGTTTGCTACCCTAGACACTACGGTGCGCAAGGTGGTGGTGGGCAATTTGCCTTTTTTGTTAACCGACACGGTGGGGTTTATACGAAAACTCCCTACCCAATTGGTAGAGTCCTTTAAAAGCACCTTGGACGAGGTACACGAGGCAGACCTTTTGTTGCATGTGGTAGACATCGCTCACCCCAATTTTGAAGACCATATAAACGCTGTGAATGAGTTGTTGGCAGAAATCAAAGCTCTGGACAAACCCACGCTTATGGTGTTTAATAAAATTGATGCGTACCGTCCTGAAACTATAGATAAGGATGATCTTATAACTGAAAAAACTGAAAAACACTATTCTCTAAAAGAGTGGGAGCAAACTTGGATGGCACGTGCCAATGGTGATGCCGTGTTTGTTTCTGCCCAAAATAAAACCCATTTGGAAAGCCTGCGCAACACCCTATACCGAAAAGTTCGTGACATTCACATCACCCGATTCCCTTACAACCACTTTTTGTATCCGGAGCTCTAAAGGTCAAGATTGACGCCAATCCCAAACACCTCGCGCACCTGAAGTCGCCCGATGGCGTTGTCATCATATACCAACTGTAGCTCTAGGTTGGTTGAGACATATTTGTTGATTTGCATATGAGCCGCTACGGTATAGTCAAAATCTATATTTTGAGGATCCCCCAAGTAGTCGCTGTATAGTCCCAGTCTGTTTTCGAGGGTGATGTTTTCCATCGCTTTAAACTTGTAGAAGGCAGTAACAGAGGCACCCAGCTCAAACAAATGATTATCGCCTTGACCCACACCAAAATATTCCTTTCCGGGCTCTAAGTCACGAGTAAACCGCCTACTGACCATGGTGATACGTTGCGAAAATGGCGCAATATTGACCCATAGATCGTTCGATTTTTTCCAATAGAAACCGATACCAAACTGAATATAAGCAGGAGAAAAGAAATGCGTACGCAAAGTACGTGTTTCCTTGCCGTCCTCATTTTCCCCAAATAGATAGCCACGAGCAAATTGCGACTTGAAGTTAAACAAAGTAGAGTAGCTCCATTTTTCTGAAAATTGCTTTCCCAATAGGGAATTGATTTCGATGCGGTCGTTGGTTTTTTTCAGAAAAGTATCTCCCTCAATATAGCTCAGGCCATAGGAACCCAAAAACTTGGTATCCCAAGCCCAGCCATTCTCAAAATAGTTGAGGTCATAATCTACATTCAGGCTCAAGGAAACACTATTGACACCACCCGAAGCCCAATCACTAAACGCGGCTTGGTTGACAAGTAAGGTCCCTTTGCCCGATCGTTTCCAACCTTCTTCAGGTTCGGAAGGATTTTCCTGAGCCATAACAACAATAGAAGAAAGAAGCAAAACAGATAAGAAATAAAATTTAGGGTTCATAAAGATGGATTTATATTGTGAAAACAAAATTCAAAAAAAACTATCGTTTAAACAAGGGCACAGACGAACAAGCTTCTCCGTAGGCAATGCGATTGGCAACCCCCGTCAAACGTGCTATCAATCGGACATAAATCGAGGGAGGCACAGAACCATCACCACATCCTTTAACAATGAGATTTTTATTTCTGTAAGGTTCTAAATCGAGCTGTTCTATGGCATCATTGAATGCTTGAAGCATCACTTCATCCTGATCGCCTACACATACGCCTTTGGCAATTCCAGCCAATTTTGATGACAACAACATAGGCGCCCATTGCGGAATCAACAAATCATCCGCCAACAGGATGCCCACATACTTGCCTTTATAGATTGACCAGTCCGTTTTTTTCAGTTTTTCTCTGAAGGTTTTTTCACGCAATACCACGCCATCTTCTAAAAAATCACTCAGCTTTAGCTGGGTCATTTGCAGCCCATTAACAAATACTGCAGGGTCTATGGTAATAAGACCGCTTTCGGCTACGCGGTTTACGATTTCCATCCTATAAAAATCCGAGTTCGAGTTTGGCTTCGTCGCTCATCAGGTCGCGGGTCCACGGCGGGTCGAAAGTAAGTTCTACCTCGGCTTCGTTTACCTCTTCGATTGACTGTACTTTGTCTTTGACATCTTGTGGTAGGGATTCGGCCACGGGACAGTTGGGCGTGGTCAGGGTCATCAAGACCTTGACATCTTGGTCTTCGTTGACAAAGACATCATAGATAAGACCCAGTTCATAGATATCTACAGGAATTTCTGGGTCGTAGATGGTTTTAAGCACCTTTACAATTTTTTCTCCTAAGTCTTGATGTTCCATAATTAGTTCAATTGCGTTTGGTAAGCAAGCGCATACAGCTTGAGTTGTTTGATCATCGACACCAGCCCATTGGCACGTGTGGGTGACAAATGTTCTTTCAGCCCGATCTGATCAATAAAGGTCGTATCGGCATCTAAAATCTCTTGTGGGCTGTGGTTTGAAAAAGCACGGATCAAAATGGCAATGATACCCTTGGTGATGATAGCATCGCTGTCTGCCGTAAAAACGACCTTATCGTCTTCCATATCCGCATGTACCCAAACCTTGCTCTGACAGCCTTTGATGATGTGGTTGTCTGTTTTGTATTTGGGGTCAATTAGAGGCAAAGACTTACCCAAATCGATCATGTATTCGTAGCGTTGCATCCAATCGTCAAAAAGAGCAAACTCCTCAATGATTTCGGTCTGTACTTTTTCTATACTCATACTTTCAAAAATACAAATTAGCGCAACATGTCTATGGCACGCTTGAGTCCTGTAACTAGGGCATCAATTTCTTCTTTGGTATTGTAGAACGCAAAAGAAGCTCTGACGGTCCCCGGAATTTGGTAATAGTCCATAATGGGTTGGGCACAATGGTGACCTGTACGCACGGCAATGCCCATTTTGTCAAGGAGCGTGCCGATATCATAGGGGTGTATGCCTTCCACATTGAACGAAATGACAGCTGTTTTTTCAGGAGCTTCACCATAGATACGCAAACCTTCAATTTCCTTTAGTGAATCGTTGGCATAGTTTAAGAGTTCATCCTCATATTGGGCGATTTCTGCAAAACCCACACCATTCATATAGTCAATGGCAGCCCCAAAAGCAATGCCTCCAGCAATATTGGGGGTACCCGCCTCGAACTTATGAGGGAGGTCGGCATAGGTGGTTTTTTCAAAAGTCACTTCGGCGATCATCTCCCCACCGCCTTGATAAGGAGGTAGTTTATTGAGCCATTCTTCTTTGCCATACAATAAGCCAACACCTGTTGGCCCACAGAGTTTGTGAGCAGATACGGTATAAAAATCAACATCTAACGTTTGCAGATCGGGCTTGATATGAGGGCAAGCTTGCGCCCCATCAATCAAAACGGCTGCTCCAACTTCATGTGCTTGGTCGATGATTTCTTTGATTGGATTGACAGTCCCAAGGGCATTGGAAACGTGATTGACGAATACGAGTCGCGTTTTTTTGTTGACAAGCTGGGCATAGGCTGTCATATCCAAACTCCCTTCTTCTGTCATAGGAATGACCTTGAGCTGTGCGCCACTGCGCTCACACATCATTTGCCAAGGCACAATATTGGAATGGTGTTCTAGAGCCGATACAATTACTTCATCTCCAGGATTCAGTAAGGTTCCAAACCCGAAAGCCACCAAATTGATACTATGGGTGGTTCCAGATGTAAAAAGAATTTCGTGAGCGTGTTTTGCGTTGAAATGTTCTTGAAGTGTTTTTCGGGCAAACTCATAGCGATCTGTGGCCTCTTGGCTTAGCGTGTGTACTCCGCGGTGTATGTTAGCGTTGTAGTTTTGGTAGTAGTCTGAGATGACATCAATAACTTTTTGGGGTGTTTGAGACGTAGCCGCATTGTCAAAATATACCAATGGCTTGCCATTTACCTTTCGTTGGAGTATGGGAAAATCGGCACGTATTTTATCAATATCAAACCCCATAAACCTATAGATTAAAGCCCAGGTTTACCCCCAGCTTCTTAGCAATCAAAGCATTGATGCGCGACTTCACAGAAGGTATCGCTACACTAGATAATACGTTATTGGCAAAGGCATAAGTAAGTAGCGCACGTGCTTCTTTTTTGGGAATTCCCCGCGTTTGCAAATAGAACATGGCCGACTCGTCTAGCTGTCCAATGGTGCAGCCGTGGCTACATTTGACATCGTCGGCAAAAATCTCTAGCTGAGGTTTGGTATTGATGGTGGCTTTATCACTCATCAAAATATTGTTGTTTTGCTGGAAGGCATTGGTTTTTTGGGCTTCTTTTTCGACCACAATTTTTCCATTAAAAACCCCTGTGGCTTGCCCGTCATAGATTCCTTTGTATTCTTGATGACTGCTTGAGTTGGGCGTAGCATGGTGTACAAGCGTATGATGATCAACCAGTTGTTTGCCCTCAATGAGCGTGATGCCTTTCATGGTCGACTCTATCGCTTGGTCTTTGTGGTAAAAGTGCAAGTTGTTACGAATCAACTTACCCCCAAAAGAGAATGTATGCACTTTGGCGTGCGAATGTTTTTGTTGGCTAATATAGGTGCTATCAATAAGTGAAGCCTCTTGCTGGTCGTTTTGGATTTTATAGTAGTCGATTTGTGCGCCTTTGTGCGCAAAAATTTCAGTGACCGAGTTGGTAAACACAGCTGCATCACTTAGGCTTTGATGGCGTTCTATGATTTGTACCTCCGCATTGGCTTCGACCACAATCAAGTTGCGCGGTTGCAACATCAGATTGGCATTGACACCTGTGGAGAAATGAATGATTTGAATCGGTTTTTCAACCGCTTTCCCTTTGGGAATATGGATAAAGGCTCCTTCTTTTGTCAGCGCCGTGTTGAGTGATGTTAGGGAATCAGAACGATCAGCAATTTGATCAAAATAAGTTTCGATAACCTTACGGTATTTAGCCTGAGATAGTGCCGCTGACATGAGACATACATCCATGCCCTCATGAGTGGTTTCTGACAAAAATGCGCTGTAAACGCCATCAACCAAAACAATTTTGTAGGTGTCTACATCGTGAAGAATATAACGCTGCACATCGCTTAAAGTGAGCTCTTGCGTCTTCTTTGGAAACACACTATAATCTGTCTTCACCAAAGCGTTGAGAGAGGTGTACTTCCACTCCTCCATTTTTTTGGAAGGAAACCCTTGTTGCTCAAAAGTTTCTATAGCGTTGGCACGTATTTTTGCCACACCATTGTGTGCGTCTGGCTCCGATGCCATCGCTACATAAGAAGCGACCAATTTGTCTTTAAGTCCCATATCAGATGGCTTGTTTGATCCAGTCGTATCCTTTTTCTTCCAACTCCAAGGCCAGCTCTTTGGTACCCGATTTTACAATCTTCCCCTCATGTAAGACATGTACAAAGTCAGGCACGATATAGTCTAACAATCGCTGGTAGTGGGTGATAACGATGATGGCGTTGTCCTTGCTGCGCAGCGTATTAACGCCGTTGGCGACAACCCGAAGCGCATCAATGTCTAGGCCAGAGTCTGTTTCGTCCAAGATAGCCAGCTTGGGTTCCAACATGGCCATTTGAAAAATTTCATTTCGTTTTTTCTCTCCCCCCGAAAACCCATCGTTTAGTGAGCGAGACAAAAAGTGCGTGTCTATACCTAGTAACTTGGCTTTATCCTTGATTTTTTTAAGCATCTCATTGGCAGGCATGTCTTCAAGACCCTGAGCTTTGCGAGTTTCGTTGATGGCAGTTTTGATAAAGTTGGTCACCGTCACGCCAGGGATTTCAACCGGATATTGAAAAGACAAGAAAATACCTAAGTGAGCACGTTCGTCTGCGCTCAATTCGCTGATATCGGTGCCCTGAAACAGCACATTTCCTTTGGAAACCTCATAATCTTCATGGCCTGCAATGACAGTCGAAAGGGTACTTTTGCCCGACCCGTTGGGCCCCATAATGGCGTGTACCTCGCCTGGTTTGACATCCAAGTGGATGCCATTGAGAATCTTTTTACCTTCTACTTGGGCGTGTAGGTTGTCTATACTTAACATACTATTGTGTTAGGATTTGAATCGTTTGATTTTCGATAGGCGTTGAGGGTGCTACAGAGTCGATCTCGATCACCTGCACCACGCGCTGCCATCCTTCTGTGTTTGGATTGTCAGTGATAACCCCTTTTACATATACTTGAACCATGTCAAAACTATCTTTTTGGATAGGGATGGCTTGCTGGTGAAGTTCGTGGAGCATATTGTCTATGACCATGCCATAGATGTCATTTCCGGTGTTGAGAACCGCTGCTCCATCGTAATATAAAAACTCACCCGCAATGGCTTCTGTTTTTACATTGGCTTTTGGGGAACATGCCCCCAAGCTGATCAATAATGACAAAAAAAGTAGTTGAATTTTCATTGTATTTGGGTTTTAATATTATCCTACGGAGCCTTCAAGAGAAATTTCCAATAATTTTTGAGCTTCGACCGCAAATTCCATCGGAAGTTTGTTAAGGACTTCTTTGCTAAATCCGTTGACGATGAGCGCGATGGCTTTTTCGGTATCTATGCCCCGTTGGTTACAATAGAATATTTGGTCTTCTCCGATTTTGCTGGTCGTAGCTTCGTGTTCGATTTGTGCGCTTTTGTTTCGGGCTTCGATGTAAGGAAAGGTGTGGGCGCCACAACGGTTGCCCATCAACAGGGAGTCACATTGTGAAAAATTTCGGGCGTCCTCCGCACGAGGGCTAATCTGAACCAAGCCTCTATAGCTATTTTGGGAGGTGCCAGCAGAAATTCCTTTCGATATGATCGTGCTCTTGGTGCGTTTGCCCAAATGTATCATTTTGGTTCCCGTATCGGCTTGTTGGTGGTTGTTGGTCACCGCAATCGAATAAAACTCTCCGATGCTATCATCCCCTTTTAAAATACACGAAGGGTATTTCCAAGTCACAGCAGAGCCCGTTTCAACTTGTGTCCAAGATATTTTGGATTTGTTGTGACATATGCCACGCTTGGTAACAAAGTTGAAAACCCCTCCTTTGCCATCCTTATCACCAGGAAACCAGTTTTGCACTGTCGAATACTTAATCTCAGCATGATCAAGTGCAACAAGCTCTACCACGGCGGCGTGTAGTTGGTTTTCATCGCGGGCAGGAGCCGTACAACCTTCCAAATAGCTTACATAACTACCTTCGTCTGCGATGACCAAAGTACGTTCAAACTGCCCTGTTCCAGCTTGGTTTATACGGAAATAGGTAGATAGCTCCATCGGGCATTGTACACCCTTTGGGATGTAGCAAAATGACCCATCCGAAAACACAGCCGAATTGAGCGCAGCATAGTAATTGTCAGTGCGTGGCACCACCGTACCAATATACTTACGCACCAGTTCCGGGTACTCTTTGATGGCTTCGGATATTGAACAAAATATGATGCCTTTTTCCGCCAATGTTTCTTTAAAGGTAGTCGCCACTGACACAGAGTCCATGACAATATCCACAGCGACCCCGGCCAGTTTTTTTTGTTCTTCAATAGAGATGCCTAAGCGCTCAAAAGTATTGAGCAGTTCGGGGTCTACTTCGTCGAGGCTGTTATATTTAGGGGCCGTTTTGGGTGCAGAGTAGTACGAAATGGCCTGAAAATCAGGTTTAGGATATTGTACATTGGCCCAATCGGGTTCTTGCATATTGCTCCACGTACGAAAGGCTTCCAGCCGCCATTCGGTCATCCAATCTGGTTCGTTTTTTCGTTGTGAAATGGCTCGTACGACCTCCTCATTGAGCCCCACCGGAAAGGTATCCGACTCAATATCAGTGTAGAAACCATATTCGTACTCTTTGGTCTCGAGTTCCTTTTTTAATTCTTCTTCTGTATAGGCCATAGCAATGATTTAGAGCGAAAAACTTTCTCCACATCCACAGGTGCGGTTGGCGTTGGGATTGTTAAACACAAAGCCTTTGCCATTGAGACCACCAGAGTATTCCAAGGTAGTCCCTACTAGATATAGAAAACTTTTCTTATCCACTACAATCTTGACTTCGTTGTCTTCAAAGATTTTGTCCTCAGACCCTATCTCCTTGTCAAAAGCCAGGTCGTAGGAAAGTCCAGAGCAACCCCCACTTTTGACACCAACGCGCACAAAGTCTTCAATGACATCATAGCCATCGGCTTGCATCAATTGCCTGACCTGATTCTTAGCAGACTCTGAAACTTTGATCATAGTTAATATAGATTTTGTCTAAATAAAGTGCAAATATACAGTTTTTTACGCTGTAAAACGCATAAAGATTCTTGGGTGATTATTGAAAAAAAGGACCCTTAGGGTCATTGTTTTCTCAAAACGAATAAGCCACCGCTGATGTCACTAACGATAATATTGCCGCTTTCAAAATAGGGATAAACGCTCCATGCACCATCAAAGAGTGGGTCGTTTCCTTTGAGGGGGTTGTCATGATCTTCATCAAATGGTACAGTCACAGCCTTGGTGTGCCCTGAACCACTCGGAGTTTCTAGATACGTCACAAAAAACGCAGTTTCTTTAATTTGTTTGCTCTCGATTTGGGATATATCAAGAATACGCAACCCAGCGGTATAACTGGAAAGATAGAACGCCTCATCTTTTACATAGCCATTGTGATCGATGGCATCGGTCTCAGCGAGGTATTCAAAGTGTACTTTAGGGTTGTCCAAATCGCTGACATCAAAAACCAAGGTACGAGTTGGTATTTCCTCTCGAACCTCGTCCAATTCATCTCCTACAAGAAAGAAGCGTTGGTCATCGGTCAGCCAGCCTTGGTGAGTGTATTGGGTTTGGGCATACTGAACACTCGAAATCAGTTGAGGGTTTTCTTTGTCGGTCACATCTACGAAGACCACCTCATTTTCGTTGCTTCCCAGAAAGATTTCTTTACCCTGGTAATCCCCATCGGGGCCTTGATAGGTCACTACCTGACCGTCATGAGAATAGCCACTGTCGGCATACCCTCCGGCATCTCGTGGCATCAACGGGTCTATGAGATTGATAAAATGGGGTCCGCCACTATGGGTAGAAGCCCCAACCGCATAGGCATACCCACTTGTTGGGTTTACAGCGATATTGTGCGCACTCCCCAATCCGTCAAAATGGGCATCGGCATCAAAAATAGTAGGCGTGTCAATGTTGCGAAGCCTTGTGAGATCAAAAACCTGAACCCCATGATTCTCCGCTCGGTCAGCAACAATAAGGGCATATTGCTGATATACCTTGATATCGCGCCAAATGCTCGCAACGGTCTCTGTGGGCAATTTGCCCAAATAGACAGGATCATTAGCCACCGTCACATCCACAAAGGCGGTGCCATTATCGAGCCCCATAAGGGCATATTCTTTTCCGGTAGCAGGGTCGGTCCAGCCCCAGCAATCATTTCCGCCAGAGGCGTCTAATTGGTCTAAAGAAAGGTGTCCCATCAGGTCAATTCCTTGACAGGCATAGGGCCCTGCGAAGCCAGACTCGCAAACAGACAATGGCTGTATTAAAGGAAGGCTCTCCGCTTGACTTGGTTCATCACCACAAGCCAGATTGAGCCCCAACAATACAACATAGAATAGGTTTCTGGTATTCATGTGTCTAAGGTAAGGGTTTTGGTTTAACAAAAATGCATGTAATTTTGCCAAATGTTCGACAACAAAAACCAAGCCAAAACTCCGCTCTCGGACTTGGGCGAATTTGCACTCATCGATTTGCTGACCAAGGACTTTTCTCTTCAACAACCTTCATCCGAAAAAGGGGTTGGAGATGATGCGGCAGTAATTAAACCCAGCGACAAAAATATCTTGGTTTCTACCGATATGTTGGTAGAGGGAGTACATTTTGACCTAGCTTATATGCCCCTAAAGCATTTGGGATACAAAGCGGTGATGGTCAACCTCTCTGATATGTACGCTATGAACGGGACAGCGACCCAAATTACGGTGAGCATAGCCGTCTCAAACCGCTTTTCCAAAGAAGCTCTCGAGGAGTTGTATGCTGGAATCTATTTGGCGTGTAAAAACTACAAGGTGGATTTGGTAGGTGGAGACACCACCAGTTCTACTACAGGCCTTATCATCAGCATCACAGCCATTGGCACCGCCCAAACACCTACCTATCGAAAGGGCGCTAGCCCAAACGATTTGTTGGTTGTAAGCGGAGATTTGGGCGCGGCCTACATGGGGCTTCAGGTGTTGGAAAGAGAAAAAGAGGTTTTTAAAGCCAATCCCAATAACCAACCTGATTTGGATGCATATACCTACCTGATTGAGCGACAGCTTAAACCCGAAGCCCGTAAAGATATTCCTGAACTGTTAGCACAACTCGATGTCACGCCAACAGCAATGATAGATATCAGCGATGGGCTGTCTTCTGAAGTTCTGCACCTGTGCAAACAGTCAGAGGTCGGTTGCGATTTATATGAAGACAAGATTCCGCTTGACCCTCAGTTTATTTCGGTGTGTGAGGAGTTTAATCTTGATAGCACTACGATAGCTCTTGCTGGCGGCGAAGATTACGAATTGCTTTTTACCATCAACCAAGGCGACTACGACAAAATCAAAGGCAACCCTAACCTAACTGTCATTGGCCACATCACAGATGCAGCTTCGGGAGCGCATATCATTACCAGAGGTGGAGAGAAAATTGCCTTACAAGCTCAAGGTTGGAAGTCCTTTTAGGCGTTCATTAATGCCTCGATTTCATCCGCTTCTATGGGGATGTTTTCCATCAAGTTGATGGGCGCACCATTCTTCTGAACGACCACATCGTCTTCCAAGCGAATGCCAAAGCCTTCTCCAGGGATATAGATGCCGGGTTCTACCGTAAATACCATATTGGATTCCATGGGTTCATCGAGCAGACCATAGTCGTGGGTGTCCAGTCCCAAGTGGTGGGAGGTACCATGCATGAAGTATTTTTTGTAGGCAGGTTGTTCAGCCGTTTCGTTTTGCACATCGGCTTTGTCTAACAAGCCCAGTCCTAGCAATTCGGAAGTCATGATTTTTCCCACTTCCACATGATAGGCTTTCCAAAAGGTTCCGGGAACCAGGAGTTTGGTTGCTTCATTTTTGACCCTCAAAACAGCCTCATATACGGCGCGCTGTCGATGAGTGAATCGACCTGAAACTGGGATGGTACGTGTCATATCGCTTGCATAGTTGGCATACTCGGCCGCAACGTCCATCAAAAGCAACTCACCGGCTTGGCATTGTTGGTTGTTCTGAATATAGTGCAGCACATTGGCATTGGCACCCGAAGCGATGATGGGGGTATATGCGAAGCCTTTGGATCGGTTGCGAAGAAACTCGTGGGCATATTCTGCCTCAATTTCATATTCCCACACACCCGGGCTGACAAAATCCAATACCCGTCTAAACCCTTTTTCTGTGATATCGCAAGCCTGTTGTATACGCGCGATTTCTTCAGGGTCTTTTACAGATCGCAAGGCTTGTAGTATAAAATTGCTCTTCTCGTATTGGTGGTTTGGAAACTCTTTTTGACACCACGCGATAAAGCGATCCTCTCTGGTTTGCGTTTCTACTTTGGCGCGATAGTGCTCATTGGTGTTGATGTAAATATGTTCACAGCTAGCAGCCATTTTCTTAAAGATTTCTTGAAAATCCTGGACCCAATGCACGGTTTGTACCCCAGATACTTGGCTGGCCTCCTGCTTGTTAAGCTTGGCACCTTCCCACACCGCAATATGGGCGTTGGTTTCACGAACAAAAAGCAGTTCGCGTTGGGAAGGGTTTTTGGCGTCGGGACAAAGCACCAAAATGGTTTCTTCCTGATCTACCCCACTGAGATAAAACAAGTCGCGATGTTGCGCAAAAGGCAAGGTGCTGTCTGCACTGACAGGGTAAATGTCATTCGAATTAAAAACCGCAATGCTATTGGGCTTTAGTTGGGATGCGAAGCGTTTTCTGTTTTCAACAAAAAGCTTTTGGGGAAATGGTGCGTACCTCATAGGCTTGTAGGGATTTAGGGTAAAGGTATTGAAATTCAAAAAATTGGATTACCTTGAACTACCTAATTTTACAAACATGTTAAAGTGGCTTCTCCCTTTTTGGGCTCTTGGCGTATTGGTTGCTCAAGACAGCCCCTCTGTTGTTACTCAAACGCCCGTGGTCAACATCGGCCCAAGCGTCATGAGCGGTCGCGTGACTGACTTGGCTGTCAATCCCGATGCGCCCCATGAGTTTTATGTGGCCTACGCTTCGGGAGGCCTATGGTATACCCAGAACAACGGCACGAGCTTTAGCCCCGTGATGGACAATAGCCCTACCCAAAACATTGGAGATATCGCAGTGGACTGGATCAATCATACGATCTGGGTAGGTACGGGTGAGAACAACGCTTCCCGATCTTCCTATGCCGGCATAGGTTTGTTAAAGTCCAAAGACAAAGGCCAAACATGGGAACATATGGGTTTGGAAGATGCGCATCATTTTGGAAAAATAGAAATCAACCCCAACAATCCAAACGAAGTAGTGGTCGGTGTGACAGGTCATTTATACACTCCCAATTCTCAACGTGGGATTTTTAAAACCCGTGATGGTGGTAAGACATGGGCACACACCTTGTATATCAATGATACTACGGGAATCATTGATATAACTGTTGCGCCCGAAGATTTTAATGTGATGTATGCGGCGGCATGGCAAAAAGACCGAAAAGCATGGCATTTTACGGGGAGTGGTTCGGCATCTGGAATTTATAAAAGTACAGATGCCGGCAATTCTTGGACTCTTATATCTACGTCCGACTCTGGATTCCCGCAAGGCGAGGGGGTCGGTCGCATCGGATTGGCCGCTTTTGACACAAATAATTTATATGCGATACTGGACAACCAAGACCGTCGTCCGGCCGAAAAAAAATCCATGCAAGGGCTTCAAAAAAATGATTTTAAAACCCTTTCTCTCGAGGGATTTTTTGCTATAAATGACAGTTTGCTGGAAGATTATCTACGTGCAAACCGTTTCCCAAAAAAATATACAGCCCAATCAGTGAAAGCTTCAGTCAAGCTGGGGAAAGTACAACCTGCCGACCTGGCACTTTATTTAGAAGACGCCAATGCCCAATTGTTTGACACCCCCGTGATTGGGGCTGAGGTATATCGAAGTAAAGACGGAGGAAATTCTTGGAACAAAACCCATGATGATTTTTTGGATGACATATACTTCAGTTATGGTTATTATTTTGGCCAAATTCATGTGTCGCCCACTGACAAAGAAGCCATCTACATATATGGAGTACCCTTTTTAAAATCCAAAGACGGCGGACAAACGTTTACGGATATTAATGCACCCAATGCCCATGTGGATCACCATGCGCTTTGGATCAACCCAGACAATCCAAATCACTTGATTAATGGGAACGACGGGGGTGTGAATATCAGCTACGACGACGGCGCACATTGGATTAAAAACAACCAACCCTCAGTGGGGCAATTCTACACCGTCTATGCCGACCGCCAAGACCCTTATCATGTTTATGGCGGACTCCAAGATAATGGGGTTTGGGTGGCACCCCACACGGCCACGGAAAGCCCAGCTTGGCACCAAACGGGTCATAACAATTGGACTTCTATCATGGGAGGTGATGGCATGCAGATTCAGGTAGACAGTCGAAATCCAGAAATGGTATTTACGGGCTTTCAGTTTGGCAATTACTTTCGCATCGACAGGGCCAAAAACAAAAGAACCTACATTCAGCCCAAACACGAATTGGGCGAATCCCCTTTGCGTTTCAATTGGCAAACTCCTATTTTGTTATCTCCTCACAATCAAGACATTTTGTATTTGGGCAGCAACAAGCTGCACCGATCTATGAACCAAGGGGACGATTGGACGTCTCTTTCTGGTGACCTCACTCAAGGCGGTATCAAAGGAAACGTACCCTATGGAACCATTACAGCGCTAGATGAATCTACGGCTGCTTTTGGGATCATAGTCGTGGGGACAGATGATGGCCATATTCAGCTGACTCAAGATGGAGGCACCACTTGGGAACGCATCAGCGACCCGCTTCCTCAGAATCTGTGGGTGAGCCGTGTGCAATTTTCTAAACACGCCCCCAAACGCATCTACGCTACTCTCAATGGCTATCGAAACGATGATTTTCAGCCTTATGTGTACGTAAGTCAAGACATGGGTAAAAGCTGGCAGCCTTTACACCATGACTTGCCTATGTCTCCAGTTAATGTAATCAAAGAAGACCCCACCCACCCAAAAATATTGTATCTGGGCACCGACAATGCGGCTTATGTTTCTATAAACGCCGGCACAAATTGGCATGCATTTGCGGATGCATTGCCCAAGGTAGCAGTACATGATATGGTCATTCAGCCCGATAAAAATCATTTGCTATTGGGCACCCATGGCCGTTCTATTTATAAAGTCAATCTCGAACACATTCAACAACTTCCCGAGCTTTCAGGGAGTTCTTTACACCTTTTTGCACCAAAAGATGTGGATTATAGCAGCCGTTGGGGGATGGCTCGCAATGTATGGTCAGAGCCGCCCACTCCTGAAATGACTTACGTGGTCTATTCAGCACTGGAAAAGAGTGTTGACATGCATGTAAAATCTGATGATGATGTAGAGGTATTCCTTACCACAATAGACCTACATACGGGGCTGAACTATATGACTTATGATCTTTCAGTGCAAGAGGAAAATTTGCGTAAGTTTATGCGCAAACACAAGGAGCTAAAACAAGCAGATAATGGTATTTTTTATCTGCCTAAAGGCAATTACAGTTTACAGCTTGAGGACGTCGTCAAGAAATTTAAAATAAAATAGAATAACCCGCTTTTTGTTGAACCTAATCCTCTTTTTTTCAAATTATTAGACCAAAAACTTCAACAAAACCTAATTTAGAATTTTTCCAAGTCAAAAAGCGTTTAAAATACTTGGTCGACAAGCTGCCAGCCACTAATTTTGCTAGTCGAACCAAACCAAATTCTTATGGGCGCTGTATCTTCCAGTTCCATTCTCCGCAAAGTAGCCATGGCGCTTTCTGGATTGTTTTTGATTGTTTTTTTGCTTCAGCATTTTACAATCAATGTAACCTCGGTTTTTAGCGAGGAGGTATTCAATAAATTTTCTCACTTCATGGGCATCAACCCCTTGGTACAGTTTATTCTTCAGCCTATACTCATCTTTGGGGTATTGTTTCACTTTATTATGGGCTTTGTTTTGGAATGGCAAAATCGAAGTGCGCGTGCTGTAAGCTATGCCAGCTATAAGGGAAGTGCCAATGCAAGTTGGGTATCACGCAATATGATTATTTCTGGGGCTGTTGTATTGTCTTTTTTGGGACTTCACTTTTACGACTTCTGGGTTCCTGAGATGAATTACAAATACATCGAGGTTTTACCTGAAAACCCTCATAGATATTACGAAGAATTGGTTCATAAATTCGAAGACCCCACCCGTGTGGTTCTCTATGTGGTGTCATTTGTTTTTTTGGCCTTGCATTTGCTTCATGGTTTTTCGTCTGCCTTCCAATCTTTAGGGGTGAATAACAAATACACGCCAATTATTAAAGGTTTGGGGAAGCTTTACGCCATCTTTATTCCGTTAGGTTTTGCCGGCATTGCTCTATTTCACTATTTAAATCACTAATATGGCCCAGTTAGACGCAAAAATTCCACAAGGACCACTTGCTGAAAAGTGGACAAAACATAAAAACAGCATACAACTTGTCAGCCCAGCCAACAAGCGCCTGATTGATGTGATTGTTGTAGGTACTGGACTCGCTGGTGGTTCGGCAGCTGCGACTTTGGCGGAGTTGGGATATAACGTCAAAGCTTTTTGCTTTCAAGACTCTCCACGTCGTGCACACTCTATTGCCGCCCAGGGAGGTATAAACGCTGCCAAAAATTACCAAGGCGACGGGGACTCTGTTCACCGTTTGTTTTATGACACCATAAAAGGGGGAGATTACCGATCGCGTGAGGCCAATGTGTATCGCTTGGCTGAGGTGTCAACAAATATTATCGACCAGTGTGTGGCTCAAGGCGTGCCTTTTGCCCGTGACTATGGTGGACTTTTAGACAACCGCTCCTTTGGAGGGGTATTGGTTTCTAGAACCTTTTATGCCAAAGGCCAAACGGGCCAACAGCTCTTGTTAGGAGCCTACTCGGCTATGAACCGACAAATCGGGCGTGGTAAAATCAAGATGTACAGCCGTCATGAGATGATGGACTTGGTGGTGGTCGACGGTAAAGCCAGGGGGATTATCACTCGTAACCTGGTGACTGGTGAAATCGAGCGCCATGCCGCCCATGCGGTGGTCATTGCTTCCGGAGGTTACGGAAACCTTTTTTATCTCTCAACCAATGCGATGGGCAGTAACGTTTCTGCTGCTTGGAAAATTCATAAAAAAGGCGCCTATTTTGCGAATCCTTGTTTCACGCAAATCCACCCAACCTGCATACCAGTATCGGGTGACCATCAGTCGAAACTCACGCTGATGTCAGAGTCTTTGCGAAATGACGGACGCATTTGGGTTCCTAAAAAGAAGGAAGATGCCCAAGCCATCAGAGAAGGTCGGCTCAAACCCACCGATTTGACAGAGGAAGATCGTGACTACTACCTAGAGCGTCGCTACCCTGCTTTTGGAAACTTAGTGCCCCGTGACGTGGCTTCGCGTGCCGCCAAAGAGCGTTGCGATGCAGGCTTTGGGGTCAATAAAACAGGAGAAGCTGTTTTCTTGGATTTTGCAGCGGCCATTGAGCGCTACGGAAAAGAAGAAGCACATGTCAAAGGTTTAGACGAAAGCGATATGGCACTTGTACAGAAATTGGGGAAAGCCATTGTCAAAGCCAAATATGGCAACTTGTTTCAGATGTATGAAAAAATCGTAGATCAAAACCCCTATGAAACCCCGATGATGATTTATCCAGCGGTTCACTACACCATGGGAGGCGTATGGGTAGACTATAACTTGATGACTACCATTCCTGGCTGTTTTGCTATCGGGGAAGCCAATTTTTCTGACCATGGCGCCAACCGATTGGGAGCCTCTGCTTTGATGCAAGGGTTGGCAGACGGCTATTTTGTATTGCCTTACACAATTGGGGATTATTTGGCTGACGATATCCGTACAGGACCCATTTCGACAGACACTCCTGAATTTGAGGCAGCAGAACAAGAAATCCGTAATAAAATCAATGCCTTGATGAACAACAAAGGGGGTAAAACCGTGGATGACTACCACCGCAAATTGGGTAAAATCATTTGGAACAAATGTGGAATGTCTCGCAACGAAGCTGGGTTGAAAGAAGCAATCGAGGAGGTCCGTGCATTGAGAGAAGATTTTTACAAAAATGTAACCGTTCCCGGCACTGCCGACTCCTTCAATGAGTCATTGGCCAAAGCCCTAAGGGTAGCTGACTTTTTGGAACTGGGCGAACTGTTTGCTAAAGATGCACTTGAGCGCACCGAGTCTTGTGGGGGGCATTTTAGAGAAGAATCTCAAAGTTCAGAAGGGGAAGCACTTCGTAATGATGATGAATTTACTTTTGTTTCGGCTTGGGAATATACAGGCGACCCTGGAGCTTCCA
>JBMYKI010000004.1:21296-47592 GCA_049595235.1 Flavobacteriaceae bacterium
CTTCACAAAGAAGCATTGGATTTTGAAAATGTAGAACTTAAAACCCGATCGTATAAGTAGGGTAAAAAAATAGGATCATGAAATTGACATTAAAAATTTGGCGTCAAGCCCATGCTACTGCAAAAGGCAGCATGCAGACCTATCAAATCGAAGATGTATCGCCCGATATGTCATTTTTGGAAATGATGGATGTCCTTAATGAACAACTCATTGTTCAAGGGATAGAACCTGTCGCTTTTGATCACGATTGCCGAGAGGGGATTTGTGGTTCTTGCTCCATGTTTATCAACGGGGAGGCCCATGGGCCAGACCGATTGATTACTACCTGTCAGTTGCACATGCGTAAGTTTAAAGATGGAGACACCATCTATATAGAGCCTTTTCGCGCCAAAGCATTTCCCGTAATCAAAGACTTAGTGGTAGACCGCACCGCTTTTGATCGCATTCAACATGCTGGTGGGTTTGTGTCTGTCAATACATCTGGAAATACCCAAGATGCCAATGCCATCCCTATAGAAAAAGCGGATGCTGACAAGGCTTTTGACGCGGCCACTTGTATTGGCTGTGGCGCTTGTGTGGCTACTTGTAAAAATGCTTCTGCTATGCTTTTTGTATCTGCCAAGGTTTCACAATTTTCGCTCTTGCCACAGGGTCAGGTGGAGGCCACCGACCGTGTGCTCAATATGGTGAAGCAAATGGACGAAGAAGGTTTTGGCAATTGTACCAACACAGGCGCTTGTGAGGTCGAGTGTCCTAAAGGGATTTCTTTGGAAAACATTGCACGTATGAACCGAGAGTTTTTGAGTGCCAATGTAAAGGGGTAAGGTAGGTAGGTTTCAACATTTTTTCAATTGTTAAATTGAAGTTTTTCATATCCATTATAGCCGCTACATGAAAGCCCGTCGTTTCCTTTATTAAACCATTACCGACCTAATTATTAGCTACTTGGGCTGTGCCTATGCGGTCTGGTTCATTATCTTGTAAGGACGCTTGGGTTTTTTCTTTCTTTTGGCATACTGTGTTGGACTCATATGGTATGCTTTGCTAAAGCATTTGGCAAAATAATTACGATCTCTAAATCCTGTCATATAGGCTATTTCAGAAATGTATAAATTCTCTTTTTCCAGAAGTTGGCATGCTCTTTTGAGTTTGATTTTTTTTATGAAATTGACGGGGGTTTCCTGAACAATAGCTTGTAGTTTTCTATAAAGGCTTGTCCTGCTCATCCCTATTTGTTTTGCTAAAAAGGCCACACTCAACAAACTATCATCCATGTTGTTTTCAATAATACCCACAAGGTTTTGTATGAATTTTTCATCAGCCGAGTCTGTGGTAGGTTCTGAGGGGTTTATGGTTATCGGCTCCTTGAATTTTTCTCTGATCAGGGCTCTAGTCCATAGTATATTATGGATTTTCCATTTGACAAACTCCATGCTATATGGCTTCTCAATGTAGTCTTCGGCACCTAATACGATACAATTCATTTTGGTCTTCCTTTCATTTCTCCCAGTGAGCATAAGTATGGGGATATGGCTTGTGACTGAATTTTTCTTTACTTTTTCTAACAACTCCAATCCGTTTCCATCTGGCATATAGATGTCGCTAATGATGAGTTTGGGTTGCTCTTTGACGGCCAGCTCATAACCATCAGTACCATTTTCCGCTTCGATAACACAAAAATTTAAAACCAACTCCTCTTTCAACATTTTTCTTTGCTCAAGATGGTCTTCTACGATAAGAATTTTATGCTTGGAAGTATTGTTTGTATTTATCCATTCGACGTCATCAAGCGCTGCTTCAAGTTCGATTTCGGGATTGGGCTCATTGACTGATTCAAGGGATGACCTCCCATGATTAGATATTTGGAAAACCTCATCATCTGAGTAAAACTTTTTTTCTATTGGCAGCCAAAAAGTGAACTCGGTAAACGTGTTTTTTTCACTTTTCACAACAATTTTTCCTTTGTGTTTCCCTATCAGTTTGTGCACCAATTCCATTCCGATACCACTGCCAGAATTTCTGTGATTGGAATGAGAATCTGATTGATAGTAGCGCTCAAAAACATACTTCATATCGGTTTCTGAAATTCCTGCACCATTATCCCATACAGAACATTCTACATATTCACCTTGTGGCAATTCATTATTCGATTTTTTGCTATTATTTATGACCCTTTTATTTAATCGCACTTCTACCTTGCCATCCATATGAGAGTTTTTGAAGGCATTTGAAAGTAGATTATACAATACTTTTTCCAGCACATCAACGTCGTACCAAGCCTTTGAAATGGTGTGCTCTTCTTCGACGGTATACTTAATATTATGAGTCAAAGCAAAATCATCAAAAGCGTTTTTAATAGATTTCACATCTTGTGATAGGTTGTTTTCTGTCACTTTCAACTTGAATCCATATACATTCATTTTTCGTATGTCCATGATTTGGTCAATCAGCCTTTTCATTCGAAGCGAATGGCTATACACCCGCTTGAGCGCCGTAAACGATAGCTTATGCTCCCCGAACCTAACGGCTTTTTCCATAGTCCCCTGAATGAGGGTGAGCGGCGTGCGTAGTTCATGAGAGATATCTGTAAAAAACACCATCTTTTCTTTGTTTAGTTCCATTTCCCTGAGATGGTTTATTTTTTCTTCCACCAGTGACTTTTTCAATCTATACCAACGCCTTATTAAAAGTGTAGATATATACATAAGCCCCACCAACAAAAGCGCATATATAGAATAGGCGAGATCGCTTTTCCACAAGGGGGGTACAATAGTGAATCTAATACTGGCAGGTACATCATTCCACACCCCATCGCTATTAGAGCTCTTGACTAAAAATTGATAACTCCCATACTTAAGGTCGCTGTAAGTTGCATTTCTATTATCGGCACTTGTGTGCACCCAATAATCATTTACCCCTTCGAGCTTATAAGCATATTTGTTTTTGTTGGGAGATGTTAGGTCTAGCGAGGTAAATTCAATCGTGATATTGTTTGCGTGGCTTGGCAATTCAATTTCTCTATTGGGCAACTCTTGTAGACTATTATAGCCTGAAAGGACTAGATTTCTTTCTTGGTCTTGGGTATGCCCTAAAATGACGAATTTAGTAATTGCGGTGGTTGCCTTTTGCTGTTTTTGTTTAAAACCCTCTGTTTTTACGTTGTAAATGCCATTGGGGTGCCCAAATAACAATTCGCCTGTGTTGCCGTAACGAAGACTGGCTCCGTAAACAAACTCGTTCTCAGTTATATTGTCATTGGAGTTGAAGTTGACAAAATTCTTCCTTTTTTGATCAAACATGGACAGGCCATGCAAGGTGCTCAACCAAATATTGTTATTTAAATCAAACTGCATAGAGGCCACCGTTGAAGAGGGCAAACCCTCTTTTTCCCCAAACACACGAAATTCTTTTGTCTTTGTATTTAGCACGTTTAATCCGCCTCCACGCGTACCGATAAACAACTCGTCGCTCTGTTGATTTTCCAAAAAACAAAGTATAGAAATAGAGCTCAACCCTTTATTTTTTGAGGGTAAAAAGTGTTGGGTCTCTTCTTTTATCAGGTCGACCCTGAACAACCCCCTTCCTCTGGTTCCAATCCATAATATTTGATTTTTATCGATGTGCATGGCAGAAATCAAAACCCCAGAAAGCTTTTGCATGAGCGCTTTTCTAAATCTATTATGACCAACACTGTTATTAATAATGTCTATCCCGCCCTCCCACAATCCCACCCAGAGCTCATTGCTGCTTATGGGCATGATGCAGTTAATAGGCTTTGAGTAGGTTTTTAAAACCTTGAAGGAGACCTGATTTGGGCTGGAACCAAACCCTTGGGAAAGCAATAGTTTTTTTTCAAGACCCACCAAAATTTCCTCATGGTTATAATCATAAACGACAAAATTGATGGGCTTGTTCCTGCCACCAGGTCTCAAACAGGTTTGCTGACCGGAATCAATCTTACATAAATGACCAGATGATAGCCCTGCCCACACATTGTCATATTTATCCATGAACAGGTTTTTAATCATAGACCTATGATTTGATAATACATAATGGTCAAACGCCAATGCTTGTGAGCGTATGGAGAAAACCCCTTTTGTTGTGCCGACCCAAAGGTTTCCAAAATCGTCAATTTCCAACGCATTTATGAGGTGCTTTTCAGGCAGATCTACATCCTCTGAATTATGTTCTATTTTTCGAAAATCAAAAGTGTTATTGTTTCTTTCACCCTTGAACAGCCCTGTACTCGTGCCCACCCATATTTCATTTTTGTTTTTGTCCAAGGTGATGGCTCTTATATTTTTAAGCCAAGGCTTGTTGTATTCTTCAAGAATCTGCAAGGTTTTGTCTTCTTTTCGGTACATGACCACATAGAGGTTCTGACCAGATCCGATCAAAAAAGAATTGCTAGTAAAAGGGAGCAACACATCGACTCTTTTTTTAAAACTGGTTTTGGCAATTTGATAGTTCTCATCCAAAGACAAAAGCCCTTTTCTTGTCCCGTACCATTTTCTTCCGAATGAATCAGTAGCACTGTTGTGATTTTTTCTAAAGTTAGGCAATACATCCTCTTTTTTATCCTGAACCGAATACACATCCATATGGATGCTGTCAATACCATGCCCATCGACAGCATGGATAGTAACAAATCGTTTGTTCTGCGTATAAACGGTGACCGAACTCATGTGCATGCTGTTTTCAAAAACCAAAGCCCCATTTGGGTTGTAATAGTTTCTAAAACGATTCTTTTTCCTGTCATAAAATGCCAGAGAATTTCCACAGCCGATCCATAAATTTTTGTTTTCGTCTTCTACTATCGAGTTGACTTTGTTGTTGGGAATGGAAGTGTTATCAAACACATCATATTGATAAACAACCACCTCGTGACCATCATATCTATAGAGCCCGTCATTGGTTCCAAACCACAGAAACCCATAGGTGTCCTCAAGAATGGCATTTACCCTCAGGTTAAATGTATGCCCGTCGATTTGTAATTTCTTTAAATTTTGACCAACACCATTTGCTAGCACCGCCAGAACGGTCAGTATCGTAAGGGATAAGACACGTAAATATCCCCTGTGGTTTTCTCTGTGTGAAAGTAGGTTAGCGTTCAATGACTCTATGTTTTTGTCTCCTTTGGGCATCACTGTTTGTACAAACAAATCAGAGACAGTTTGTTCTTACTACATCAAAATTAATGCCTTTCTTTTTTTGAAAGGCTTTATTGGAACATTATTACCCCTCATTTGAAACAAAAACACCCCTCACTTTGTTTTTTTATGCGCAATATTGTTTTAACTCAAATCTTATATTATGAAATCTATTTATTTATGCATCGTGGTGATGTTTTTTATGGGCGCCTACGCCCTCACCGCTCAGCAGCAAATTTCTGGAACTGTTACAGATCAGTCAGGCCAGCCTATTCCTGGAGCAAGCATTGTTATTCGAGGCACAACCACCGGTGTGTCTACAGACTTTGATGGCAAGTATTTGATACGTGCCGAGGCAGGAGACGAATTGGAGTTTTCCTCCGTAGGCTTTGCCACTCAATCAATCGTTGTTGGTAACGCGCCAGAGATACATGTGGTGCTTCTGGAAAGCACTGCCTATTTAGACGAAATTGTAGTAATTGGCTATGGTACTTCTACCAAAAGAGAGCTGGTCTCCTCTGTGGTTTCTGTAAAGGAAGATGTATTAGAAAACCAACCCGTATCGAGGTTGGACCAGGCGCTACAAGGTAGGGCTGCTGGCGTCTCTGTTACCTCCAATAGCGGTACGCCCGGTGGGGGAGCAACCATCAGAATACGGGGAAACAATTCTATTACCGGCAACAACGCCCCACTCTATGTCCTTGACGGATTTATAGTAGGTACCGGCTTTAACTTAAACTCACTAAACGTCAATGATATCAAATCCGTTGAAATCTTAAAAGATGCCACCGCCTTGGCGGTATTTGGAACCCGGGGGGCTTCTGGGGTGATATTGATCACGACCAAAAACGGGTCAGAACAAGAAGTAGGAAAAACCGCTGTGCGTGTAAACCACTACACAACGATTCAAAACGCTGTCAATCAAATTGAGATACTGGACGGTCAAGACTACATAGATTATATAAATGAATCTGCCCAATTTGTTCCAGGGCCAGATGGGTTTGGTTTTACAGATACGACCATACCTCCGGAAATTGACGATTCGGTTGAAGTGCCTACCACAGACTGGATTGACTTGGTCGAACAAACAGGGACCATCTCCAACACAGACCTTTCCATTTCCGCGAATACAAAATCGAGTAATTATTTTGTGTCAATCAATCACTTTGATCAAAAGGGGGTCCTCAGAGCCTCCGGCTTTCAACGCGTGATTTTGAACGCCAATATCGGTTCCAAAATTTCAGACAAGGTTCGGTTTGGTTTGCGCCTCAATGGCACGCATTCCAAAAGAGAAAGAAACAAAGTAAGCTACAATAACATTATCCAGTGGCTTTCCCCTTTGAGACCGATATTCGATGAGGATGGCAATTTCACGAATCAAAACTTTATAACAGGGCAAGGAGAGAGAAATCCGGAAGCCGACATCAGGCACAGGGAAGATCACTTACTTCAAACAAAAGTGATCGCCAACTCCTATTTAGAATTTGAGCTGGCAAAGGGATTGCTGTTCAAATCGACCTTTGGCGCACATATCACACACCAAAAAAGCAATTCTTTCAGGCCAAGTATCGTACCCCAAGGCCTATCCACAATAGGGGCACAAGGCAGGGTTGAGGATTCTTTTGCGCAAAGCTATCTCAATGAAAACACCTTCGACTACAAGACAAGCATTGGCGATGACCAAACGCTCAAAGTATTGGCAGGATTTACCTGGCAAAAAAACAATATTGAAACCTCTTTTGCACAGGCCGAGCAACTGCCCGTTGATGCGGTAGGTTTTAATGGTTTGGGAACAGGTTCTGATATTAACGATGATGGAGCATCAAACCTAAGCGTGGGGTCAAATTATTCCCAAAGAACACTGGTTTCTTTGGTCGGACGTATAGACTATGGGTACAAGGGTGGCAAGTACTTGTTGACCTTGGCCGGGCGGTATGATGGCTCATCTGTTTTTGAAGAGGGCGAGAAGTACGAATTTTTCCCTTCTGTAGGGGTGGCCTGGAACGCTGGTGAAGAAAGATTTTTTGACAATATTGATTTTGTTGACAAACTCAAGCTGAGAGTGAGCTACGGAGCGGTAGGTGAGCAAGGGGTCAATGCATATTCATCACTCGCTTTTTACAACCCCACGACCAACGTCTTTAACAACATTGGGGTAGGTGGGGTATTGCCTTCCAGCTTGCCTTCTGAGGGATTGACATGGGAAACAACAAGAATGTGGGATGTGGGCTTGGAGTTGGGCTTGCTCAAAAACAGACTATCATTAGAGGTAGATTATTATGACAAAACCACGGAGGATTTGCTTTTGGCGGTGAGTATAGCTGCCCAAGCGGGTGGTGGCAATCAATTGCAAAATGTGGGTTCTATTGAAAACAAGGGTATTGATGTCACACTGAGCTCAACCAATATTGAGAGAAAGCATTTTTCTTGGAACACCCAACTGACCATTTCAGGAAATAGAAGCAAAGTGCTCAAACTAAATGAAGGCACTGAATTTATCAATCTACCAAATGCACCGGGAGGACGTTTGATAGTGGGTGAGACGATGCCATCATTTGTGGGGCTCAAATATTTAGGAACCTATAAAAACGCACAGGAAATCATAGATGACAACAGAGTCGGGTTGTCTTTTATTGGTGGTCCAAGGTTTGAAAACCTCGATGACAACCCAGATTATAACAGCGAAGATTATCAAATTATCGGAAATCCTGAGCCTGATTTTTATGGCGGCATCAGAAACTCCTTTCAATACAAAAATTGGAACCTCGATGTCTTTTTTCATGGGCAATATGGAGGCGACCTTTTTTACGAAAATGCACAGGTTGCATTTTTTGGCAGAAGTGGCAGAAACCTGCTTCCCGAAGTGGCCAACAGGTGGAGAGAAGGCGTAAATGAAACCTCTGATATTCCAAGAGCAGGAACCACCATTAACACATTTATCCCACCCAGCACCAAAAGTGTAGTTGACGGGTCCTTTTTGAGGTTGAAGCAGGTGACACTAAATTATGATTTGCCGATCAAAAACACGGAATTAGAAAAGACTTTCAGTAGAATAAGCCTGTATGCAACAGGCAACAACTTGTTGTTGTTTTCAGAGTATAAAACAGGCGATCCGGAAGCCAATAGTGTCACTGGTAATAGGGGATTCGGGTCTGTTTCTCAAGGTTTTATTAATGGAATATATCCCTATGCAAGATCTTTTACCATGGGGGTTAGAGTTGAATTTTAAAAAAATAGAGTAATGAAAAATATAACAAACAAGTTTTTAGTATGGCTACTGGTAGTAGCAGGAACATTTACAGGATGTGATGAGTTTTTAGAAGAAGAAGTAAGGGGTCGCATCTCTCCGTCTAATTTTTTCAATAATGATACCGATGCAGAATTGGCTGTAAACGGTGTGTACAGATTGTTGCATGGCCGTGGCATATATGGTCAAAGAGGGCTGGACGATTATATTACATATGGGACAGATGTTGTGGAGCCTACAAGAAATACGCCTTCCTCAGCAGCAGTAAGCTCCTACTTGATCGCTGAAGGGGTCGCAGATGGCAATGGTTCTTGGTCAGAATTGTATGAGGTTGTCAATGCCAGCACAGAATTTCTCACCTATATAGAGGGCAATACAAAAATCACTGAACCTACTAGAAATGAAGTGGTTGGAGAGTTGCTGTTTTTAAGAGCTTTGGCCTATTATCATTTAACCAATTTGTGGGGCGATGTGCCTTATATCAGAGAACTGATGGACCCTGTTGAGGCAGGCAAACTCCCCCGGTTTGACAAGGTTCAAATAAGGACCGATATGAAAAACGATCTCGAAAGAGCCATTTCTTTGATGTCAGATCTTCACCCCGATGAGCTGGCTAGCAAGGCCACCAAATGGGCGGGCTTTGCCCTAAAAGCAAAATACCATTTGATAGACAAGGAGTGGCAACAGGCAAAGGACGCATGTGATTCTATAATCGAAAAATCACATCATACCCTGTTACCCAATTTCGAAGATCTTTTTGACTACACGGAACCTGCCAACACCATCACCAACGAACATATTTTTGTGGTGGATTTTGCAACAGACGTGGTATCTACCTGGAAAACCTCTGCCTTTAACCCCAGGTTGAGAGACGAGCCAAGAAATAGAAATGCCAGACCAGGGGGTCCTGGCACGCCTAAAAATGGGGACCTCCTAAAAGCTGCTTTGGAGGAACAAGGAGAGGCAATGAACGGTTTTGGCGGCGCATCACCCATGCTCAATTTGGCCCGCCAATCAAACTGGCAAGACGGAGATTTGAGATACGACGTAACCATTGTGACAGAGTATTTGGGATTCCAACTTAGACATCCATATTTCCGTAAAATGTGGAACTTAAATAATGAAGAATCTCCCAGACAAAATCACCACGAAAACTATACTGTATTTCGTTTGGCAGATATTTACCTGATGGCCGCAGAGGCTGAAAATGAGCTCAATGGTCCTACCAATGCCTACCCCTATGTGAATCGGGTGAGAGAAAGAGCCTTTGAGCCAGATCAGCCGTGGAGTGGGATGTCCCAAACAGAATTTAGAGAAGCCATGTACGATGAGAGAAAATTTGAACTTTGTGCAGAAGGGCACAGAAAAACAGATTTGATACGTTGGGGAATTTTATTGGATGTGGTGCAAAATGAATTGCACAGATCTTTTAATAATGCACCCACAAACATCAAAGACCGTCATGTGTTACTGCCCATACCGCAGGCACAGCTAATTCTAAATCCAGCATTGTTGGATTCAGACCCGACAAACAACGGCTATAGATAGAAAAGAGGGTTAGCAGACAAAGATTTTGATGAAACCCCAGATGTAACCAAACAGAAGCCTGAAAGAGTGCATAGAATGTGAGAAATGCTGTCAAAAAGGAACTGGCAAAAAAGTGCTTTTAGGACAAATTAGTTACAAGAGCCACGCATGAGATATAGAACAAATCTCATCTAACAATAGAATATGAACCCTTAAATAACAAGACATGAAATTTCAATATCATACCTTCACCAAGGCGCTGCTAGTACTGACAAGTATTTTTATTGTTTTCTGCTCAAGCGATTCCGACAATCCAGAACCTACTCCTCCGAATCCTCCGGTAGATCCACCGCCTACAACAACTCCGACAACTTTAAATGAAAAAGAGGATGATACGCCGATAAACTGGCCTAGAGTGAGGTTATTGCTTTTAAAAACAACAGATGTAGAAATTACCGAAGACAAGGTTATAAGGTTGAGAGATGTGGGAAAGTACACCGAAATGTACTATGCTCAACAGCTCGAAAGCAAAGGATATGAACTGCCCAATAAAATTATGTTTGCCCGAAACACAGATGATGATATACTTATATACTCTGTTGAGAGCGATATGTCTTCTAACGAACTGGACAACATTACTGGAACAGCGGTAAAACTCGCTAAAGAAAAATTTCCACATTTGAATGATGCTAATTCTATATGGGCAACGGCCCACTATAAACATAAGGGTGGCGCCACTGGTGGGGGTAGCATTGCTGGAGGCAGGATGAAATTTTCCAATCCCCCAGCCACAGGTGCCATAGATTTCACAAAACACCCAGCCGAAACCCAATTCCATAGAGACATCATTTTAAAGGCAATCATGCATGAGTTGGGCCATGCCCTTTCACTACCACATACGGGTCCCCTGCTGAATGATACATCACATAACACCTTGATGGGTCCCGTAAACAAGGCCTATGAAAAAACAGTTGGAGTAGAAATCACAGAGGAGGTGCGTATTTCTGATTTTAGTGCATCATTGATTGCGAATCATCCGGTTTTTAAAAACCAACCATTTGATCAAAGCCAACTTGAAGGTAAAACCATGAGGATAGAAAAAATTCCTGGAGACCAGAGCCTGTTTACTGCCGATTGTGGTCCAGATGGTGAAACAAGAATAAGAGGAAAGGTAATTTCCAATCTTCCATTTCACCGCGTTGTGCTGCGCTTCCTCTACGGAGGAGGGGAGTATTGGGCCAAAGCGTTTGCTGTCGAGCCAGATGAAGAGGGTGTATTTGAATTTATAGTAGGACCAGAAGACGTCAATATCGGGAATTCAAATCAATTCGAACTCATGGTGAGTTTTAACAATGGCCTGACCCGTGGTGTTGATGAATTAGAAAAAACCATTCCTATTGTGGGCTTAAAGAAGAATGAGTATTCAGACGTACATGCTTTTTGTAATCATTAATCATGCCAACCAACCCATGTTGAGAAGCAACGATTGTTTTGAACTTTTCAATAAAGCTTAAAGTTGTTTTTTTTGTGACCGTACTTTTGGTCGTAAGGAGGGGATGGACCCCCCCAAAAAAACCCCCATTCCCCAACATCATTTACATCAATGTGGATGACTTGGGCTGGGCTGATACAGAGCCTTATGGAAGTACTTTCTATGAGACTCCCTACATCAATAAGCTTAAAAATGATGGGATACTTTTTACACAAGGCTACGCCGCTGCCGCCAACTGCGCCCCAAGCAGAGCCTGTTTATTAAGTGGTCAAAACACCCCACGCCATGGAGTTTACACAGTCGGAAATTCAGAAAGGGGGCATAAAAAAAGCCGCAAAATAATTCCAGTAAAAAACACCACCGTATTAGACAAAAATGTGATTACCATAGCGGAAATGCTCAAAAGCTTTGGCTATGTGACAGGGAGTTTTGGCAAATGGCACTTAGGAGAAGACCCCACAACACAAGGTTTTGACATAAACATTGGAGGAAACCGCATGGGAAACCCCGGAAAAAATGGCTATTTCAGCCCCTACAACATAAGCAACATCCAAGACCATGTGAAAAATGAAAACCTTACGGACAGGCTTACAAGCGAAGCGATTCAGTTTATTGTCCAAAACAAAGACAAACCATTCTTTGTTTATTTACCCTACTATGCGGTGCACACCCCTTTGGAAACGACCCCCGCACTAAAACAAAAATATAGCAACAAACGCGGCAATCAGCACCAAAACCATGCCGATTACGCTGGCATGATAGAAACTGTGGACAAGAATATAGGCTTGTTGATAAACGCTTTGGATACGCTAGAATTACAAAACACCCTAATAGTGTTTACCTCAGACAACGGAGGCATCAGAGGCATTTCGTCCCAACATCCCCTTCGCGCAGGTAAAGGGTCTTACTATGAAGGAGGTATCAGGGTTCCATATATAATCCGATGGGAAGGCGTCATAGAGCCCAATACAACATCTGGTGTACCGATATCGAATCTGGATTTTTTTCCAACCTTTATGGATATTTTGTCCATTGAAATGCCTGAAAAAATACTAGACGGGCATTCTATTTTACCAATATTAAAAGGAAAAGACAGTTTGAATGTGAGCAGGGAACTATACTTCCATTTTCCAATCTATTTGCAGTCCTATGCGGGAAAAAAAGATGACGCCAGAGATCCCTTGTTCAGAACCCGACCTGGATCCGTCATTATCGACGGAGACTGGAAGCTCCACCACTATTTTGAGGACAATGAAATCGAATTATACAATTTGTCTCAAGATGTAGGAGAGCGAAATGACCTAAGCGATACAAATCATGACAAAGCATCCGAATTGTATGATAAACTACGCGCATGGAGGTCAAGTATCAAAGCACCTATACCTACAGAACCAAACCCTGCTTACGATGCGGATTTTATTTTGCAAGTAAAACAAAAAACAAACCAACTATAATCACAGCAAGTTTTATTTTGACATTCAAAATCGACTTACACATACAGGCTTAGAAATGAAACAAATAATACCTAAATTGCTTGTATGTATCAGCAATTGCAGCTCTGCCTCCTTCAATCCGATTTGTTTTGGCACGACCCCTTAGCCAATCGCCACGCCCTTGAAGATTTGATGGATAAGGCCCAAGGAACAGTCGATATTTTTGTGTTGCCCGAAACCTTTTCTACTGGCTTTACCATGACCCCAAATGAAGTGGCTGAAACCCCGGATGGCCCTACAGTCCAATGGATGCTTACCCAGGCTCAACAACGGCATGCTGCTATTTGTGGGAGTTTGGCCATTCGAGAGGGCGATCATTTCTACAATCGTTTCTACTTTGCCCATCCCGATGGTCAATTGGACACCTATGACAAATACCACCCTTATACTCCTTCAGGCGAGGCTCGGGTCTATACCAAAGGAACTAAAATCAAAACCATTGCATACCGAACTTGGCGTATACGACCCATTATTTGTTATGACTTGCGATTCCCTGTTTTTGCCCGCAACACAGACCAGTATGATTTGTTATTGTGTGTGGCCAACTGGCCCAAACCTCGCATCCAAGCGTGGAACGCCCTTTTGCGCGCCCGAGCTATAGAAAACATGGCCTTTTCGGTGGGCGTAAACCGAACAGGTAAAGACGCTTACCGTATTCAATATCCTGGCGCATCAGCTGCCTATGATATGTTGGGAAACGAGTTGTTGAATATGAACCCAGATGCTGACCTGGGGCAGGTGGTATTGGACAAAGAATTGCTTTATTCAACCCGTGAGAAACTCCCTTTTCTCGATGACAGGGATGCCTTTATTTTAGACTGAATCTTTCTTGCAATTCCCAATTGGCACGTATATCTAGCAAGGTTTCATAATGAAAAACAGGTTCGGGCAATCGTTTTTCTAAATAGCGACCTGGGTCCCAAATGCCATTTTGGTTTTCATCAATGATGACCCGCACGTAGTATTTGTTGGGCTCGAGGAGCAGAAAGGGGTATCGTCGCTGAGGTTCTGTAACATACAGACTGCGAACAACCTCTTCCTTTTCGTTGGTTAGCTGTATAATAATGGGATAGCTTGGCACATCAAACACTTGTAGGTAGACACTACCATAATCAATTCGGCTGGGGGTTTTAAGTCTGTATTGTAGTGTGTCATTTGTAGACTCAAAAAAATCGGTAATGGCGCCTGGCAACAATTCTAACTGATAGGTATCATTTGGGAGAGGATCAAAAGCAATACGCAAGCTGTGTAGATCTTCCAAAACCGCCTCAAAAGAAACTGCGGTTGTGTCTTTATCTGCCAAACGGATTTGCGTCTTGTCAATGGACTGAATGGGCGTATTGGTAGTGATACGTAACGAATCGGCCAATTCCAATCGTCCGCTATGTGAGGCACTGAGCGTCAAAGAGTCTAAAGCCTCAGGACGCAAACGGTGTACAATTTCTTTTCTCAGGGTATCGCGTGCAAGCACAAACTGCAGCGAGTCATTCTCAAGGTTTTTATACCAGAAGTATAAGGTATCGGTTTCTTTGTCAAAGCTTTGGATGGTCTTGACACTGTCGGGCAAAAGAGTGGCGAGTTCTAGGGAGATGCCTTTGGGGTCACCGGTGTAGCCAAATCCGATACGGTTTTGACCGGCCTGAAAACTTCTGCCAAATGAAAAATCGGGTTGTTCTAAAAACAAATCCAAATGATAGAGGCTATCCGTTGGCAGTTCGACAAATGAGGAGGCAAAGGCCACTTTATCTACCTGCTGGTCAAAAGTGTAGTTGTTAGCTACATCTTTTTGAGCCACCAACAAATACTGTCCTGCTCGCGCATTGGAAATTTCAAATTGAGCCAGGCTGTCCAGAGTGTTTGTAAGGTAGGTGGGTTGTTGTTTGTAAATGATAGAGTCGGCATAGGTGCTATCTACGGCATAGAGCATGACCGACACAAAATTATCAGCTTCGCGCTTGAATGCATCTCCAATGGTGCCACGAACTACCAGCGAATCTACATAGTCACCAGTTGACAGGACATATTTGAAGTATGGATAGGGATTACCTTCGTTATTGTCTACAATGCTCTGACCAAAGTTGAAACTGTAAGTCGTATTGGCTTGAAGGCTGTCGTCTAAGTCAATCTGGATGTATTTGGCAGCACTTCCCTGTGGTGAGATGGTATATGCCGATGCAGGCAGTGGGGGCGATATGATGAGTTGTTCTTTGAGTTTATTAAACTTAATGTACTCATCAAAATAGAGCCTGATACGTGATTCCTTAAACTGGGTTGTGTTGGGTTCAGGTAGGGCACGAACTAGCACCGGAGGTGTCTCATCTTCGGGTCCTCCTGTGGGATTGCCACGGCGCGCACATTGTACAAACAAAAGCACCACCAACACAAACAAAAGGAATTCTAGAGCGCGCTTCATTACCACAAAGAAACGACTATTTTCACGACTAAGGAAGTGGTGGCTGAGCAAAGGCAATTGCTGCTACAGAAACTCGAACGCCTTCTTGTTTGGACAGGCATGCAACCGCGGCAGATAGGGTGGCACCTGTGGTTACCACATCATCGACCAACAAAACATGTTGTCCCAATAACGCTCTAGGGTTGCGTATTCGGAAGGCGTCACGCACTTGTTTCCAACGTTGGGTTTGTGTCATACGAACCAAAGTTTTGGTAGACTTGTGTCTTATCAACAATGTGTCATTGTATGAAATAGCCAAACTTTGAGATAGTGCCTTCGCAAAACCTTGGACCTGGTTGTAGCCTCTGATACGTTTTTTCTTTTTGTGAAGCGGAATTGGCACAACCAATGTATAATCCGGTCGTTTATGGATAGTCAATCTTTCAACTAATATCTTTCCAAACAAAACGCCCAATCTGTAGTGCCCTTTGTATTTGAGCATGTGAATCAACTTTTGCATAAGCCCTTCTTTTTCAAAAAAATATAAAACCATAGCTTCTTCAATTGAAACCCTTTGATTAAGAAGTCTATACAATGGATTTTCAGGATACTGTTCGTAGTGTGTTATTGGCAGCTTTTCAAGGCACTCCAAACACAGCTGTTGCAGAGACCTTGGGAGGCTACGTTGGCACCCCAAACACAGTTTGGGCATAAAAACTTGTCCGAGGTCTAATAAAAGAGAACGCATTGGGGCGGTTTATATCTGACAATTTACGAAAAGAAACCTTATTTTTGCGCCATGTCAACAACGGATCAATTCAAAAAAGTCATCGCTCATGCCAAAGAATATGGCTTTGTGTTTCCCTCCAGCGATGTGTATGACGGCCTGAGTGCTGTGTATGATTACGGTCAACAAGGGGTATTGCTCAAAAACAACATCCGCAATTATTGGTGGAAAGCCATGGTACAACTCAACGATAACATTGTCGGGTTGGACGCGGCTATTTTTATGCACCCCACTACATGGAAAGCTTCGGGTCACGTAGATGCATTTAACGATCCTTTGATTGACAACAAAGACTCCAAAAAGCGATATCGTGCAGATGTTTTGATCGAGGATTACGTAGCCAAGCTGGAAGCCAAAATCGAAAAAGAAGTCAAAAAAGCCGCCAAACGTTTTGGAGATGCTTTCGACAAAGAACAATTTACAAGCACCAACCCCAGGGTGTTGGGTTATCAAGAAAAAGCAAGTACTATTTTGGCACGTATGGGGCAGTCTTTGGAAAAAGAAGACCTCGCCGACATCAAAGCCCTGATTGAGGAATTAGAGATTGTCTGTCCCGTATCAGGATCCAAAAACTGGACCGATGTCAAGCAGTTCAACCTCATGTTTGGCACCAAATTGGGGGCCTCTGCTGAGCATGCCACAGACTTGTATTTACGACCCGAAACCGCTCAAGGAATTTTTGTCAATTTCTTAAATGTTCAGAAGACAGGGCGTATGAAATTGCCTTTTGGGATTGCCCAAACCGGAAAGGCTTTCCGCAATGAGATCGTGGCACGGCAATTTATCTTTCGCATGCGCGAATTCGAACAAATGGAAATGCAGTTTTTTATCCCTCCTGGAAGTCAAAAGGAATGGTATGCCCACTGGAAAGAAGCCCGCCTGAAGTGGCATTTGTCTTTAGGGATGGGTGAAGAAAATTACCGTTTCCACGATCACGACAAACTAGCCCACTATGCCGATGCGGCTTGCGATATAGAATTTAAATTTCCCTTCGGATTCAAAGAATTAGAGGGAATTCATTCCCGGACTGATTTCGATTTGGGAAGCCATGAAAAATATTCAGGAAAAAAGCTTCAGTACTTTGACCCTGAGCGAGGCGAGAGCTATGTGCCTTATGTATTGGAGACTTCTATTGGCTTGGATCGTATGTTTTTGGCGGTATTCTCAAATGCCTTACAAGAAGAGACTCTTGAAGATGGTTCTACGCGTACTGTGTTGCGCTTGCCTGCTGTATTGGCTCCGACCAAAGTAGCCGTATTGCCCTTGGTCAAAAAAGATGGTCTGCCCGACATCGCCCGAAAAATAGTGGATGACCTTAAGTGGGACATGGAGGTTGCTTACGACGAAAAGGATGCAGTGGGGCGTCGTTACCGTCGCCAAGATGCTTTAGGAACCCCTTTCTGCGTAACGGTCGATCACCAAACTTTAGAAGACCACACCGTAACACTGCGTCATCGTGATAGTATGGATCAAGAACGCATCGCCATAGCAGAATTAAGCGCAATTATCGCCAATGCGGTTTCTGTAAAAAAAGCGCTGGCTAACTGTTAAAATCGTTTTCCGATAGCAATCCCGATGCGTGCGTGCGCTTCATTGCCACCTTCGGAATCTAGTAGGTAACGGCCAGCCCCTAAAAAAGTTTCAAAAGTAAAACCACTGCGGTTAACCCATTTGCGCCCAAGGCTCATACCTAGTGAAATTTGGAATTCGTTCTGGTCTGAATCATAAACATCAGACTCAACAGACGCCAATGAGCTAAATACTTCTACATACACTCCGCTGGCGCCAAAATCTTTGCGATTCAAAAAGTAAAAACGATAGTATGGGTTTACAGAGAAATTTTGATAACTAGCATTATTGCTACTAACGTCTAAAAAGGTTGAAACACCATAACCACTAGACGCATCCACAACGCGCTCGTAGTACACATGTAAAGCAGGACCCGACAACAGGTCCAACATATTTACTCGGAGCTCATGAGATCCAATAGGGTCAACAAACTCGTATGAGGAATCTTTTACTATTTCTACCTGAACAGGTTCCTCTTGTGCAAAAGAAATAAAACAAAAGAAGACTGTTAAAAACAAAGGGACAATTCGGTTCATGGTTAAAATTTAGCTGCATCAAAGATATTAAAGTTTCGTTTTATATTAGCCCAAATGGATATTATCTCTTACAACGTCAATGGCATTCGTGCTGCCCTAAACAAAGGACTATTGGACTGGCTTCGTGCTGCCAATCCCGATGTGCTGTGTTTACAAGAAATCAAAGCCAACCCCGATCAGTTCGATCCAACCGTGTTTGAGGCTTTGGGGTATGCGCACCACTACTGGTATCCTGCCCAAAAAAAGGGCTACAGCGGGGTGGCTATCCTTTGCAAACAAAAGCCCCATCAAGTCACCTATGGCACCGGTATAGATTATATGGATTTTGAAGGACGCAACTTGCGGGTAGACTTTGATGGGGTGTCTGTAATGAGCCTGTATCTACCCTCTGGCACAAACCCCGAAAGATTGGCCACCAAGTTTCGGTATATGGATGATTTTCGGACATATGTTGATGATTTGCGCTCCAGTTATCCCAATTTGGTCATCTGTGGTGATTATAACATCTGTCACGAAGCCATTGACATTCATGACCCCGTTCGCAATGCCAAAGTTTCTGGTTTTTTACCCGAAGAAAGAGCCTGGATAGACGCTTTTATCAATAGCGGATTTACAGATTCTTTCCGCCACCTGAACGCCGATCCGCACCACTACAGCTGGTGGAGCTATCGAGCCAATGCACGTGCCAACAACAAAGGCTGGCGTATAGATTACGCACTAGTTAGCAACTCACTTACTTCCCAAATCGAAAGGGCTTTTATATTGCCCAATGCCTACCATTCGGATCACTGCCCTGTGGGCGTTTCTTTAGCGATATAAATATGAAATATACCCAACTGCCACACACCGACATACAGGTGAGTAAAATTTGTTTAGGGACTATGACTTTTGGGAAACAAAACACCCAAAATGAGGCTTTTGAACAGATGGACTATGCCTTAGGTCGAGGCGTAAACTTTTTTGATACTGCCGAGCTCTATCCTGTACCTGCAACCGCCGAAACCCATGCCGAAACGGAACGCATAATCGGCAACTGGTTTGCCCAACGCAACAACCGAGACCAGGTGGTATTAGCAACCAAAATCGCAGGCCCGGGCGCCTATACCGCCCATATCAGAACCACAGGATTTTCGCCCGACTCGATTAGAGAAGCCGTAGATGGCAGCCTCAAAAGGCTACAAACAGACTATATCGATTTGTACCAATTGCATTGGCCCGAACGCACGACCAATATGTTTGGTGTGCGGGACTACTCGCACAACCCCGACGACTCCTGGGTTGAAAATTTCATGCCTATTTTGGAAACCCTAGACTCCCTAATACAATCTGGGAAAATTCGCCAGATTGGCTTGTCCAATGAGAATCCGTGGGCAGTGATGCGCTATATGGCATTGGCCGAAAAAGGCTTTCCTCGCATGGTGACTATCCAAAACCCATATTCACTGCTAAACCGCTTGTTTGAGATTGGCAATGCAGAGGTTTCTATGCGTGAAGGTGTAGGCTTATTGGCCTATTCGCCTTTGGCTTTTGGCGTATTGAGTGGCAAATACAGAGGAGGTACAGTTCCTAAAAACAGCCGCTTGGATTTGTTTCCACGTATGGCACGCTACAGCAGTCAGCAGTGTAAAGATGCTACAGAACGCTACGCGAAAATTGCTGATGACGCGGGCATGTCTTTGACCCATATGGCGCTGGCCTATGTGACCCAACAGCCTTTTGTGACGTCTAACATTATTGGCGCCACCCAAATGGGTCAACTCAAAGAAAACATAGACTCTATTAGTGTAGCATTGTCAGATGATTTGATTGCGGCCATCAATGCCGTGCATGCCGAGATTCCCAATCCAGCCCCTTAAAACAACAAGTCAACTAGGCTACGGATGTTGTCTAGCGGAACGACTTTGATTTTGCTACTTGTAGTTTTGGTCTTTTGAGCTACCACTAAGGTGTGAAACCCAAGTTTTTCGGCCTCCTGAATCCTTTGTTCCATTCGGGCAACGTTGCGTAATTCTCCCGAGAGTCCGATTTCAGCAGCAAAAGCATAACCCTCTGGAATAGCGACATCTAGACTGCTCGAAAGCACCGCAGCTACTACAGCAAGATCTAGTGCTGGGTCTTCGATCCTGATACCTCCTGCAAGATTGAGAAAGACGTCTTTGGCGCCCAATGTAAAACCTGCACGTTTTTCTAGAACCGCTAACAACATATTGAGGCGCTTGGCATTAAAGCCTGTACAACTTCGCTGCGGGGTTCCATATACCGCTGAGCTCACCAGCGCCTGACATTCGATCAGCATGGGGCGCATGCCTTCCAAAGTAGCAGCGATGGCATGTCCACTCAGACCTTGACTCTTGTTAGAAATGAGTAATTCACTGGGGTTGGTCACGGGCCTAAGACCACTAGACAACATTTCATAAATTCCGATTTCTGCCGTGGCGCCAAATCGATTTTTAGGCGTTCGTAGGATGCGGTACATATGGTTTCGATCTCCTTCAAATTGCAGGACCACATCGACCATATGTTCCAAAATTTTGGGACCAGCAATCATGCCATCTTTGGTAATATGACCTACTAAAATCACAGGGATATGGGTTTGCTTGGCAAAGCGTTGCAAAGCGGATGTGCATTCTCGAATTTGTGACACACTGCCAGCGCCGCTGTCAATAAGGTCAGTGTGCAGGGTCTGTACCGAATCAACGATCATCAAATCAGGCTGAAGTTGTTGGGCTTGAGTTAGGATGCGCTCTACATGGGTTTCGTTGAGCAAAAAGCAGTTTTCTGTGTTTCCATCCATTCGGTTGCTTCGCAATTTGATTTGCGCCAAACTTTCCTCGCCAGAAACGTAGAGCACCTTATAGCCAACTCGCAGCCCTAGTTGGAGCAACAAGGTTGATTTGCCAATGCCCGGCTCACCAGCCAACAACACCAAAGCGCCCGGAACGATCCCTCCGCCCAGCACCCTGTCGAGTTCAGGGTCATTGGTTTTGGCACGTTTTTGTTGATCCGAAGAGACATCTTCAACAAGTACAGGGGTATTTCTTTGTCTGTTATCGGGGTTTTGCCATGCTTCTGTTTTGGGTTTTTGCAGTACTTCTTCAGTAATGGTGTTCCATTGCTTACAAGCGTGACACTGCCCTTGCCATTTGGCATATTGGGTGCCACAATTTTTACAAAAAAAAGCAGTTTTGACTTGCGCCATAGCGGTTCTAAGATACTTATTTATTTCTGTTCACAATGGGAAGCAAGAAAAAGGAAATCCCTCCAAAAAACACGACCATGAGGGTTTGTGCTGTCCACATGACCCAGCCGTAGGCAAGGGCCAATTCGTAGGGCATTCCGTAGTAAGATAGCACTGCGGCCACAGCAATTGGATACAGGCCGATACCCCCATTGGTGGCCGACATGGCCAAACCACCTGCAATAAAAGCAGGGAATAGGGCTTTAAGGTCTAATGTGTCTGCCCCAGGGAGTGCAAATTGTATCACCCAAAACATCATTAAATACATGGACCATATAAATAAGGTATGTGCCCAAAACCAGCCCGTATTGGGCATGTTTCTTATAGAGGTCAATCCGCTTAAAAGCCCTTGAGAAAAGCTTCGAATTTTTGCGCCCCACGGGTGTTGGGTTCGACGCGACCACTTCAGGAATAAGAATCCCAAAATCAGCATTCCAGCAACAACCCAAATTCTATTGCCGTTGTTGTTGCCTTCAAAAAAAGAGCGTACCATTTCGTACTCAAGCATGAAGCCAATTCCGACACAAATCAACAACAATAACAAATCGACAAGCCGCTCCATCACTACGGTACCAAAGCTTTTTTCAAAAGGAATCTTTTCATAGGCTCTTAAAGCCGTTGCCCGTAACACCTCGCCCGATCGAGGTATCCCCAGATTTGACACATAGGTAATAAGCACGGTTAATACCATATTGATAAATCTAGGCCGATAGCCCAGAGGGTGCAATAAAAATCCCCACCGGTAGGCTCTAGAAAGGTGACTTAAAACACCAAAAAAGACCGATAGTGCCACAAAATAGAGATCGGATTGGCGTATGTATTTCCAAATAAGACTGCGTTGATCTTCCGTGGTATTGCTAAATGAATAATAAATGAAAAAAACCCCAATGCCTAAAGGGATCACGGTTTTAAGCAACTGAGAGAGAAACCTTGGCAAAATTATCGAAGTGTGTTGGTTTCGGTATCAGGAAAAAGTACCACAGGATGAAAGGATTGTGCTTCTTGTGGGCTCATGTGGGCATAACTGATGATAATAACCACATCCCCTTTTTGCACTTTTCGAGCGGCTGGACCGTTGAGAGTTATTTCCCCACTGTTTTTTTCACCTTGTATGACGTAGGTTTCTAATCGTTCTCCATTGTTTACATTGACCACCTGAACCTTCTCGCCAGCCACCAATTGGGCCGCCTCCATTAAGGCAGCATCAATAGTAATACTTCCCACATAGTGAAGTTCTGCGCCGGTGACAGTTACACGATGAATTTTAGACTTTAGGACTTCGATTTGCATGGGACAAATATACTCAAATGAGCAACATATTATCGATTAGTCTCACACCACCTATCCATACCGAAATAAAAGCCCTGCTTTGTGCCGAAACACTGTAGTCCTCTATCTTTTTCAAGCTTTGGCTGTCTGCTATTTCAAAATATTCCAAATTAATATCTGGCAACGGACCTAAGGTTTGTTCAACAATATTGTGAAGTTCTTCTATGGGTGCTTTTCCGAAAGCAGTTTTGACTTGGTTGAGCACATCAAATAGGGCTGCGGCTTGTTCCTTTTGAGCGGTAGTAAGTCTTTGGTTTCTGGAACTCATTGCCAATCCGTTGGCCTCTCGTACTATCGGACAAGGACAAATGTCAACTTGCATTTTATTGCCTATCAACTCTACAATTTTGAGTTGCTGATAATCTTTTTCCCCAAAATAAGCCCTCTCTGGTGCTACGAGCTCGAATAATCGTTGAACCACGGTCGCAACTCCGTCAAAGTGATTGGACCTGTATTGGCCTTCCATTGGTTGGTCGAGACCCATCAGGTCGAATGATTCTAGCTTCAAGCCATTCGGGTACATCATGTCAACACTCGGCACAAAAACACAAGTTTCAGGTGCAATTTCTTGAATAGCTCTTATATCAGAAGCTAAGGTCTGTGGGTATTTTTGAAGGTCTTTTGGGTCGTTGAATTGGGTGGGATTTACAAAAATACTAACCCATGCGAGGGCATTTTCTTGATCTGCTTTCTCGATCAAAGACAGGTGGCCTTGGTGCAGCGCACCCATGGTAGGCACCAAACCCCAGGGGCGATGTTTTCCTCGAGCTTTTTTAAATTCCTCAAGCTCATGGAGGGATTGAATGATAGGCATTTTTGCAAAAGTTTAACAGCCACAAAAGTCGGCAATTCACAATAAATCGTTTTAAATTTAGTAATTTTGCTTTCCCAACAACAATTTAGAAAAAGGGCATTTTTTATGACAGGGAAGAGAGTTTTGTATGTTTCGTCTGAGGTAGTGCCTTATCTTCCTGAGTCTAAATTGTCCAATATGTCATTTGAAGCCCCAAAAATGGTCAACGATCGTGGGGGTCAAACACGTATTTTTATTCCCAAATATGGCATGATTAACGAACGACGCCATCAGTTGCATGAGGTGATTCGTCTGTCTGGGATGAACTTGGTGATCAACGACATAGACATGCCTTTGATTATAAAAGTAGCTTCCATCCCCAAAGAGCGCATGCAAGTTTATTTTATTGACAACGAGGACTATTTCAAGGGGAGGCGTATGGCCGAGGACGAGGATGGCAACCTCTATCCTGACAATGATGAACGTGCCATTTTCTTTGCCAAAGGGGTTATCGAAACGGTCAAAAAATTAAATTGGGCACCCGATATTATACACGTACAAGGATGGATCTCTTTATTGATGCCTTTGTATTGCAAAAAATACTATGCAGATGACCCTTTGTTGGCCAACACCAAAATCGTGACTTCCTTTTTTGGCACTCCGTTCGAACAAAGCCTATCCAAAGATTTGGTTTCAAAAATTGCTTTTGACGGAATTGACAGTGAAAATTTAAATGGCTTGTCCAACCCCAACTATATGGCCTTAGCTCAAAGTGCTGTTGTGCATTCAGATGGTATCATCATCGCTGACAACGATATAGCCCCGAACTTAAAAAAGACCATTTTAGATTCTGGCAAACCTACTATGAGTTTTGTGCAAGACCATAACTTTGAGGACAATTACGAGTCGTTTTACATGAACCAAATCTTAAGCTGACCTAAGATGACTTTTCGACACAGAACCACCGTAATGACGTTGGGAGTATTGACTGCGTTGCTGTCTTGTACCAAAGAATTTAATGATATCGACCCACAGATGCTTCCTGGAAGCTCTTTTTTGTTCGAAAACCAAACCTATGATGTCAAAATTTCTCACCATCAAGTAGGTGTGGTTCGAACAGACAATTTGGGACTTTTTCAATTGGGCCATATTGAAGACCCTATTTTTGGTAAAACATCTGCCCAATACACCACACAGATAAGCCTACCTGTGAGTGGTGGCAATAGTTTTGGATCTGCAAACGCGGATACAGAAATAAACGGTTTAGAAGTAGCTTCAGAATCTGGAACAATTACAGTTGACAGACCGCCACACAATGAGCAAGAATCTGTTACGGGCGTTTGGTTAGAAATTCCCTATGTGAGTAACCAACGCGACTCTGACGGAGATGGTGTTATAGACGCTTTGGATGTTGACCCAAATGACAGAGACAGTGATAGCGATGGCGATAATCTGACCGATTACGAAGAATCTCGAAGTTCTAACCTAGACCCGCTGAACCCAGACACAGACGGAGATGGTATTACAGATGACGAAGATGAAGACACTGTGCACCCAGATCCAGGAGCCAATTCTTATGAAATAGATTTGGTATATGGAAATACAGAACAAGTACATTTTAGCGTTCACAAATTGGATTATTACTTAAGAGCCTTGGACCCCAACGCCAACTTTGAACAAGGACAGGCTTATTTTTCTGATTTCGACCTATTACAGTTGGGATTTGCGCCCACAGTCTTGTTTGACGGTGATGTTAGCTTAGACTTCAATGAAATCGTAATTTATAAGGAGGATGACCCCGACACAGAAGATAAGGATGAGTCAGAAGAAGTAGATGAACGCCTTAGTCCCAGGCTGCGCATTCCACTTCAAAACACGCAATTGTTTCAAGAGATTCTAGACAAAGAAGGCAGTTCTGACCTCGAAAATAATGAAGCTTTTCATGCCTATTTTCAAGGGCTGGTAATACACATTGCAGAGTCTAGCCCGGTGTTGATGCAACTTAATTTTTCGGCCGGTCAGATTATAGTGGATTATGACTACCAAAGTTTGGTGCTTAAGGAAGATGGAGATGCCTCCAAACAAGAGGATTATGAAGTTGAAGACGCATCGAAATCTTTAACACTTTCTTTAAATGGTATTCGTTTTAATACATTTTCTCAAACTGGGGTTTCTGCAGAGGTATCAAATGCCGTTTCTGGCAATGACAATCAGGAAAATATTTACCTCAAAGGAGGCCCTGGTGTGATGGCTCAAATTGATCTGTTCTCTGGAGATCAGGGCCAAGCCTTGTTAGAAGATTTACAATCTCGTCCTTGGCTGATTAATGAAGCCAACCTTATATTGTATGTGGACCAAGCCAAAACGGCTTTGATGGGCGATATCGCACAACCCGAACGTCTTTACCTCTATGATTTGACCAATCATGCCCCCATTGTTGATTTTAATAATGATGGTAGTAATGGCAATTATTCTGACCAAATCAAAATCAATTATGGAGGAATACCTGAATATGATGACGCCAATAATATCGTCTCCTACAAATTTCGCTTAACAAATCATTTGAGCGATTTGTTGAGAAACCCTGAAGATTTTGAAAATGTTACTCTAGGACTCTCTGTCACTTCAAATATTTTAAACATTGCCAACACCACTACTAAGGATGACATGGAAGTACCCGTTTCTATGATTGGTAACCCTTTGGGAACCGTATTGGCAGGCCCGAATCATACCAATCCAGACT
>JBMYKI010000005.1:0-34570 GCA_049595235.1 Flavobacteriaceae bacterium
TAGGTTTTCACCTGCTTCCACAGCGGGGCGTGTCAAAATAATACGCTTGACTTGTTTTTCTTTCAATGCTTTGACTGCCAAAGCAACGCCAGTATAGGTCTTTCCAGTTCCAGCGGGTCCCACAGCAAAAACCAAATCGTTGCTATTTACAGCTTCTACCATTCTGGCTTGATTCGCGGTTTGAGCCCGAACAATTTTTCCGCCCACTCCATGAACAATTACTTGTTTGTCATCAGGGTCAAGCCCATAATCGTCCTCATCAGTTGAGGTAAGAATTTGTTCGACAGTGGTCTCATCTAGACTGTTGTACTTGCCATAATGCATTACCAAACGGTCGAGTTGGCGTTCAAACTCTTCAAGGAGTTCTTCTTCACCATAGGCGGTAATGGTATTGCCCCTGGCAACAATTTTAAGTTTAGGGAAATATTTTTTTAGGGTTGCGATGTTTTTGTTTCTGCTGCCTCCGTAAAATATGGTTGGGTTTACCTCTGTCAGCTGTATGGTGAGTTCGTTCAAGCGCGGATGTTTTATAAGATTTCTATTGCAGAACTAATTTTGGTAACTTTGAATTCAAATTTAGGGATTTTTGTGTTCCGAAGATTAACTAATTGCAATCAAATTGAAGCCCATTATCACCATCACATCCGATTTTGGACACAAAGACCCTTACTTGGCTGCTGTAAAAGGAGTTTTGTATTCAGAGCTCAACGACCCAGTCCTTGTTGATATATCCCACGAAATTGCTCCATTTGACATAGCTCAAGCCGCATATGTTGTTCATAATAGTTACCAACACTATCCTGAAGGAAGCATACACTTGATTTGCATTGATACAGAAATAAGGGCCGACAACCGTCCTTTGATAGCGAGGATGAACAACCATTATTTTGTTTGCTCTGACAATGGTGTATTGTCTCTTATCACACCTCACATAAAACCTGATCAAATTATACTTTTGGATCACCAAACCCTAGGAAACCACTCTTTTAGCTCCTTGACTGTATTTGCCAGAGCGGCAGCTCACTTGGCACGTGGAGGAGCTCCCCATGTTATCGGGAAACAAATAGAAAGTATCAAAACCTTGGCGCCTTACACACCTACGGTCAGCGCTGACAAAAAAAGCATTCTTGGGAAGGTGATTTATGTGGATAACTACGAAAATGTAATCACGAATATTTCCAAGAAGATTTTTGAAGAGATAGGTCAGGAAAGACCCTATGTAGTAGAGGCACGCAACAATAGATTCGAAAAAATACATGAATCCTACGGTGAAATTATTCGTTATGATGTGGACAAAAAACACCGATCTGAGGACGGAAAACCCTTGGCGCTCTTTAATGCATCTGGACTTTTAGAGCTGGCCATGTATAGAAGCAACCCCTTGGCAACAGGAGGTGCGAGCAGTTTATTCGGTTTGGAATACTTGGATGTGATAAGTGTTCGATTTCAATAAAAGATGTGATTGTTTATCGGTTTTATGGCTCGATGATATTGATTATCAATTGGTGTTGATAAGTTAGTTTCCTTTTTAGAAAATGAAAAGGTATTTTTGTTTGTAACAAGTCAAGAAATATGAAATTTATTGTGTCAAGTTCGGCCTTGCTAAAGCCTCTTCAAACACTCAGCGGAGTGTTGAACAACTCAAACACCCTGCCTATTTTGGATCACTTCTTATTTGAAGTACAAGGAAACACCCTGCGTGTCACAGCCACAGATTTAGAAACTACAATGTCTGCGGCTATCGAAATTGAATCCGATGTAGAAGGGAATATTGCTGTACCAGCGCGCTTGCTTCTTGACACTATCAAGACTTTCCCTGAACAACCTTTAACCTTTTCCTTAACGGATCAAAACACTGTAGAGATCAGTTCTAACTATGGAAAATATGCCTTAGCCTACGCCGCTGCAGAGGAGTTTCCAAAAGCAGTTGCAGTACAAGATGCAGACAGTGTCAATATCCCCGCAGATGTGTTGGCAGATGCTATAAGCAATACCCTGTTTGCTTCCGGAAATGATGAGCTTCGTCCCGTAATGAGCGGAGTATTTTTTCAGTTGGCTTCAGATGGCCTTACCTTTGTGGCAACCGATGCGCACAAGCTTGTCAAATATCACAGAAGTGATTTATCAGCAGCCAATACAGCCGAGTTTATTATGCCCAAAAAACCACTGGGTCTTTTAAAGTCTATTTTGGCGGTTTCTCAATCCGAAGTAGCAGTTGAGTATAACGATAGCAATGCTTGTTTCCAGTTTGATGACACCAAACTCACTTGCCGCCTAATAGATGGCAAATACCCCAATTATGAAGCGGTCATTCCAAAAGACAACCCCAATGTACTCACCATAGACCGAAACTTGTTTTTGACTACCATCAAAAGGGTGAGTATTTTCTCCAACAAAACTACCCATCAGGTTCGGCTTAAATTGGCTGGGGCAGAGCTGCATGTGTCTGCTGAAGACATCGATTACAGTAACCGTGCAGAAGAACGCCTAAGCTGCGCTTATCAAGGTACGGATATGCAAATAGGGTTCAATGCACGCTTTTTGGTAGAAATGCTCAACAACCTCGAAGCCAAAGAAATTCAATTCGAGATGTCTATGCCTAACAGAGCAGGTATTATCACCCCCATGGATGGTGTTGATGAAAACGAGCAAGTCACCATGCTTGTGATGCCCGTAATGCTTAACCAGTAAGCGGCTACAAAAGATAATCTGTACTGATAAACTTGGATTTTTTAGAAGCCATTAGGTTTTCTAAAATTTCGTTATTTGTCGGGTTGTCTTTAGAAGCCACAAAAGTTCTTATAGAGAAAGAACGCAAAGCATCATGTACACTCAATGTACTTACTGCTGAATTCTTACGACCTGTGAAAGGATACACATCGGGACCTCGCTGACAGGAGCTATTCAAGTTTACACGACATACCAAATTGACAAGCGTATCAATAAGAGGTGCAAGTTTAGACACATCTTTTCCAAACAGACTAACCTGTTGACCGTAAGAGGAATCAGACATGTCTGCAAGCGGTTGTTGAATATCAGTAAAGGAAATTACAGGGATCACAGGCCCGAATTGTTCCTCCTCGTAGACACGCATTTCAGAAGTTACTGGATATAAAACTGCTGGAAAACAATAGTTGTCAGACATCTCACCACCACGACTGTTGATTATGGAGGCGCCTTTGGCAGTAGCATCGTCTATAAGCTCTTTGATATAGGCAGGCTTGCCTGGCTCGGGGAGCGGTGTAAGAAGTGTATTGTCCCAAGGCATACCGAGTTGGAGCGCATCGACAGCTTGGGTGAACTTCTCTAAAAATGCTTCTTTGATGTCTTCATGGACGTAAACAATTTTCAAAGCGGTACACCTTTGTCCATTGAAAGAAAGCGTTCCTGAAATGCACTCGGCAACCGTTTGATCCAAGTCAGCATCAGGAAGAATGATGGCAGGGTTTTTAGCTTCTAGACCCAAAACCAAACGCAATCTGTTTTTAAACGGGTGTAAGTCTTGTAAAGAAATCGCAGAGGAACTATGACCTATCAGTGCCAGTACATCAACAAGACCTGTTTTCATAATCGGAGTGGCTATGGTGCGACCTCTACCAAAGACTACGTTGACAACACCAGGTGGAAAACTCTCTTGAAAAGCTTCCAACAAAGGAGCGATCAACAAAACTCCGTGTTTTGCAGGTTTGAAAATAGCCGTGTTGCCCATCATGATGGCGGGAATCAACAAAGCAAAAGTTTCGTTGAGTGGATAATTGTAGGGGCCTAGACAAAGAACAATTCCTAATGGACCTCTACGGACATGGGCATGCACCCCTCCGTCTTTTAAAAATTTGGCGCTGCTACGATCAATAGCTTTGTAGGCGTCAATAGTATCATTGATATAGTCAACAGTTCTATCGAACTCTTTTTCAGAATCGGCAAGATTTTTACCAATTTCCCACATCAATAGTTTAACTACTTTGTCACGCTGCAGTTTCATCAATTCTGCAAAACGCTCCATACATGCGATTCGCTCTGCCACCTTCATAGTTGGCCATTTGCCTTGGCCTTTGTTGTAGGCTTTGTCTGCAGCAGTAAGTGCCTTTAATGCGGAAGTCTCATCCATGTCAGGAACCGTTCCCAAAAGGGTGGGCGCATGTGTTCCATCATTTTGTTTTGTTCGGATAGATGAGTACACGCTAGCTGTAGAACCTTTCCAAGTGCTAAGTTTTCCACCGATCAAATAAGATCGATGGTCAATAGGTTCAATAGCAAATGCTTCTGGAATTGTTAGATTGTGATTTTCCATGCAATTTTTTTACAATTATATTAAAAATTGAAATAAATCAGGTTTATTGTTTATATAATCCCCAAAAAAACCTTTTTCTTTCATTCGGTTTACTAAGGGTTCGAAGTTACTTTTGTTTTTGATCTCTATACCCACGACGGCTGGACCATTGGCTCGATTGTGTTTTTTAGAGTACTCAAAAAAGGTAATATCATCATCAGGCCCCAAAACTTCGGCTACAAATTCACGTAACGCACCCGCACGCTGTGGAAATCGAATAATGAAGTAGTGCTTCAATTGGGCTTCGAGCAACGCCCGTTCTTTTATCTCTGCCATGCGTGTGATATCATTGTTTCCACCACAAATAATACATACGACGTTTTTTCCCTTGACTTCTGAAGCATACTGCTTCAAAGCGGCAACGGACATCGCGCCTGCTGGCTCAACGACTATGGCATCTTTGTTATACATTTTAAGTATGGTTTGGCATATAGTGCCCTCCGATACCAATATCATATCATCCAAATAGGATTGACACAAAGAAAAGGCTTTATCCCCTACCCTGCGTACCGCTGCGCCGTCTACAAATGGATCAATGTTAGTCAGTGTAGTATTGGTGCCATTTTTCAAAGAGTCGTACATAGCTGGAGCGCCTTTAGGCTCTATTCCAATAATTTTAGTATTGGGTGAAAGGGTTTTAAAGACGTGCACCACTCCCGAAATAAGACCACCACCACCAATTGGAACGAAAATGTAGTCAATGGGTTGTTCGGATTGTGCAATAATTTCTAATGCCAGCGTAGCCTGACCAGCGACTACTTCGTCATCCTCAAAAGGATGCACAAAGGTGCTAGTATGCGAAGCACAATAGGCCTGAGCTGCTTGATAGGCGTCGTCATAGGTGTCACCCACCAATTGGATGTCTACTTCAGAGCCTCCAAACATGCGAACTTGGTTAAATTTCTGCTTCGGTGTGGGTACAGGCATGAAGATAGTACCCTTGATTCCCAATTTGTTACATGCCAAAGCAACTCCTTGCGCATGATTTCCTGCACTAGCACATACAACACCTGAAACACGTTCTTCCTCGCTTAAGTTGGCGATTTTGTTGTAGGCACCACGCAATTTAAAAGAACGCACAGGTTGCAAATCTTCTCTTTTAAAAAGAATATTAGCGTTGTAGTCAGCACTCAATCTGTCATTAGTCTGAAGAACGGTTTCAACAGCCACGTCAGAAACGACAGATTTAGCTTTCTCAACAAGATTTATGTGCATTAAATCACTCAAAATACTACACTATTTTTTTCATTGCTGTCATAGAGGCGCGCAATTCTTTACCGATAACCTCCACAGGATGGTTCCGAATCACATCATTGACTTGAATAAGTTTTTGGTTGTCGACACCACTCTCGTGAGATTGGTAGTTGGTTCCAATAACATCTGTATCTATTTGCTTCATAAAGTCTGTCAGCAATGGCTTGCAAGCATGGTCAAACAAATAACAGCCATATTCTGCCGTATCAGATATCACACGATTCATTTCGTATAATTTCTTACGGGCAATGGTGTTGGCTATAAGTGGGGTTTCGTGTAATGATTCGTAGTAAGCAGAAGCATCTTTGATACCAGAGGCGACCATGGTATCAAAAGCCAATTCTACACCTGCACGCACAAATGCAACCATCAATACGCCATGATCAAAAAATTCTTGCTCTGATATCTCCTGCTCAGTGATGGCTGTTTTTTCAAAAGCGGTCTCACCAGTAGCTTCACGCCAAGTCAAAAGGTTTTTGTCATCATTGGCCCAGTCTTCCATCATTGTCTTTGAAAAATGACCCGACATGATATCATCCATATGCTTTTCGAAAAGTGGCAGCATGATTTCTTTGAGTTCTTCTGACAGCTCAAAAGCTTTGATTTTTGCTGGATTGCTCAAGCGATCCATCATATTAGTAATTCCTCCGTGCTTAAGGGCTTCTGTGATGGTTTCCCAACCAAATTGAATCAATTTGGCAGCATAGGAAGGCGCAATTCCTTTTTCAACCATCTTGTTGAAGGACAAAATCGAACCGGTTTGCAACACACCACACAAAATCGTCTGTTCTCCCATTAGGTCAGACTTTACTTCCGCCACAAAGGAAGATTCCAATACACCTGCACGATGTCCGCCAGTAGCCACACAATATGCCTTGGCTTGCTCCAAACCATGACCCTGTGGATCATTATCTACGTGTACCGCAATCAGGGTGGGCACGCCAAATCCGCGCTTATACTCTTCGCGTACTTCTGAACCTGGACTCTTTGGAGCCACCATAATAACCGTGAGATCCTCACGAACACGCATGCCCTCTTCAACGATGTTAAAACCGTGTGAGTAGGACAAGGTAGCCCCTTTCTTCATCAAAGGCATTACGGCTTCAACAACAGAGGTGTGGTTTTTGTCTGGTGTTAAGTTTATGACCAAGTCTGCATCCGGAATCATTTCCTCATACGATCCAACTGTAAAATTGTTTGAAGTAGCGTTTTGGTAAGACGCTCTTTTTTGCGCTATCGCTCCAGTACGTAGTGCATAGGACACATCCAAACCTGAATCACGCATGTTTAGACCTTGGTTCAGACCTTGAGCGCCACAGCCAACTATGACTACTTTTTTACCAATAAGCGCTTCTACGCCATTGGAAAATTCGGAGGCATCCATAAATCTACATTTGGCTAGCTGATCAAGTTGCTCTCTTAAGGATAGGGTATTGAAATAATTTGACATTATAATTGTGTTTTATTCTGAAAATTCTTTTAATAATCGACTGATTTCCATGGCCGATTTGGTGACTGAGATTCTACCTGAACGTACAAACTGGAGCAAGCCAAAAGGCGCTAGATCGTTGTACAGCTGTTCGGTTTCTTCTCTAAATCCGGTTTTTTCAATTACAAAAAACTCTGGATTTACTGTCACTATATTGGCATGACTTTTTTTGATTACGTTCTGTATATGACGTTCCTCAAACAAAGATTTTGATGACACTTTATACAGGGCAGATTCCTGAAAAATGGTTTCCTCATCGGTGTGGTAAAAGGCCTTTATGACCTCAATTTGTTTTTCGATTTGCTTGACAATTTTTTGAACTTGTTCTTCTGTAACACGAACCACAATGACAAATCTTGAAACTTTGTCAATCTCTGATAATGAGATATTTAGACTATCTATATTGATGTGTCGCTTTAAAAATATAGCAGAAACTCTGGAAAGCAATCCCACGTTGTTTTCAGCATAAATTGATATTGTATATGTCTTTTGCTCCATATCTATTCGAGTCTAATATCTGAAACAGATGCGCCCGAGGGAATCATCGGGAACACATTGTTTTCTTTTTCAACACATACCTCTAATAAGTATGGCTTGTCTGAACGCATCATTTCTTCAACAGCCTGATGCATATCTTCTCTATTGTCAACACGTTTGGCTTCTATGAAATATCCTTTTGCAATTTGAACAAAATCAGGATTTACCATTTCAGTTGATGCATAGCGTTTGTCAAAAAACAACTGTTGCCACTGGCGAACCATTCCCAGAAAATCATTGTTCAAAATAACGATTTTTACCGCGGCTTGAGTTTGGAAAATAGTACCCAATTCTTGGATATTCATCTGAAAGCCTCCGTCGCCGATGACCGCTACTACTTCTCTGTCTGGTGCGCCCATTTTGGCGCCAAGAGCTGCAGGCAATGCAAAACCCATAGTACCTAAGCCGCCAGAAGTGATATTACTCTTGGTAGTGGTAAATTCCGCATAACGACACGCTATCATCTGATGCTGCCCCACATCAGTAACTATAGCTGCATGTCCGCCACTAGAATGATTAATCGCTTTGATCACTTCACCCATAGTTAAACCTGGTTTGGTTGGATTGAGCTCGGCATCAATCACCTTGTCATATTCGATTTTGTCCAGCTCCTCGAATCGCTGCATCCAAGTGCCCAGTGTTTTTTGCTGCACCATGGGGGTGATAGCCGCCAAAGTGTTTTTGACATCTCCCATTACGGCCACATCGACATGTACATTTTTGTTGACCTCAGCGGGGTCAATCTCAAAATGAATGATTTTTGCTTGTTTGGCATAGGTGTTCAAATCTCCTGTTACCCTGTCATCAAAACGCATTCCTATGGCGATAAGCAAGTCACATTCGTTTGTCAACAAGTTGGGGGCATAATTTCCGTGCATACCCACCATACCGACGTTGAGTGGATGGTCGGTAGCCAGCGCCGAAGCACCTAAAATGGTCCATGCGGCCGGAATACCAGACTTTTCTACAAATGCCTTGAACTCCTCTTCCGCTTTGCCAAGAATCACTCCCTGACCCCAAACAATGAGTGGATTTTTTGATTGGTTTATAAGTGTGGCTGCAGCCTTTACGTCTTCAGGGTTTGTCGTAGGCACAGGTTTGTAACTACGAACATTTAGACAAGGTGTATAATTAAATTCAAAGGCAGAAAATTGCGCATCTTTGGTAATATCTATCAACACAGGTCCGGGTCTGCCAGATTTGGCTATATAAAAGGCTTTTGCGAGGATTTCAGGAATTTCCTCTGCCCTAGTCACCTGATAACTCCACTTTGTGACAGGGGTGGATATCCCGATTATATCTGTTTCTTGAAAAGCATCTGATCCCAACAGATGTGAGGGTACTTGCCCTGTAATACAAACCAAAGGCGTGGAATCTATCATCGCATCTGCAATCCCTGTGACCAAATTGGTGGCTCCAGGACCTGAGGTCGCCATACAAACGCCAACATTTCCAGAAACCCGCGCAAAGCCTTGGGCAGCATGGGCGGCACCTTGTTCGTGACGAACCAAAACGTGATGAATGTAGTCTTGAAATTTATACAATTCGTCATAGACAGGCATAATGGCACCACCTGGATATCCATAGATCAGGCTGGCGCCTTCAGCTACAAGACAACGCACCACAGCTTCTGCCCCTATAATGGGCTGGGTCGGTGCTTGTAACTCTTGTTTATTTTTGACCCCTATTTCTTTCATACTTCCGTTTCGTCTGTGACACATCCTTCAGAAGCTGAAGAGACATATCTGGCGTATTTAAACAAAACCCCCTTACTGACCTTGAGATCGGGAGCCTTCCATTTTTCTTTTCTTTTTTGAAGTGTTTTATCATCAACTTCAAGCACTATGGTGTTGTTTTCTGCGTTGATGGTAATCATATCACCATTTTCAACCAAACCGATCGTTCCACCAACCTGAGCTTCAGGCGTGATATGCCCCACCACAAATCCGTGTGTACCCCCTGAAAAACGGCCGTCTGTAATGAGAGCTACTTCTTTTCCAAGACCTGCACCCATAATTGCCGCAGTGGGCTTGAGCATTTCGGGCATTCCAGGACCTCCTTTGGGGCCTTCATACCGAATGACGACCACTTCTCCTTTTTGCACCTGTCCATTGCGTATGCCATCATTGGCTTCGAATTCTCCCTCAAAAACGCGAGCGGGGCCTCTAAAAACAAGGCCTTCTTTACCCGTGATTTTAGCCACACTGCCTTCAGCCGCAAGATTTCCTTTTAATATTCTGATATGTCCCGTAGGCTTGATAGGCTCCTCAACAGGACGAATGACAGTTTGACCGATCTGCAATGGCGCAACGTCTTTTAAATTTTCTGCAATTGTTTTTCCAGTAACCGTCAGGCAGTCACCATGCAGCATACCTTGCTCCAACATGTATTTCATCACAGCAGGCACTCCACCTACCTTGTGTAAATCTTCCATAAGAAACTTTCCACTGGGTTTGAGATCTGCTAAAAAAGGGGTTTTGTCACTAATCTTCTGAAAATCGTCAATCGTTAAGTCGATTTCTGCTGCCTTGGCAATGGCCAGAAAGTGCAGTACTGCATTGGTAGACCCCCCTAAAACAGTAATCAATCGCAAGGCGTTTTCCAAGGACTTCTTGGTGACAATATCTTTGGGTTTGATGTCATTTTCCAATAAATAACGCAAGGCCTTTCCCGCAGCGACTGCATCATTGGTTTTGGCGGTATCAACAGCCGGGTTTGATGAACTGTAGGGTAGCGACATACCCAAAGCTTCTATTGAAGATGCCATGGTGTTGGCCGTATACATACCACCACAGGCGCCAGCCCCTGGACATGCATTTTGTACAACCGATTTAAACTCGGATTCGTTGATGGTGCCAGCTACTTTCTCGCCCCACGCTTCGAAAGCAGAAACAATATCTAATTTTTTGTCATTCAAGCAACCTGAAGCTATGGTTCCTCCGTACAACAATACAGAAGGTCGGTTGAGCCGCAACATGGCCATCAATGCACCGGGCATATTTTTGTCACAACCCACTACAGTGACAAGCCCATCATAGGACATAGCGCCCACAACGGTTTCCATAGAGTCTGCAATAAGATCTCGTGACGGTAAAGAAAATCGCATTCCAGGGGTTCCCATGGAAATGCCATCACTCACGCCTATGGTATTGAAAATCAAACCGATCAAATCAACCTCTGAAGTGCCTTTTTTGACATGTGTGGCCAGTTCGTTGAGGTGCATATTACAGGGGTTTCCTTCGTATCCCGTACTAGCAATACCCACCAAAGGTTTCTCTAAGTCAGCAGAAGTGAGACCAATGGCATGTAACATGGCCTGAGCAGCAGGCTGTGTTGGATCTTGCGTAACGGTTTTGCTATAGCGATTCATAGATTTTTTTAAAAACAATCAAAACTATTCAAAGGAAACATTAAGAAGTGTGTGGATCGATAATATCAACTATACCCAAAATTGGAATACTAAAAACAATATGCTGTTTATCAATGAGTTGGTTATTTTTTTTTGTGATGTCCACTCAAATATTCTTTCATATGCGATGCAAATATCTAACAAAAAGACCGCTATAGCAAAGTAGAATGGCAATTTGATACGAATCGAAAAATTATTGTGAATTTCGTAACATTGTTGTGTAAAAATTGCGAAATGAATAAGGAGCTAGCCTCACTGCACACCCAACAAAAAGATTTTTTTGAAAAGAAGAAAACACAAACTATTAGAGAACGTAAAGCTGCGCTTAGAAAATTAAAATCTGTACTTAGAAAGAGAACTTCTGAAATCGAAAGTGCGCTTGCCTTGGACTTAGGGAAGTCAGCTAGCGAGAGTTATTTAACCGAAATCGGAATGGTTTTAAGTGAAATTGACTATTTCCTTAGAAACCTCAGTCACCTAGCCAAACCCGCATCTGTAAGCCCTTCTTGGATTAACTTTCCCTCCAAAGACTACATAGTTCCAGAACCCTATGGACTAACCCTTCACATAGCGCCATGGAACTATCCTTTTCAGCTATCATTAACCCCGCTAGTGGGTGCCATCGCGGCTGGAAATACTGTGATGTTGAAGCCCTCAGAACAAGCGCCTCATACCGCCCAATGTGTAAAAGAAATTCTTAATGAGGTATTTCCGGAAGAATGGGTGGCTGTAGCCATTGGCGGACCTGAAGTAGCCCAAAACCTATTGGACCTTCGATGGGATCATATCATCTACACCGGCGGCACGGCGGTTGCTAAAATTGTGGCCCAAGCCGCTGCCAAACACCTCACCCCTACCACATTAGAATTGGGTGGAAAAAATCCTTGTGTCGTAGATCACACAGCGGATATTTCTGTAAGCGCACGAAGAATAGCCTTTGGTAAGTTTTTGAATTGTGGGCAAACATGTATTGCGCCCGACTACATTATGGTTCACAAAAAAAACAAAGCGACATTGATTGCAGCACTTATCAAGGCTATTGAACAAAGCTATGGCAACCAACCTCAAACTTCTGTTGATTACGGTAAAATCATCAACCAAAGACATTTTGAACGGTTGGCTGAACTGCTTAAAAACCAACCTATTTTGTTCGGTGGTGAGACGGATGAAAAAACCCATTACATAGCGCCTACATTAGTGGAGGTAAACGATCTGACAAATCCTTTGATGCAAGAAGAAATTTTTGGTCCCATACTTCCCATTATTGAATATGAATCCGAGGAAAAACTCGCGACGGTGATTAGCCGATTCGAAAAACCACTCTCTTTTTATGTGTTTACAAAACGTAAACGTTGGGCCAAAAAAATGATGCATCATTACTCCTATGGAGGTGGGGTGGTCAACGATACGCTTATTCAGTTTACCAATCGGCGGTTGCCATTTGGTGGTGTGGGTCACAGTGGTATGGGAAGCTATCACGGAAAACACAGCTTTGATGTATTTAGCCACAAAAAACCCTACATTCACAGGTCAACTTGGCTAGATCCAAAAATGAGATACGCTCCATACGGCAAAAACATCCACCTTCTAAAAAAATTATTAAAATGGCTGTCTTAAAAGAAAAAACAGTAAGCGAAGCTGTGGCTTACCGAAGATCGGTACGCGTGTTTACCCCTGAACCCTTGGATGATGAAAGGGTAAAGTCTTGTCTTGAATTGGCCGCTTTGGCACCCACGAGCAGCAACTTACAACTTTGGGAATTTTATCATGTTACAGACTCTGAGAAAAAGAAAGATATAGCAGCTGCTTGTTTTAACCAGAGTGCAGCCAAAACCGCACAACAATTGGTGGTAGTGGTTGCTCGACGCGATTTGTGGCGCAAGCGCGCCCAAGCCAACTTACAATTTCTAAGTAAAGCCTTTGAAAACGCAGAAAACTTTGATTCTAAGCGCCAAAAAATGGTCATGAATTACTACGGGAAACTCATTCCGACCTTGTATAGCACTTTTCTTGGCATCAAAGGTTGGCTGGTGTATTTGTTTGCACAAGTCGTAGGACTTTTTCGACCCATGTACCGACAAACTCGCAAAAGCGACTTGCGCATCGTAGCGCACAAAAGCGCTGGATTGGCAGCCCAAAACTTTATGATATCTATGGCAGGTATAGGTTATGACACTTGTCCCATGGAAGGTCATGACAGCCTGAAAGTAAAAAAAGTACTTGGTTTGGGACGTGGCTCCGAAATCAATATGGTGATTGGATGTGGCAAACGTGATGATAAAGGCATCTACGGAGCTCGTTTTCGCGTGCCTTTCGAAGAGGTATACAGAAAAGTATAGTTTTATTCAGCGCTGTAATTGTCGTGCACCTTCTCAAGCACCGACAAAAAAACATCAAAATCCGACGGAGAGATGTTTTTCTTTCCAAGATTGCGTAATTTTTGGACACTTTTGTTGGCTTGCGCCCATGCTTCCCTACCCGACTTGGTTAACAATAAAATGTATTGTTTTTGGTTATTGGCGGGCCTTACTTTTTCCACCAAGCCTTTTTGAATCAAACCTTTAACCACTCGCGATGTGGTGGCACGGTTCCTAAAGTTGAGCTTGGCCAAATCAGATTGAAACGCGTTGGGACTCAATTTTTCAACATAATCCAAAAGCACCCACTGCTCTATAGTGAGATTGATGTTTTGAGAAACAAAACGATTTTTATAAGCCAACTGTATGGTCTTTAATGTCTTATCCATGTAAAATCCAAAACCATCATTGCGATCCATGTTGCAAATATGTTAATAATTTTTTTTCATCTGTATTGTTTCGAATTTCAATATATTTTATAATTTAGTTGCATGTGCAACAATAAATAAAATAAAATGAATGCCCCAAAAGAAACTTTAACCAAAGAAAATGGTTATGACATTCACATAGATGGAATAGATCATGTGGAAATTTATGTTAGCAATGCTTTGCAAGCGGCACACTATTACAGACATGCATTTGGCTTTCAACCCTTGGCCAAAGCAGGATTGTATACTGGCAAGCGAACCGCCGAAAGTTATGTCCTTCAGCAAGGAAAAATCAGGTTGGTGTTGACTTCACCTTTGCAAAGCGGCACCACAGTTGGAAAACACATCGATATTCATGGAGATGGTGTAAAAATTGTGGCGCTTACCGTTGCAGATGCCGCACGTGCCTATGACCATGCGGTCAAGAAAGGTGCGCGTGCCTATGCAACTCCCCAGTACAGGTCCGACCGCCACGGCAGCGTGGTGGTTTCGGGCGTGTACACCTATGGCGAAACAGTTCATCTGTTTGTGGAACGCCAAGACTACAAAGGCACTTTCTTACCAGGCTACGAGTCGTGGGAAACCAAAGATTTTAGGACTCCCGAAATCGGACTTAAATTCATCGACCATATGGTCGGAAATGTGGGTTGGGGCCAAATGAATCATTGGGTCGATTATTATAAAAACATCTTTGGCTTCAAGCAAATCATATCATTTGATGGCAAAGACATATCTACCGAATACACCGCCCTAATGAGCAAAGTGGTAAGCGATGGTAACTTACGGATCAAATTTCCCATCAACGAGCCTGCGGCTGGTAAAAAGCGATCACAAGTCGAAGAATATTTAGACTTTTATGAGGGTGAAGGCGTACAACACATCGCGGTTGCTACCGATGATATTATCCATACCATCCAATCTCTGAGAAAAAACGGGGTCGAATTTTTAGAAGTTCCTGAAACTTACTACGAGACACTGACCGAAAGAGTTGGTGAGATCAACGAAGACTTGGACACCCTCAAAGAACTCGGCATATTGGTTGATAGAGATGATGAGGGTTATCTTTTGCAACTGTTCACCAAGCCTGTGGGGCCCCGACCCACACTGTTTTTTGAGATTATCCAGCGCAATGGTGCCACTTCTTTTGGGAAAGGAAATTTTAAGGCTTTGTTCGAAGCCATTGAGCGTGACCAAGTATTGAGAGGAACCCTTTAAAAAACACTTATGCCAATTTATCATCAACTCGGTACTCTACCCCACAAAAGGCATGTGGTGTTTCCCAAGCCCCAAGGCGGGATGTATAGCGAACAACTTTTTGGCACCATAGGTTTTGATGGGATGTCCACCAATATGTATCACATACACCGTCCAACCCAGGTCAAAGCAGTGGGTGACCCGATTGATATACGTCCGCAGATAGCAAGGTCTAACAACATGGAGTCTTTACAACTCAAAGGATTTCAACTACAACCCGAAGCCGACTATCTACAAAGTAGGGTTTGTGTGCTGACCAACACAGATTGTGATATCGAGTTGGCCGCCCCCACGAATTCGATGCATGAGTACTTTTACAAAAATGCAGATTCTGACGAAGTCCTCTTTGTGCATCAAGGCAAAGGGGTGTTACGCACTCAATTGGGCAATCTGGTATTTTCTGAGGGCGATTATTTGGTTATTCCAAGAGGGATGATATACCAACTGCGCTTAGAATCCTCCAGCAACCGCTTGTTTATTGTTAGTTCCAAACACCCCGTCTATACCCCCAAGCGCTACCGAAACCACTTTGGACAGATGATGGAACATGCGCCCTTTTGTGAGCGAGACATTCGCAGACCCGACTCCTTAGAAAGCCACGATCAAAAAGGAGATTTTCCGATCAAGATCAGAAAACAAAACGAACTTATCGAAGTAGTCTATGCCTACCATCCATTTGATGTTGTAGGCTATGATGGTCATAATTATCCTTGGGCTTTTTCTATCCATGATTTTGAGCCCATTACGGGTCGCATACACCAGCCCCCTCCTGTGCACCAAACTTTTGAATCGGCAGGTTTTGTGATTTGCAGTTTTGTCCCCCGATTGTATGATTACCACCCCGAAGCCATACCAGCACCCTACAACCACAGCAACATCGACAGCGACGAAGTCTTATACTATGTAGATGGGGATTTTATGAGTAGAAACGACATTCAAAAAGGAGACATCACCCTGCATCCAGCAGGTATTCCGCATGGTCCCCATCCGGGTGCGGCTGAGCGCAGCATTGGTAAAAAAGCCACAGCCGAGCTGGCTGTCATGGTAGACACTTTTGCGCCCCTACAAGTGACCCAAGCGGCACTAGAGCTCAGTGACACAAACTATCTAACCTCTTGGCTTGACTGATATGAAAACACCTATTGCTTCTTGGTTACCCATTAAAAAAGGACATGATTTTTCGATTCATAACCTTCCTTTTGGCATATTCTCCACCCCAACCAAATCCAAAAGAATCGGTGTGGCTGTGGGCGATCAAGTATTGGATGTGTTTGCCGCCAAAAAAGCGGGGTTGTTTGTAGAGCATGCCCTACCCCATGAGTTGTTTAACCTTGGCTACCTAAACGATTTCATTGCCCTTGGCAAAGCCACCACCCGAGCCATCAGGTTGGAGATTCAACAAGAATTGTGCAATCCCAACTCGGTATTGCAATATGCACGGGTGTTTGAACAAATAGACAAAGTGGTTTTGCACATGCCCCTACAAGTGGGTGATTATACCGATTTTTATTCGAGTGAAGAACATGCTACCAATGTTGGCAAGATGTTTCGAGATCCCGAAAATGCTTTGTTACCCAATTGGAAACACCTCCCTGTAGGCTATCATGGTCGCGCTTCTTCAATCCTCTTGAGTGGGCAGTCCATTCACCGTCCTTATGGGCAGATTCAGCAAGACGGAAAACTGGTCTTTGCGCCGAGCAAACGCCTCGATTTTGAATTGGAAATGGCTTTTGTGGTGGGTAAGTCCAACCCGATAGCCACGCGTATTGCACCCAAAGATGCGGAAGACTACCTGTTTGGTTTGCTATTATTTAACGATTGGTCGGCGCGGGATATTCAAAAATGGGAATATGTGCCGTTGGGCCCTTTTTTAGGAAAAAGTTTTGCTTCTTCTGTATCCCCGTGGGTGGTGACTACTGAAGCGCTGGCGCCTTTTAGAGTGGAGGGTCCCAAACAAAACCCCAAACCCCTGCCCTATTTGCAGACTTCTGGTGCGCAGAACTACGATATTGGGCTAGAAGTGGGACTAACCCCTCAGAACGGCCAAGAAACTGTCATCAGCCAATCCAATACCAAGTACTTGTACTGGAACATGGTCCAACAACTCTGTCACCACAGTTCCAATGGATGTCCGTTGCGTGTGGGCGATCTGATGGCTTCGGGTACCATAAGCGGTCCCACACCCGACAGCTATGGCTCCATGTTGGAATTGTCCTGGGCAGGCAGCCAACTCATCAAGCTAAAAAATGGTACCGAACGCCATTTTTTAGAAGATTATGATACGGTAACCATGCGTGCCAAAGCTGCCAACAAGGAGGTTAGTGTAGGCTTTGGTGCCGTTCAAACACAAATACTACCTGCTGTATGAACACCCACCAACATATGGAGCCAAACCAATTGGCTGCCAAAGATTTGCATGCCATGTTGCTGGGTATGATCGCACCCAGACCCATTGCTTTTGTGTCCACCATTAACAGAGATGGAAAGCCCAACCTCAGTCCGTTTAGTTTTTTTAATATTTTTAGTTCTAACCCACCTATATTGGTGTTTTCACCTTCGCGGCGGATACGAGACAATAGCGAAAAAGACACCTTGCGCAATGTGCGTACGGTGCCCGAAGTGGTGGTAAATTTGGTAGACAAAAACTTGTTGGAGCGTATGACCCTCACGAGTTTTGATTTTCCTTCCGCCACAAACGAATTTAAGGCCGCTGGGCTTACAGAAGCCCAAAGCACCCATGTGCGCCCTCCCTATGTGGGCGAAGCCAAGGTGGCATTGGAATCCAAGGTGAATGACATCATCAGCCTGGGCACAGAGGGGGGAGCGGGCAATTTGGTTATCTGTGAGGTGTTGTGTATGCATATACACACCGATTTGCTGGACCAAAAAAACCGATTTATACAAGATGCTTTTCACCCCATGGCTCGTATGGGAGGCAGCACCTACCTGGACAGTACGGCGCGTTTTGAGATGGACAAACTGCCCCGTACGGTGCTGGGGGTTCATGGATTGCCCAAACACATACAAGAAAGCCCCGTACTGACTGGAGAACAACTGGCCCAGCTGGGCAAACTGAAACGCTACCCTTTGGCGGAAGCCTTTGACATCTTGGGCGTAGAGACACCTGCCACACCCCTAGCCCAACACCAACTGGCCGCCAAGCTGATTGACCAAAAACAAATCCAAGCCGCCATGGCGTTGCTGTGTAAGTAGTTGATTTTTTTTGTGTTTTGCATTAAAAAAAATCACTACATTTAAACCACCCTAAATCCTACTACTGCCATGAAGCACCGATGGTTTTTTTCTTGTACAGTTCGTTTGACTGCCGAAAGCAGTGTTTGTGTATATGGGTTTGACACATATTGAATGTGTACGTGTATATCAAATAATTAAAATCAAATTTTACAAATGAAAAATCTTAATTTATGTATTGGACTTTTATTGGGACTAATAATTCTATCCTGTTCATCTGAAGATGATGAAAACAAAACGGATGCATCAATTCTTGGTAAGTGGATTTTAGTATCCGAATCTTACGAAGGAGATGAGGAACCTTTGTCTGATTGTGAACTTATGCAAACACTGACATTTAACAGTGACGGAACTCTTGAAGTATATGTTTTGGTAGATGATGACCCTTGTGTTTTTGAAACTACAACTGTTGCATACGCAAAAAACGAAAACGAATTTACAGTTTCAATTGAAGAAGATGGAGAAACATTTATGGTTCGAAATCGCATAAAAAAATTGACTGAAACCGAATTGGAGTTTGAAGATATTTGGGACAATGAAATCGGCGATTATCCAGCTGATGAAAGAACAACTTCTAAATACAACAGAACAAATTAGTCCCCGCTGGTGCGAACCTATCTGCCCTGTCTGCCGACAGGCAGGCGATTGGCTGGGCGCTGTATTTTGGTAAATCTACTTTTTTACCTATCCAAAAAATCATTATCTTTAGAAGGTAAACCCCCAAATTTTTGCGCCATGAAAAAACGCATCCCCATTTCCAAAATCATGTCCAAAAGAGTTGTCAGCGTACACAAAAACCAAAGCCTACAAGAGGTCGCCAAACTCATCAAAGACCGACCCATCCGTCATGTGCCAGTCGTGTCTGGCAAAGAAATTATCGGTATGCTCAGCAAAACCGACTTGGACAAAATCAGCTTTGTCAACACCATAGACGGCAACAAACTGACCACCCTGATGTATGATGCGTTAACCATCGAAAAAGTCATGACCAAAAACGTTTTGACCATCCAACACAAAGACACCATTTACGACGCCGCCCTCTTATTGTCCGAAAATGAGTTTCATGCGCTGCCTGTGATGGATGAAGAAGAATTGGTGGGGATTGTAACCACCACAGATTTGATAAAATTCTTGCTAACCTTGTTCTAAGGATTTAGACATTAAAGCGGAAATGCATCACATCGCCGTTGTGAACAACATAATCTTTGCCTTCAATACGCATCTTGCCCGCTTCTTTGACCTTATTCTCCGACTCATATTGGTCATAATCGGCAAAGGCAATCACCTCTGCCCGAATAAAGCCTTTTTCGAAGTCGGTGTGTATCACACCTGCCGCTTGGGGTGCGGTCGCACCTTTTTGGATGGTCCAGGCACGTACTTCTTTTTTCCCCGCTGTAAAATAGGTCTGCAGGTTGAGCAAATCATAGGCCGCACGGATCAGTTTGGCGGCGCCGGGTTCTTCTAGACCAATGTCTTCCAAAAACAGTTGTCTCTCTTCATAACTGTCCAATTCGTTGATGTCAGCTTCGGTAGACACCGCAAGCACAAGAATTTGTGCCTGTTCAGCTTGGGCCAATTCACGCACCCTATCTACATAAGCGTTTCCAGAAACGGCAGCAGACTCCTCGACATTGCAGACATACAACACGGGTTTGTCAGTGATAAGCTGTAAGGGCCGCACATAGGCCATGCGATCCTCTTCAGAAAGTTCGATAGCACGCACCGATTGGGCCGACTCCAAAGCCGTTTTGAGTTGTTGGAGAACCGCTTGTTCTTTGGCGGCCTCTTTGTCACCCGTTCGCGCTGCACGGCTGACTTTTTCTAATCGCTTTTCAACAGACTCCAAATCTTTGAGTTGAAGTTCTAAGTCAATGGTTTCTTTATCGCGAATCGGATCCACAGAGCCGTCGACATGTACAATGTTGTCATTGTCAAAGCAGCGCAACACATGCAGTATGGCATCTGTTTCTCGAATGTTGCTCAGAAATTGGTTACCTAACCCCTCCCCTTTGCTAGCGCCCTTAACCAAACCAGCGATGTCCACGATTTCGACAGTAGCAGGTACAACACGTTCGGGCGCGACCAACTGCTCCAGTCTTTCAAGTCGTGCATCAGGCACATTGACTACGCCGATGTTGGGCTCAATGGTACAAAAAGGAAAATTGGCACTTTGGGCCTTGGCGTTAGAAAGGCAGTTAAACAAAGTGGATTTGCCTACATTGGGTAGGCCAACGATACCCGCTTTCATAATTTAGGAGTCAGGATGCATAAAGCGTTGCTTGCCGAGCAAAACTTCTTCAGTTTCCACATGATCTTCATCAGGAACACAGCAGTCCACAGGGCAAACAGCCGCACATTGTGGCTCGTCGTGAAAGCCTTTACATTCCGTGCACTTATCAGGCACGATGTAATAGATCTCATCTGAAATGGGTTCTCGAACCTCATCTGCGTTTACGGCTTTGCCGTCAGGCAATACCACGTCACCCGAAAGTTGGGTGCCCTCTGCATACGACCAGTCAAAGGCTCCTTCATAAATAGCCGTGTTCGGGCATTCAGGCTCACAAGCCCCGCAGTTGATACATTCGTCTGTGATGATGATGGCCATCCTTTATTTTTTTAACTTTGCAAAAGTAAGCGCAAACGTGGATTCACACAAGTTATCAGAAAGAATTCAATCTGTCATCGACGGTCTATCCAAATTTGGGTCCGACTTGCGTGTGTTTGCTGATCCCAATACGGCTAATGAAGATAAGCACACAGCCCTTCAAAACGCGGTTGACCAATCACATGTCCATAACGCATGGTTTACCCCCAATAATACTTTGACTGCACTAAGTGCATGGGGAAATCTGTTACAACCGCAGCCTTTACAAAATTGGTTGTCGCACTACACCATCGATAGAGATTACGATAGCACGGTAGGTATCGTGATGGCTGGAAATTTGCCTCTGGTAGGATTTCACGATTTACTATGTGTGTTGGTAAGTGGTCACAAAGCCGCGGTCAAATTGTCGTCCAAGGATGCGTTTTTAATTCCCGTATTGGTCGATATGTTGACAAAACACCTTCCCACATGGAAAGGGAAAGTGAGCTTTTGTAAAGAGCAGCTAAAAGGTCACGACAAAGTCATCGCTACTGGCAGCAACAATAGCAGTCGGTATTTTGAGTATTATTTCAGAAACAAACCCCACGTTGTACGCAAGAACCGATCGAGTGTGGCCATTCTTACTGGCAGAGAAACCGAAGATGAAATGAAGGGGTTGGCGCAAGACATCACCCGCTATTTTGGGTTGGGCTGTAGAAGTGTGTCTAAAATTTTGGTGCCAAAAGATTATAATTTTGACATGCTTTTCAATGCGTTGTATGCAGAAAAAGATATCATTCATCATCATGCCTATGCCAACAATTATGATTACAACAGGGCTATTTACTTGATGGGAGAAGAAAACATGTTGGACAATGGATTTATGCTGGTCAAGCAAGATACTCGTTTGGCATCACCCGTAGGCTGCTTATACTTCGATTATTATGACACCATGGAGCATGCCAAAAAATATCTAAAAGAAATGGCTTCCGAAATTCAATGTGTTGTCGGTCATTTGCCGGAAATGGAAACGGTCCCTTTTGGAAACGCACAATTTCCCAATCTTGATGATTATGCTGATGGTGTGGACACTATGGCATTTTTGTTAAAAAATTAACTAAAAAATATTCGATTTGATGGGGACTGTCCTTTCCCGATTTTGTTTATTTGCAAGAAATTTTGCGTGATGAAAAAACACAACTTCAGTGCGGGTCCATGTATCCTCCCGGACGCTGTTATGCAGCAAGCGGGTGCGGCGGTTCAAGAATTGGATAATTCTGGTTTGTCTTTGATTGAAATCTCTCACAGAAGCCCTGCATTTATTGATATCATGGAACGTGCGTGTCAACTGGCCTTGGAATTGTTGGGGTTAGAGGGCAAGGGCTACAAAGCTTTGTTTCTTCAAGGAGGTGCTAGTACCCAGTTTCTTGCCACAGCCTATAATTTGTTGGAAACCAAAGGAGCCTACCTAAACACAGGGACTTGGTCTTCCAAAGCCATCAAAGAAGCCAAACTACTAGGTGAGGTTGTCGAAGTTGCATCCTCAGCAGATGCCAATTTTAACTACATCCCTAAAGGCTTTTCTGTACCCTCAGATGCTGATTACCTGCACATCACGACCAACAACACCATTTTCGGTACGCAAATCAAGCAAATTCCAGAAACCGATTCCGTATTGGTGAGTGACTCAAGCTCAGATATATTCTCTCGTCAACTCGATTTTTCGAAGTTTGGTATCATATACGCTGGAGCCCAAAAAAATATGGGACCTGCAGGAACTACTTTGGTGGTGGTTAAAGAATCTGTTTTAGGTCGTGTGAGCCGCAAGATTCCTTCCATGTTGGACTATGCCATCCACGCTTCCAAAGACAGTATGTTCAACACACCGCCTGTATTTGCGGTTTATACCTCTATGCTGACCCTACAATGGCTCAAAGACCTTGGCGGGATCGCAGAAATCGAAAAAAGAAACGAAGCCAAAGCAGCGTTAATGTATGCTGAAATCGACCGCAATCCATTGTTTAAAGGATTTGCTGCCGTGGAAGACCGTAGCACCATGAATGCCACCTTTACCCTAGAAGAAGAAGCGCTCAAAAACATTTTTAACACCATGAGTGCTGACGCGGGCATCAATGGCATCAACGGACACCGTTCTGTTGGGGGTTATCGCGCCTCTATGTACAATGCGTTACCACTAGAGTCGGTTCAGGTGTTGGTCGATGTAATGAAAGAATTAGAAAGAATTGCTTAAACAGAAAATATGAAAGTATTAGCAAACGATGGTATTTCAGCTTCGGGCGTAGAAGCCCTAGAAGCGTATGGATATGAGGTCTTAACCACCAATGTGGCTCAAGAACAATTGATAGATTTTATAAATAACGAATCTGTAACTGTATTGTTGGTTCGCAGTGCTACCACAGTACGCAAAGATCTTATTGATGCTTGTCATGGTCTTAAAGTTATAGGTCGTGGCGGCGTTGGGATGGACAACATCGACGTACAATATGCACGGGACAAAGGCCTAAGTGTTATCAATACACCTGCGGCTTCATCGGCTTCTGTGGCCGAGCTGGTGTTTGCACACTTGTATGGCTGCGTTCGTTTTTTACACGATTCCAATCGAAACATGCCACTGGAGGGAGAAACCAAATTTAAAGCCCTTAAGAAAAATTACGCTGGAGGCATTGAACTACGAGGCAAAACCTTGGGCGTTATAGGCTTTGGTCGCATCGGTCAGGAAACCGCTAAAATTGCTTTAGGTGTAGGCATGAATGTGTTGGCCTATGACAAGTTTATGGATAAAGCCGATGTGGAAGTGAAGTTATTCAACGGAGCATCTGTCAATGTACCTATAAACATATCCTCCATGGAAGATGTGCTTTCACAATCCGATTTCATTTCATTGCATGTGCCAGCACAAGACAAACCTGTGATTGGCAAAACAGAACTCGATATGATGAAAGAAGGTGCCGGACTTGTCAATGCAGCTCGTGGTGGTGTGGTTGACGAGGTTGCTCTGGTCAATGCATTGGACAGTGGCAAATTGAGTTTTGCAGGCTTGGACACCTTTGACAATGAACCCACCCCAGCCATGAAACTCCTCATGCATCACAAGGTTTCTCTTACCCCTCATATTGGCGCGGCTACCAAAGAGGCACAAGACCGCATCGGCACTGAACTCGCCGATCAGATTCATGCGATATTAGGCTAATGGAAAAGCTTAAAGACCGTTGGGGCATACGCTCTAACTTTCACTTGATAATCATCCTCATCGTGTTTGCAGTAACAGGAAGTTTGTCTGCTGTTTTTGCAGATCCTTTAACTGAACTTTTAGGAATTAATCTCGATAACACATCGCCATGGATATACTGGCCGTTTCGCATCCTAATTATCTTTCCTATTTATCAAGTACTGCTCCTGTTTTTTGGCTTTATATTTGGTCAATTCAAGTTTTTTTGGAACTTTGAAAAGAAGATGTTGTCCCGCATGGGATTAGGTTTTTTGTTCAAGAAAAAATAAATTTTTTATTGATTATTTACATAATCAACTAAAAATTAGTTCTTTAGCTTGATGAGTGTTCTTATCTTTGATTCGTTAACATTAAAAAAAGATTGTTTATAAAGTAAATGCCAAAATGTTTTTATTGAGAATTTTCTTCACGCTCACGATATTTTTGCCTAGCCTTCTTGTCTATGCGCATGAATTATCACATCATGAACATGAAGTGTGTGAAGAAACCAATACCCATTTTCATCATGTTGAAGAGCCATGCCCGGTAGATGATTTTGTTTTAAAAACATCCTACATAGCGCATTTCCCATCTACCAAACTTGCATTACCTTTTCACTATAACCAAGTCTTATACCCAAGCTTTTTTGTTGAAAAGCATGATATAAATCAAATTTTTTACAGAGGCCCACCAACTGACTATATTTTTAGTTAGTTTTTTATTATTTGCCATAATAACAAGGCAAAATCATTCTGTAAAATTTAAATCATGTTAAAAAATATAAAATCATACATTTTTATTGCCTCAATCTTCCTTGCAACCGCTTGTTCTGACGATGAACCTGAGCACATCCACGAAGGTGAGGTAATTACGAAAGTTACACTAACATTTACCAACCTCGCTGACAGTTCTACCCAAACCATCGTATGGGAAGATGACCATGAGGGTGAAGACGGTCATGATCATGGCGACGACGATGACCATGGAGATGAAGGTGCGCATGTAGAAATAGATCTTGCGCCAGACTCCTCATATACTGTAGGCATCAAATTCGAAAACACTTCTGACCCTGACAATATCGAAGACGTGACGTTAGAAGTCATTAATGAAGCCGATGAGCATCAAGTATTCTTTGAAAAAGTAGGTTTAGACAACCTGACAATTGAATCTGCTGATGATGATGAAACTGACAGTGAAGGCAACAGACTCAATATTAAAACGACATGGACTACAACAGCTGCTGCTTCGGGAGATGTAATTGCCTATCTGATTCACGAACCCACTTCAAAAACGGGTACTACTCGCGATGATTTTGGAGGCGAAACTGATGTTGAGGTAGATTATAAGGTTCACATAGAGTAGGATTGTTGTAATTTCAACATTAATATTGAATCAAAAACACAAAACATATATCACTAGATTGTGTTCTAAAGGAATCAAATCGGTGTCCATGGCTATGCTATGGGTTGCCGGTTTGGTTTTTTCACAAGAATGCGATGTCACCCTTAAAGGTAAAGTCATCAATCTGTATGATAACACTCCTTTAGAGGCGGCTGTCGTTCAAACTGTTGATGGGAAATTTTCCAGTATTACATCAGATGATGGTAGTTTTCTAATCAACAACTTGTGCCAAGGAAAGGTTTTGCTTAAAATCTCACATCTAAACTGTGAGGATCTTTTTGAGGAAATCGATCTGTCTGAATCCTCAAACCATGTGTTTTATATAGAACACCGTGTTCGCTCTTTGCGCGAGGTGGTTGTTGAAGACACCCAAACAAGCAGGGTTTCTTCCACAGCAAAAATTTATTCACTCAGCGAAGCACAGAAAGACCGTTATGGTGGCGAAGGTCTGGCAAAAGCACTCGAGCAAATTAGCGGCGTACACAGCCTATCGGCAGGTAGAGGGCTTGCCAAACCTCTTATTCATGGCATGTTCGGGAGCCGTGTGGGTATTATCTACGATGGTATTTTATTGGAAAACCAACAGTGGGGCCAAGACCATGCACCAAACATAGATATCAATGCTTTTGAAAACTTAAGAGTCGTAAAAGGCGCTAGTACACTCAAATACACCGGAGATACACCAGGTGGTGTCATCGTGCTGGAATCTGCTCCATTACAAAAAGTAGATTCACTCTACGGAAAAACCATACTCAACGGAGTCAGTAACGGCAAGGGATGGCAACTGACTAGCTTCTGGACAAGAACGTATGAGAATGGAAGGTATTTTAAAATCCAAGGTACCTACAAAAAAAGTGGTGACTATGCTGCTCCTGACTACATGCTCACCAATACTGGAAATAATGAAAAGAACATGTCGTTCTCTTTTGGAAAAAACAATTTCAGAGAAAAATGGAGGGCTTACTTCAGTTATTATGAAAATGAAGTGGGTATATTTAGGAGTTCTCATGTAGGCGACAGTAAAGATCTTTTAAGGGCTATAGAGTCAAGCAGACCCGCTATTATACGGCCATTTAGTTATGATATTGCCTTCCCTAAACAATTCAACAGACACTATACCTCTCATTTGGAATACAGTAAAACATACGATTCCAATCTTATGTGGAATGTAAAATACAATTGGCAAAAGAACAACCGAAAAGAATATGATATAAGAAGAGGCGATGACAAATACAAACCCGCATTGGATTTGAAATTAAATACCCATAATTTGACCTCCAATTTGGCATGGAAAAGCACCATCGGTGCCTTTGACACAGGAGTGTTTTTTCAAATTCAAGACAATTTTTCAAACCCCAATACAGGAATTAAAAGGTTGATTCCAGACTATATCAAATTCAAAACGGGAAGTTATGTAACCGCCACTTTTCGACCCGAAGACCTTGTAATTGGTCTTGGATTTCGCTACGAACATGTAAACAATGAAGTTCAGAAATATTATAGCAATAGCAGGTGGATTGACGAAAATTATGAGCAGCGTTTAGGGCCCTATGTTATCAAAGAAATAGCGGGTCAAAAACTTATAAAACGACGCCTTTTTTTTAACACCTTTTCTGCCAATGTTGGCGTAAAATACAAACTCTCTTCAACTTACAGTTTGGCGGTGAATTACAACCTCTCTCAACGCGCACCCGATATCGCAGAAATGTTTAGCGATGGATTGCACCATGCTTTGGCTTCTATCGAATATGGGGACCCCTTTTTAAAGCACGAGACCACGCAAAAGATTTTCGTCGACTTTGAAAAGAAGTTGGGTGATTTTCAATTTAGTATCAGTCCTTATATGACATTGGGTAATCATTATATCATAATCGAACCTAAAGGAGTTGAGCGAACCATTAGGGGTACCTTTCTAGTTTGGGAATACAAACCCATTAAGGCAACCATCAAAGGGGTAGATTTGGATGTTAGGTACACGCTCAATAAGAACACACAGTTTCAACACAACACTTCGTGGATTGAAGGAACCAACAGAACAGATAAAGCCCCGCTGATCAATATGCCGCCACTGACGATAAAAAATCAGTTTCGTTTTACGGTACCTCGATGGAAATCTTTTGTAGCTAGAATCCACACCCAACATGTTTTTCAACGAACCCGATTCCCAAATAACAATTTTGAATTGGATGTTGTAGAAAACGGCCAATACGTCACCAAACTAGTAGACATCAGCACCCCGCCAAATGGATATCATCTTCTAGGAGTTGATTTTAGTTGGGGACCCTATTCCTTTTTGTCAGGAAAAATCAACTTTACGCTGGCTTTTGACAATGTTTTGGACACTTCACACAGAAACTACCTCAATAGGATGCGATTTTTCGCTGACGAACATGGAAGAAGTGTGATGTTGCAAATCAAATTGCTTCATTAACACATCCCGTAACAGTTTGGCGGTTCTACGACAAACTTGAATCAATAAGCTTTAGAAACTCATTGCGGGTTTCCATCTGCTCAAAAGCACCTCTAAAACCAGAGGTGGTGGTGAGTGAATTTTGTTTTTGTACCCCACGCATCATCATACACATGTGAGAGGCTTCTATGACCACTGCTACACCTCTAGGTTCCAAGGTAGTATTGATACAATCCAGAATTTGTTCGGTAAGACGCTCTTGCACTTGTAATCTGCGGGCAAACACATCTACCACACGAGGAATTTTACTCAACCCTACAATATGCCCGTCAGGAATGTAAGCAACATGAGCCTTGCCGAAGAACGGCAACATGTGATGCTCACATAAAGAATACAATTCTATGTCTTTGACCAACACCATTTCGTTGTATGACTCTGCAAACATCGCTTTTTTTAAGATGGCTGCTGGATCCATATCATAGCCTTGGGTAAGGAATTGCATGGCCTTGGCAGCGCGTTTGGGTGTGTCTATAAGACCTTCACGGTTTTGGTTTTCACCAATATTGTGGATGATATCCTTGTAATGAGACTTAATGGCATTGGTAATGCTGACGTCATAGGTGTCGATAGATTCAAATGTCATATTTCTTCTTTTAAATAATTTCGATATTCTTTTAATAATTTCTGAACCTTAGGTGTGATTACATAAGCACAATAAGGCTGTGTTTTGTTCAAGTTATAATAGTTGTGATGGTCAATTTCAGCAGGGTAAAACACGTCAAAAGCCACAACTTCAGTTACTACAGGGGTTTTGAGTTGTGCCTCCAAATTGGAAACGGTTTGTTCGGCTAACCGTTTTTGGCTATCATCATGATAAAAAATAGCAGAACGATATTGGGTGCCTACATCCTCTCCTTGACGGTTTAGGGTCGTGGGATCATGCGTGTTCATAAAGACTTCCAAAAGGGTTTCGAAAGAAACAACAGTGTCATCAAATAGGATAGACACACACTCTGCATGCCCAGTGCGACCCGTACAAACTTCTCTGTAGGCAGGGTTTTTAATATGTCCTCCGGAATAGCCTGGAACCACCTCCAAGACACCATCTAGGCGATGAAACAAAGTTTCGGTACACCAAAAACAACCTCCAGCAAATGTTGCACGTTTTTCCAATTTTGTTTAACAATTGTTTATTCAAATTTAAACAAAATAATTTACTGTCCATGTAACCTAAAAAAATAAAAAACAATTACACATTCACACAACAGGGTAAATTTGTATTTTTATCGTCATGGTTGAAGCTAAAAGTTTACACAAATCATATGGCAAGGTTCAGGTTTTGTCAAATATTGATTTGAGCATTCAAAAAAAAGAAATCGTTGCCATTACGGGTCCTTCAGGTGCGGGCAAAACCACCCTACTCAACATACTTGGCACTTTAGACAGACCCAACACCCACTCTGAAACCCAAGTGATCATTAACAGTACCAATGTGCTTGAGCTGAAAGGCGATGCGTTGGCCAAATTTCGCAATGAAGAATTGGGTTTTGTGTTTCAATCGCATCAATTGTTGCCGGAATTTACTGCTCTTGAAAATGTGTGTATTCCTGCTTTTATAAAAAAAACCTCTAAGTCAGAGGCTGAGCGACAAGGGCTTGCATTGTTAGACTATTTAGGCTTGACAGATAGGGCACACCACAAACCCAACATGTTGTCTGGAGGAGAACAACAACGTGTGGCTGTCGCGCGTGCTTTGATAAACAAACCTTCCTTGCTCTTGGCAGATGAGCCCAGCGGTAATTTGGATAGCAAAACCGCAAAACAACTTCACAAGCTACTGCTAAGCGTGCGAGATAATTTTGACCAAACCATCGTGTTGGTTACGCACAACAGCGACTTAGCTGCCATAAGCGACAGAACCCTGAGTTTGGTAGACGGGCGATGGGTGTAAGCACTTCGGAACTTCGTGATTTCCTAAACCAAAAAGCGACACAATACAACAAGTCAGATTTTGTGGCTACCGACCCCATACAAATCCCTAAACAATTCACCGACCCAAAGGAAATAGAAATAGCTGGTTTTTTTGCGGCCACAATCGCTTGGGGCAATCGGGCAAGCATCATTAAAAATGCACAAAACCTAATGGAAAGAATGGGCCATACTCCTTATGATTTTGTAATGCATGCTTCTGAAGCGGACCTAAAGGTCCTAAAAGGATTTACACACCGAACTTTTAATGAGATTGATGCCAGATGTTTTGTTTATGCGCTTAGAAACATCTATGCTAGTCACGATAGTATGGAGTCGTTATTTACACCTACAGATGAAGAAAGATCTTTGCACCATGCCATCAGCCGCTTTCGCAAAGTATTTTTCAGCATCCCCTACCCCGAACGCACATCCAAACATGTTTCTAACCCACAGAAAGGTTCTGCCGCCAAAAGACTGCATATGTTCCTGCGTTGGATGGTTCGCCAAGACCCCAACGGAGTAGATTTTGGAATTTGGAAAAATATCAGCCCCTCAAAACTCTCCTGTCCTCTCGACGTGCACAGCGGAAACGTCGCACGCAAATTGGGCTTACTTAAGCGCAAGCAAAACGACCTAAAAGCCTTGATAGAGCTGGACACCCAACTCCGAAAATTAGACCCTCAAGACCCTGTCAAATATGACTTCGCATTGTTTGGCTTGGGTGTTTTTGAAAAGTTTTAAATCGATTTGAAATAGTATTTCTATCTTTGCGCCATCATTATATCGTAATTTTTGTATGACCATACTACTCAAAGCCGCAAAAATTATCGACCCCAAAAGCAGCTTTCACGGCAAGATAACCGATATTCTTATTGAGAAAGGTACAATTCAAAAAATTGCCAAAAATATATCTGCTCCCAAAGCCCGACACATACAGCTAAACAATTTACACGTCTCTCAAGGCTGGTTCGACAGCAGTGTATCTTTTGGTGAGCCTGGCTACGAGGAGCGCGAAACGCTATCACATGGGCTAGAAGTAGCACAATCCTCAGGTTTTACCCACATCGCTTACAACACCAATACACATCCCAAACCTACCAGCAAAGCTGATATATCATTTTTGCTTCGTAAATCAGCAAACACTGCAGCTTCTCTGCATCCAAAAGCAGGGCTTTCGTCAGAGAGCGACCCTCAAAAACTAGCAGAATTACATGACTTGCATCGGGCTGGAGCCGTTGCTTTTAGCAACCACAAAGAACCCATAGACGATGCCCACCTTTTGTTGTTAGCACTGCAATACACACAAAGTTTTGATGCTTTGGTTGAATCGTTTCCAATCGACAGACAGCTTTGTAGAAATGGTGTAATGCACGAAGGTAAAATAAGCACTTCTCTTGGCCTGTCAGGTATGCCAAATTTGGCTGAAGAATTGCGAATTAGAAGAGACTTGGCTTTATTGGATTATGCTGGTGGAAAATTGCACATCCCAACTATATCAACAGCGGCTTCTGTAGCTTTGATCAAACAAGCCAAAAAACAAGGATTGGACGTAAGTTGTAGTGTTGCTATCCATAATCTTGTACTGACTGACAAAGCGCTAAACGGCTATGACACTCGTTATAAACTCATGCCGCCCCTTCGAACAACAAGTGATCAAAAAGCCTTGATTAAAGGTCTGAAAGAAGGCGTAATAGACATGGTTACTTCGGACCACCAACCCATGGATATAGAACACAAAAAAATGGAGCTTGAGTATGCGTCCTATGGAAGCATTGGTCTAGAAATTACCTTTGGTGCGCTTCACAAACTTTTTGGACTTGAAGAAACCATTCTTTTACTCAACAAAGGAAAAAGTCGATTTGGCGTTCCCGAAAACCCAATAGAGGTCGGAAATTTGGCAGATATCACCTTATTTTCACCAGATGGAACCCACACACACAACAAAAATAATATACTTTCTTCCTCTAAAAACAGTGCTTATCTGGGGATGGACTTTACAGGAAGCGTTTATGGTGTGATTTCGCAAAACCACATTCACCTCACCCAAGATTAAACCTTGGATACCCTAGAATATAAATTTCGCCACCCTAAAAAACATAGTGCCACCGCACCCCCATTGCTGCTCCTATTGCATGGATATGGGAGCAATGAGCACGATCTTTTTTCCTTTGCAAATTATCTTCACGATGATTTTTTGGTGGTCTCCGTACGTGCCCCCTACAGCTTGCAGCCCATGGGCTATGCTTGGTATGCCATCCATTTTGACCAAGAGCAAGGAAAGTGGTCTGATGACAACCAAGCAAAAGAATCTATGGAGAAAGTCCATCTTTTTTTAGAAGCACTGTATGATGAACATCCTTCACAAATTCATTTGTTAGGCTTTAGTCAAGGAGGGATTTTAAGCTATGCTTTGGGCTTGACTTACCCTAAAAAATTTGCCAGTATAGCAGTATTGAGTGGGTATTTGAATGAAAACATCACCAAGCTACAACCCCATTCAATTTCACCAGATGTTTTTGTTGCCCATGGTACATTAGACGAAGTTGTACCCTATGATTGGGGTATGCGATCAGTAAAATTATTGGAGGAAAACGGAATCAAAACCAAGGTCTCTTTCGAGCCCGTGGGTCATACTCTAGGTCAACAAGGTTTTCAAGACCTACTCAAATGGCACGAACAATTGCGATCTAATCAGGGATAAAACACGTGGTCAATCAGTCTTAAAGTCACTTGGTTGTTGTCATCAAGTGTGTATGCCATTAGCACATCACCCCAGCGATTTCCGTCCGTGCAGTCAGCCAAAACCCACTGGTGATTGACCACCTGAATTTTGTTGATTATAAAGTCCTTACCCAAAACAGCTAGTAATGGATTGCCGCCAGCATACTCATTGAGCATTAAAATTTTGTCTTCAATCCGTTTTTCAATAGTATCGTAGGACAAGCCTAGATGATAAGCTTGGGCATCATGATTGCCCGCCAATGAAAAATAGGCTTTGTTCTGAAAAGCTACCTTCAATTGGGCTATAGAATCATTTAATTTCTCGGTTTTGGCAACTAATTGCCCCAGTTTGCTATTGTAAATTTCGGTCTGGTTTGTACCATTTACATAAAAGAAAAGTGCAATCAATAGGGCAAATAAAAAGAGGTATTGAAAAATTTTTCTTCTCATAGTGTATTTAGGCTTAAAAAATCATACGCCAAATGTACGTTATTGGGAAGCTTCTTTTCAACATCTTTGTGAAAACCCAACAAATGGCTGATATGCGTAAAATAAGTATTTGTAGCCTTAATTTGTTGGCTTAAGCCAATAGCCTCCTCTAAATTTAGGTGTGAGTGATGAGGCTCTTCCCGAAGCGCATTTAGAACCAAAATTTCCAATCCACGAAGCTTTTCAATTTCAGCGTCTGGAATGGTTTTGATATCGGTCAAATAGGCAAAGTTGTCAATGCGATACCCCAACACCTCTATGCGATTATGCAACCCCAGAATTGGAACGACCGTTTTTCCATGAAGCTCAAAAGGTTTTTGAGGATCCACAACGTTTACTTGCACAGAAGGAGCACCAGGATACTTGTTTTCGGCAGACATGATGTATTCAAACCTATTAGTAAGGTTTTCGATCACCCTGGGTAGCGCATAAATAGGAATATCACCTTGCCTGAAGAAATAGGGCCTTATGTCGTCTATTCCAGCCGTATGGTCCGCATGCTCATGTGTAAATAATATACCATCAATGTGAGTACAACCCACATGTAGCATTTGTTGTCTAAAATCAGGTCCGCAATCAATAACATACTGAACTTCCCCCCAAGACAACAGCACGGAAGAACGCAATCGTTTGTCACGGATATCGTTTGACAAACACACAGGATGGGTACTGCCAATGACAGGAATGCCTTGAGAAGTACCGGTACCAAGAAAGGTGATGGTCAATCTAAATCGTTTTTTAAAATTAAGATCAAATAACGTTTATTTTTTTGAATAAAATCTTTTTTAAAAATAGATACAATATCAACAATTAAAAAACCTGTTGAAATCGCATTTTTCGATTGAAGTTTTTTAATTTTGTACAAACACCTCTCACATGCCTATTTCGCTCCTTGGTGATCAGCCTTTTGAAAACACCCCCTCTCTTGAAGCCAAAGCCCTGCGCATCAACCTCAATGCCAATATTTATGGCACCTTGGCAGAGATTGGAGCAGGTCAGGAAGTAGCACGTCATTTTTTTCGTTGTGGGGGTGCCTCAGGCACCATTGCAAAAACCATGAGCGCCTATGACAAAGACTTTAGCGATGCCATTTATGGCAAAGAGGCTGACAAAAGATACGTTTCTGAATCGCGCCTGAATAAAATGCTTGATTTAGAGATGAAGCACCTAGAGGAACGCATTGAAAAAAAGACAGGTTCAGGAAAAATATTTTTCACTTTCGCCAACACCGTAACAACCATAGATTTTGCCAAAAAATTTAAGGGCCATGGATGGATGGGTATCAAGTTTCAAACCGAACCCAACGGCCCTTATTCTATGATTACCACCCATGTGCGCTTTCATGAAATCGATGCACGTTCTCAGCAAGAATCTATTGGTGTCATGGGTGTAAACCTTATATATGGGGCTTTCTATCAGCACGACCGCCCCAGAAAAATGTTGCGATACCTATAC
>JBMYKI010000005.1:34593-37165 GCA_049595235.1 Flavobacteriaceae bacterium
GTGTTTTAAGCCTTGAATTGGTAAAAAACGGAATGACTGAAGCAGTAATGTTTGGTCCAGACGGAAATAATTTGCTTCCCGCACGTGAACTCTACAAAAAAAACATCCTGGCGCTCCGTGGAAGCTTTAGACCTGTGACCAAAGTCAATTTAGACATGTACAAAAAGTCTTTGTCTATTTTTCAACAGGAAAAGGACGTCGATCCAGACCAAACGTTGGTAATCTTTGAAATTACGCTCTCCAACTTGATGTCTACAGGAGTTATTGACGAACAAGATTTTATGGATCGTGCCAATTTACTTTGTTCATTGGGACATATCGTTATGATTTCTAATTTTAAAGAATATTACAAGCTTGCAGAGTATTTCTCTAATTATACCACCAAAAAAATACGCCTTACGATGGGTGTTAGCAATCTGGTTGAGATATTCCATGAAAAATACTACAGACACCTCAGTGGTGGTATTTTGGAAGCTTTCGGCAAATTGTTTTTTAAAAATCTCAAAGTATACCTCTACCCCATGTTGCATCCTGAAACGGATAAGGTTATAGACAGCAACAACCTCAAGGTTCATCCGAGAGTCAAAGAGTTGTATAAGTTTTTTAAATACAACAACAAGGTGGTCGATATTCTAGACTACAACAAAGAAGACATGCGTATTTACTCACGCGATGTGTTAGAATTAATCAATCTTGGAAAAACGGGTTGGGAAGACATGTTACCCGAAGGGGTTTCGCGTCTTATCAAAGAACAAAAGCTTTTCGGTTATCATGCTGAACCTCAAAAAGCGCTAGATTAAGCTTCTAGAATCTGGGCTGCGTGTTCTTTGGTCTTCACTTTGTCTATTACATGCGAAACGACGCCCTGTTTGTCTAACAAAAAGGTGGCTCTATGGATCCCTTCATATTCTCTACCCATAAACTTTTTTGGACCCCACACACCGAAAATATTTATCACCGTTTTGTCAACATCAGCAAGCAAAGGAAAGGGCAATTCATATTTGGTGGCAAATTTAGACTGAGCTGGCACATCGTCCGCGCTAACACCCAAGATCGCATAACCCGCTGCCTGTAGGGCACCATGATGATCACGCAAATCGCATGCCTCCGCAGTACAACCAGGCGTACTAGCTTTGGGGTAAAAAAAGACAGCCACTTTTTGGCCTTTGTAGTCTGAAAGAGAAACTGAATTTCCGTTTTGGTCACTGACACTAAAATCGGGGACATGCGTACCAACTTGAATCATAGCTTAAATTTTAAATTTATTTTTGATAAAAATACAAATTATGAACAAAGCCGAAAAGGTAAGCTATGTGATAAATACTTTGGACAAACTGTACCCTAGTATTCCAATACCTTTAGATCACAAAGACCCCTATACGCTTTTAATTGCGGTTCTTTTGTCTGCCCAAAGCACCGATGTACGCGTCAACAAAACCACCCCATCGCTTTTTGAACGCGCGGACAATCCCTACGAGATGATCAAATTAAGTGTCGACGATATTAGAGAAATTATTAAACCTGTGGGGCTATCACCCCAAAAAGCCAAAGGCATTCATGGATTGTCTCATATTCTAATCAATAAACACCATGGCCAAGTCCCAGCCGATTTCGAAGCACTTGAGGCACTTCCTGCTGTGGGACATAAAACAGCAAGTGTTGTGATGGCACAGGCGTTTGGAGTGCCTGCATTTCCCGTAGACACACACATTCACAGATTGATGTACCGATGGGGATTCAGCAATGGAAAAAATGTTGTTCAAACCGAAAAGGATGCCAAGCGGCTGTTCCCTAAAGAAAGGTGGAATGACCTCCACCTTCAAATTATATGGTATGGAAGAGAATATTCTCCCGCTCGCGGATGGGATTTGGACAAAGACATCATCACCCGCACCATTGGCAGGAAAACAGTCCTAAAGGCTTACAATAAGAAATCAACTAATTCAAGTTGACATCAAGTCGTGCATTTTTCAATGGGATACTGCGATGCGAAGCTGCAAAGTCCAAAATACACCGAAGCGTCTTTTGAGAAGGTTTGTGAGATTGGTGATGTAATGGCGTAGTGTAAAGTTTTTGCATAGAGTGCTTTACATTAAAAAACGCAACACTCCAAAAATTATTGTGTAAAAATCAAATTGCGCTCTTCAATTATCTTACGAAGATTGATTACTGCATAGCGCATACGACCTAAAGCTGTATTGATACTCACTCCTGTGTTATAGGCGATGTCTTTAAAACTCATATCCTGATATAGACGCATTTGCAATACTTGTTTTTGGTTGTGGGGAAGTTCATCAATCAGAGCCGCCAAGTCTTTATGTATCTGGTTTTCGATAAGCTGAAACTCTACATTCATTTCGGTTTCGGATAGACTCGACATGATATCAAATGTATGATTACTCGACTCATATATAGGCATTCGATTGGTTTTGCGGTAGTGATCGACAACCAAATTGTGAGCGATACGTAAAACCCATGACAAAAACCGACCCTCTTCTTTGTAATTTCCTGCTTGTAGGGTTTTTACCACTTTGATAAAAGTGTCTTGAAATATGTCATCTGCAAGTGAAGC
>JBMYKI010000006.1:0-36701 GCA_049595235.1 Flavobacteriaceae bacterium
CCAATATAAGTTTGGGAAATAACAGTCTCAATTTTTTGACGAATCAAAACAACGCACTTCATATTGAGAATAAATTAGCAACCGCAAATTTTAGTTACTCACCCAATAAAAAATTAGACTTAGGCGGATTTTTAATTTTTAACTCCAATAAGACAAGCTCAAAGGAAATCAGTTTTGTTCAGTACACACGGCAAGCACTCCAAATTCCAGACGAGACCACTGACGAGACCAGCCTAGAGCGTTCAAATCAAGCATTGGTAAAGTGGAATGCTTCCTATAAGCCAAACATAAACATCCAAATGGATTATGATTTTTACTATCAAACAGCCCAAGATTCCCAAAACCAAACCATTCTTTCGTCGGCTGTTGGTCGTACTACCCAAAATGAGGAAGTAGCCCCGTTTAGTATAAATCAAAACTTGAATTACTACTTTACCCTAAACGAAAAAAACATTTTTGCCTTTGAAGCCCAACATTTAATCAAGGATGAAGATCCTTTTTACAATGCTATTTTGGTCAATACCCCAGAGGGTGTTGATGCATTTGATAATACAGCAATCGCATTGGGGTTGAATACATCGCTTCCGTCGTATAATTTGGGTCAGGATAGACGCATAAAATCAAATCAGCTAGATGCCAAATTAGATTATTATTACATAATTAATGGTAAAAGTAATTTAAATGTAACCTTAGGCACAATTGTAAGCCGTCAGGACTTTAACTCCCATATTTTTCAGTTCCTAACGGATGGTCAAACACTTGCTCCTGAGCCAAACTTTAATGACGGTCGCGCCACAAACGATGTCCAATACAATTTTAGCGATGTATATCTAGGCCTACATTATCGCTTTAGAACAGGGATATTTACCTTCACTCCTGGGTTTTCTGTGCATGCTTATGGCAATAAGAATATTCAAAACAACACAACGGTTCAAAACAATTTTTTACGTTTATTACCAGACTTCGAAACGCGCATTCAAATCAAAAAGGGAGAAACGTTGACATTGAATTATCGGATGCAAAATCAGTTTACAGATGTAACAAAACTCGCAAGCGGATTGGTGCTCAACAACTATAATAGCATACAATACGGAACTCCTGATTTACAAAACGCCCTCTCTCATAACATGAGCTTGTTGTATAGCAGTTTCAATTTGTTTAACTACACAAATGTGTTTGTTCGCATGGCGTATTCTAGCAACATTGATCAAATTCGAAATACCACAAATTTTGAAAACATCATTCGCACAAGCACGTTTTTTAACTCAAATTTTGCAGATGAAAACTTCAATATGTATGGACGCATTCAGCGTACTTTTGGCAAAATAAGGGCGACTCTTAACACGTCATTTAATTACAGCAAAATCAATCAGTTTGTTCAAGGCGAGCAATCCTTAAACAAAGCATTTACGCAGTCGTATACGCCAGGAGTTCGTACTAATTTCAGGGTAGCACCCAATGTAAGTCTCCGCTATGCATATAGGGTTGTGCAAAACAACCTTGGAGGCAGAGATACAGAATTTACAACCAAGTCTCCGTCAATAGATTTTGACGCCTACATTCTGAAAAAGTTCACGTTTATCACCAAGTATAGCTATACGGTTCAGGATGATGGCACAACGTCACAATCCTTTCAAAATTGGGATGCCCAATTGTTGTACCGTAAAGATAAAGATGCGAAATGGGAATTTGAATGTAAGATATCCAATATTTTGAATGTTGACTCTCAAGTTAGAACCAGTGCAAACACGATTTCTGTACTCAATTCAGAAACATTTATTCAACCAAGATTTATAACGTTAAGAGCAGTTTATAATCTGTAGCGGGAACTTTCATTGATGAATTCATCTTAAAATCATCTTTGAACAATGTGGAGGACTTAGAAAGTATTAAGTCATTTTTGATCCCATTTTAAAAGCGGATTTACGCAAAAAATAGATACCGTCTTAAAAAGAAAAAAAGGGAATTAACGGGTAATATCAAGAAATTTCAATTCCAAGTAATTAATTAGATTGCATCACATATTTTTACAAAAAAATAATTGTGATTAGAAAGCGGTTTCAACAATTATTCATTTCACTTAGCTTCATCATATTTTTTCCTCAAATTATGGTAAGCCAGGTTTTTGATAGAGTCGAAAATGCAGTTGGGCTAGCCGTATTGCGTGAAAACAATGGCTTTGCCGTAGCAGACTACGATCAAGACAATGATCTTGACCTGTTTGTAGTTGCCTTTGAAGTCGAAGCCCTAGACGATCCAACCTCTTTTAGCCGACTCTTTAGAAATAACAACGATGGCTCATTTACTGATGTTACCCAAGAGGCGGGTTTCACAAATCTTTTTACAACCAACGATGAGCTTAGAGGAACGCTTGCAGCACAAGGCTACAAGTTCGGGGCTTCATGGGGCGACTATGACAACGATGGTTTTCCAGACTTGTTTCTAACCTATTCTTTGAAAGTCCAATTGTGGCGAAACCTCGGTGATGGCACTTTTGAGAACGTGACGGCCTCTTCTGGTATTGCACCAACCAATTCTTGTATTAATACAGGGGCTACTTGGTTTGACTTCAACAATGATGGACACTTAGATTTGTACCTAAATGATTGGAATACTTGTGCCTCTAATACCATGTACCAAAACAACGGAGATGGCACTTTTACCAATGTGACAGAGCGTCTAAACCTTACTGAAGCCGAATCGAGGTATAGCTACACGGCCATGCCTTTCGACCTAAATCAAGATGGATGGATGGACATCGTGGTAAGTAATGATTTAGAGGACGTAAACTATGCCTATATCAACAATGATGGCGCCTCTTTTACTGAAGATGCCGCATCCTACGGATTAGATAGTTCCATTGACGACATGGGGATTGCAGTAAGCGATTTTGACCAAGACCAAGACTTTGATTTTTTATTCACAGGAATTGATGAAAATGCATTAATGACAAACAATGGATCTAATGTTTTTGAGGAAGCCGCTGCCTCCTACGACTTGGAACCTACAGGATGGTCTTGGGGCGTGCGTTTTGCCGACTTTGACCTAGACGGAGATGAAGATGTATTTATTGTAAATGGATATGAGTTTGAAGCCAGAGGACCAGAACAGAATGTATATTTCAGAAGTCTGTTTGGCCAGGGAGAAAACCGCTTTGAAGACGCTTCAGTTGAACTCGGGCTCAACGAAATCGCAGAAAGTATAGAAACCATTGACTTTGACTATGACAATGATGGTGACCTAGACCTTATGGTCACTAGCAATGACGCCCCAGCCATGTTTTATGACAACAAGATTCTAAACTTTGATGATCCCCAACCCAGTCTTTCTTGGCTCAAAGTGCAATTGCAGGGCACCATTTCAAATCGAGATGCTATAGGCACAACCCTACAAGTAACTACAGCAAATGGCGTACAAAAACGGTACTACACAGGGGTTGGTTTTTTAAGTCAAAGCTTGCAAGCCGTACACTTTGGACTGAATGACCAATCAAAAGTTAGCGCCCTCCAAATCGAATGGCCTTCAGGGATTGTAGATCAATATATAAATCTGGACGTCAACCAAACTCTCAAAGCAACAGAGGGCGTAGGAATAGAGACTCTTGATATTATGCCAAGCCAGAAGATTTATGGTTGCACAGACCCTACCTCATGTAGCTATAATCCAAACGCCACCTATGACGATGGTTCGTGTACTTATTTAGATGCCAATTCAATACAAGGACCTGCCCAATCTTCGTTTTTAAACACAGAAACCTATCGCTATGAGGTTGGAGACGCATCGACAGCTCTATGGGATGTAGAGGGCGGCCACATCATTGCTGGACAAGGAACAAATACCATCACAGTCCGTTGGGGGGTTGATTCTGTAGCAAGTGTGTCTGTGGTAGAGTCTGATGCCATTTGCTCGAGCTTGGAAACATCTATTCAAGTGGATTTGGATGCTGAAAATCTTTCTGAGGATATTTCCATAGCAAGACTATGGAACGAGGTGCTGTTGGAGGCTATCAGGGACGACTTTGCAAGACCTACAATTCATGCTAGAAATCTATTTCATTCAAGCATAGCCATGTATGACATTTGGGCGGTTTACGACAACACCGCTGCCCCCTATCTTATCGGAAACCAACGTAATGGCTTTAAAAGCAAGCTACAAGATTTTATACCCAATCAGCCCAAAGCCGAGTCGCTACATCGTGCCATGAGTTTTGCAATGTACCGCCTATTGTCTCACAGATTCAAAAACTCGCCTGGCAGAGTGTCCACCCAAGAGCGTTTGGACAATCTGATGGATAAGTTAGGATATGACACAACAATTACCATTACAGAATACCAAGATGGCAATGCGGCAGCATTCGGAAATTTTGTAGCTCAGACAATTATTGACTACGGACTTCAAGACGGCGCTCGTGAGGCGACAGGTTACGATAACGCCTACTATGAACCGATCAATCCGCCCTTTGCTTTGGAAGCTGAAGAGAACCCCCCATTGGTCGATCCAAACAGATGGCAGCCTTTGGCATTAGATATTTTTATAGACCAAGGAGGCAACTTGGTAGATGGTGATGTACCGCCCTTCTTAAGCCCAGAGTGGGGCAACGTATATCCGTTTGCGCTCAGGGAAGAGGACAAAAAAACCTTTGAACGAAATGGCGATATGTTCCATGTTTTCCATGATCCCGCAGCCCCCCCTTACCTAAGCTTAGATGAAAATAACCCAAGCAGCGATGCCTACAAGCGGGGCTTTGCGATGGTATCGGTGTGGCAATCTCATCTCGACCCAAGTGATGGGGTTCTATGGGATATTTCACCAGCTCATATCGGAAATTCAGCCATTGAAAATTTCCCAAAAACATATGAAGACTATGAAGATTTTTATCATTTTTTTGAGGGAGGTAGCTCAGGGAATGGCCATGACATAAACCCTCGCACAAACAAGAAATATGAGCCAAATATCGTCCCTAGAGGTGATTACACGCGCGTACTGGCAGAGTTTTGGGCTGATGGCCCAGACTCTGAAACCCCACCTGGACATTGGTTTTCTATCTTAAACTATGTTAACGACCATCCAGCGTTTGAAAAACGATTTCAGGGAAAAGGACCTTTATTAGACCCACTGGAATGGGACGTCAAGGCCTATTTTATTTTGGGGGGTGGAATGCATGACGCTGCCATTGCTGCTTGGAGTGTCAAAGGCTGGTATGATTATATTCGTCCGATTTCAGCCATTAGGTCCATGGCCGCACGGGGACAAAGTTCTGACCCAACATTGGCCAATTATCATGTAGCAGGGATTCCTCTTATCCCAGATTATATTGAGGTAATTCAGGAAGGAGATCCACTGGCCGGTGCTGACAATCAACATGTGGGAACATTAAAACTTTATACTTGGAAAGGGCACAACACCATTGAGGATCCTGATACTGATCAGGCAGGTGTAGATTGGATCAGAGCTTCTGAATGGTATCCATACCAAAGACCCACTTTTGTTACGCCGCCTTTTGCAGGCTATGTTTCCGGACATTCGACCTACTCGCGTGCTGCCGCAGAATTATTGACCGCACTCACTGGAGACGAATATTTCCCAGGAGGTATGGGTGAGTTTGTGGCCAAGGCCAATGCTTTCTTGGTTTTTGAAGAGGGCCCCTCTGTTGATGTGGTTCTTCAGTGGGCGACTTACAGAGACGCTTCAGATCAAACAAGTTTAAGTCGTATTTGGGGCGGCATTCATCCGCCTGCCGATGACATACCAGGACGCTTCATAGGCCAGTTAGTAGCTTCGGACACATTTGCACACGCAAAGCGATTTTTTGATGGGTTCTACAGCATTCAAGATGACCAAAATGACGTCATTGTATACCCCAACCCCACCACGAACAAACGTATCTATATCGTGAATTCAGACAACACACAGTCAATAGCATTGTTTGATATGCTAGGCAGAAAAATAAAGATCAATCAGCAAACCTATGACTCGATAACAAATACTACCATGATCTATGTAGGGTCAGCCAAGCCCGGAGTCTATTTGCTACACATAAACGAATCCATCAAAAGGATGGTTATTATTAAAAGCTAAACTGCCATTCATTGAATGGCTAAAAGTATCATCTCTTTGTTTTTTTTATTTTTGATTCAAAGTAATCAATCCAAATGCTTGTCCTCCATATTACAGTCGCTGCCACAGGGTTTTTGTATGTTGCCATCTCAAAATACATCAATACAGACAACGCCAAATACCTGCTTTCTGGCTACAACACCATGTCGAAATCCGAACAGGATAAATTTGATATCAAAGGCTATTTGGCCTTTTTCAAACCCTTTTTCTATAATTGGGGTGTTTACGCAACCATACTATATTTTGTGCTTTTTTTTGTCACAGACCACAAGTTTGCCATCTATGCTTGGATAGCCTCACAAATCCTACCCTTACCTTACTTGATTGTGAAAGGGAGGCGTTTTAAAAATAAATACTGAGTATTTCCTCTTCGCCCTAAAGCAATCGCTTTAAAATTTGTACGTATTTTTATCCTCAACCAACATACGTAAGTTATGACCACGTCGCGCTCCAACAAAACTGCCATAGCAATCATAGCAGGGCTTTTTTTTGTATTTGGTTTTATCACCTGGGTCAACGGTGCCCTTATTCCTTTTATGAAAACCATCAATGAACTTACGGAAGCCCAGTCCTATTTGGTGGCTTCAGCTTCTTATATCTCTTTTGTGGTAATGGCACTTCCAGCTTCTTTTTTGTTGCAAAAAACAGGCTATCGCAAAGGCATGTCAATAGGCCTTTTCGTTATGGCAGTGGGTGCTTTGGTGTTTATACCTGCTGCAGAAGCACGAACTTACTGGATGTTCTTAGCGGGAATTTTTATTCAAGGTACGGGAATGACAATTCTTCAAACGGCCGCAAACCCCTACATCACCATTCTTGGACCTATCGAGAGTGGCGCCCAACGTATTGCCATCATGGGGATTGCGAACAAAGTGGCTGGCGCATTGGGTTCGCTCATTTTTGGCGCCCTTTTACTCAAAGGCATAGACGAAGTCCAAGACAAGCTTGACCGAGTGTCTGACATTGAAAAGGCCACCCTTCTCGATCAAATGGCCGATAGCGTATTTGTACCCTATGTGGTGATGGCTGTGGTGTTGCTTGTATTGGGACTCCTCATGCGATTAGCGCCACTTCCCCATGTGGAGGCCGTTGAAGAGGACAGCCAGATGAAGGAAATCAATACTCAAAAAACCATTTTTCAATATCCGCATCTTTGGCTGGGTATGCTCACCCTTTTTGTATACGTAGGTGCCGAGGTGATTGCCGGAGACACCATTATTGCTTATGGTATTGCATTGGGAATTTCGGCTACCAAAGCCAAGTTTTTTACCTTTTACACCCTGATGGCCATGGTGGCTGCCTATGCGCTTGGCGTAGTGCTTATACCCAAATATTTGAGTCAAAAAAAGGCCTTACAAATAAGTGCGCTTCTAGGAATCATTTGCAGCGTATGTATTCTTCTAACCGACGGAAACACTTCTGTTTTGTTTGTGGCAGCTTTAGGAATTGCGAACGCTTTGGTATGGCCTGCTGTGTGGCCGCTGACTCTAGAGGGTCTAGGCAAGCACACCAAAACAGCCTCTGCCTTGCTGATAATGGCCATTTCGGGTGGCGCTATCATCCCGCCTTTGTATGGTAGATTGGTTGATCAAGCCAAAGACGCATTGGTTTTGGCTGGAACAGACACTTCAGTAGCATTGGCAACTGCCGCAAAAGACAGTTACTTTATCCTCATTCCTTGTTATGTGATTATCTTTTTATTTGCCCTTTGGGGAGACCGATTAAAGAGCAATAAAACATAGGTATTCTAATAGATATCTCAATCGATAATGCCAATTCGTTTGGCACGCTCTTCCCATTTTTTTCGAGCCACCGCCTGAAGGTCTTCCACATGATCGCTCTCGTCCATGATCTCTATACCCAAAAGAGTTTCAATCACGTCTTCCATGGTCACCAGACCAGTGACAGTTCCGTATTCATCGACAACCAGCGATATGTGTTCACGCTGGGTCATTAGGGTCTCAAAAATTTGAGGAATTCGCGTATCCCGATCGACTACGACCAATTCTCTTTTAATTTCTGACAGGGGCATGTCGCCTTTATTCTTAATGATTTCCTCCAGCACATTGTCTTTAAGGACATATCCAGTGATGATTTCAGGGTTTTCTCCATGTATAGGAATTCTCGAAAATCGCAGCTTGGGATTTTGCTCAAAAAACGTCTGTATACTTGTTTTTTCAGGGGCAATTTTCATGACCGATCTCGGAGTCATAATATTTCGTACCCTGACCTCATTGAGTCGAACCATGTTTTTGATTACGGTAGACTCCTTTTCTTCTATAACACCTTCTTGTTGCGCAATCTCAGCCATGGCCGAAAAATCTTCACGGCTCATTGCACTGGATTCCCCTCTTTTGCCCAAGATTTTGGTAAACAGCTGCAGAAACCAAAGCACACCTGAGTATTTGAAAACAGGAATGATGGAGCGTAAAAACAAAGCGGTGATTTTTGCGAGCTTTTTCCAATAAGTCGCCCCAAGGGTTTTGGGTATGATTTCTGACAACAACAAGATGAGTAATGTCATGATTGCCGACACAACCCCCACCATCCCTTCTTCGGAAAATGGAACCCCCAATAAATAATAAACCTCTCCACTGCCTACAGAAGAGTAAACCACCTTGGCTTGTACCCCCACCAAAATAGCACCAACAGTATGCGCGATGGTGTTTAGTGTCAAAATGATGATGAGGGGTTCATCGATGTTCTTTTTTAGACTGTCAAGGGTTTTGGCATAGGCCTCACCTTCTCCTAGTTTAAGACTGATGTAAGTGGGGTTGATACTCAAAAGCACCGCCTCCAAAATGGAACATAAAAAAGAAACCGCAATGGTTAATAGTGCATAAAAAAGGAGTAACTCCATATATTAAATTACAAAACTAAGATACACTTTCACACCCAAAATAAAAATAAGAATAATGTAACAAGCCTAGCTTATTCATAAGGGTGCTAATGACCGCATTGAATCGAGCAAAATTACTTTTGTATAGTTTTTGTATGGGTGTAGTTTTCTACAGTTCAACATATATTATCGAATTTTGATGATTTGAAAAAAATAAAACTGTTTTTTTAAAAATATTCAACAAACCAATTTGAAAAACACACTTCTCTACATCGCCCCTACAAAAATTACCACCCTAATCTTTTTGCTTTTATCATTTTTTTCAATCGCGCAAGTAGGTCAAATTATATGGGAAGATGATTTCGATAATTTCAACACTGAAATTTGGAACAAAGACCAAGGAGACGGTTGCCCAGAATTGTGTGGATGGGGGAATCAAGAACTTCAAAGCTATCAAGACGAGAATGTTTATATAGAAGAAATCCCAGGGGAGCCCGGCAATTATGCCCTTGTTTTGGAAGCGCGCAAAGAGAACGTTGGGAACCAGTCTTTCACATCAGGGAAAGTCACCTCCAAAGACAAACTGGCTGTCAAATATGGAATGATAGAATTCCGAATCAAAGTACCCGACAACTTGTCAAAAGGACTTTGGCCTGCGGCATGGTTGTTGGGAACCAATCAGGATGCTGATGGATGGCCTTTTTGCGGGGAGATAGATATGATGGAAATGGGGCATAATTCTACATTTAGAACCGAACAAGAATTTCCCACTGCTAATGAAAACAACTTGGTAGCTGCCAATCTGATTTTTTATGATGATGCCGCATGTTCTGATCAAAACCCAACCTGTGCGGCAAGTATTGCTTCTGACAAATATTACAACCAACCCTATCACACATCTTCCACGCTTACAGACCGGTTTATGATATACAGAATGTATTGGGATGAAGAGCAAATCAGACTGACGGTAGATGACAACGGGCTGGTACAAAACTTATACACAGGCCCTTTTCCGATTGGTGAAAGTTCTGCAGCTTTTACCAAACCATTTTATTTATTGATGAACTTGGCTGTTGGCGGAAACTTTACAGATGCAGGAACACCTTCACAGGTGACGGCTGACCTTCCTGGCAAAATGTATATCGATTATGTGCGGATAAAAAAATGGAATGGAAGAGGTGAGGTTTATACCCCAGAGGAAGTAATGGCCAACGCAGGCGCCAACAAACAAATTGAACAAGGAGAAACCCTATTATTGGACGCTTCAGGTAGCTATGGTCCAATTGCAAGTTATGTTTGGGAGCTAGATGGAGCTCAGGTGGCCACTACCAAAACCCATGAAATTTCTTTAGACCCTGGAACCTATGTATTCACATTGAAGGTCAGTGACTCTCAAGGAAATGAAGACACAGACCAGCTTAAAGTAAACGTTGGAGGATCAGAAATTGGAGATATTATTTGGGAAGACAACTTTGACTCTTTTAACGAAGAATATTGGAACATCTCTGAAGGAAACGGATGTGAGGAGGGATTGTGTGGTTGGGGCAACCAAGAATTACAAACCTACCAGCAAGACAATGTAAGAATAGAAGAAATCGCTGAAGAACCTGGTAACTATGCTTTGGTCCTAGAAGCCAAAAAAGAAACGGTAGGGACAAATGCGTTTACTTCTGGAAAGGTTACCACTGAAAATAAGGTAGCCATAAAATATGGCGTGGTCGAAGTCAGAATGAAGACACCAGATATCGAAAACGGACTTTGGCCTGCCGCATGGCTTTTGGGAATCAACCACCGAGAGGTCGGATGGCCCTATTGTGGTGAGATAGACATGATGGAAATGGGCCATGCGGTCAGTGAAAGGGAAGACGAAGGGTTTTTTGGTTCCCCTAACAACTTTGTACGCGCCAACCTAATTTGGTATGCAAGTGGTGCTTGTGGAACAGACAATCCTACTTGTGCAGCCAGCATCGCTTTTGACAAGTTTTATACTACGCCCTATACACCTTCTACAGGACTTAACAACCGATACGTGACCTACAGAATGTATTGGAACGAAAGTCAAATCCGACTCACAGTGGTCGATGGATCAACCGAGCATGATCTATACACCAATCCTTTTCCTATCAGCCCCAATGAAGAGGCTTTCAAAAAGCCTTATTACTTTTTGTTGAACTTGGCTGTTGGGGGAAGTTTTACAGGATTTTATGGCGATGATGATATCACGGCCCCTTTGCCCGGAAAACTATATATCGATTACGTCAGGGTTAAAGAATGGAATGGTCAAGGAGAGGTGTCATTTTCTGATGGCTCCATTTTGGCAAATGCCGGCGCTGATATTGTAAAAGATGATTTGGACAAGGACGGTGTAGAGACTGTAACACTCGACGCTTCTTTAAGTTATGGTTCTATTGTGTCATATGAGTGGAGTGAAAACGGTATTGTACTGTCTCAGGAAGCCACTGCCGAGCTGAGCCTTTCCACGGGTGTTCACAACATGAAACTTACCATAACCGATGCCCAAGGTCAGACTTCTTCTGATTATGTCAAAGTAGACATCAGGGAGTTGTTGTGGGAAGACAATTTTGACACTTTTGACACAAGCGTATGGGAACCTGAACAGGGCGATGGATGTCCAGATCTGTGTGGTTGGGGGAACCAAGAGTTGCAATACTATACCCCTGACAATATTGATATAGCGCCAATTCCAGGTGATGAAGAAAACAACGCCCTTGTTATAACAGCCAAAAGCGAAAGCAAAGGAGGAAAATCATTTACCTCGGCTAGAATAAAGACCGAAGACAAGCTCACACTAAAGTATGGGTTGGTCGAAACCAGAATCAAAGTGCCAGATGATTTGTCTACAGGTTTGTGGCCAGCTTTTTGGTTGCTGGGCAACAACCTTTCTGATATCGGATGGCCCAAGTCAGGCGAGATTGACATGATGGAAATGGGATATAAAGCCCAAGCCCTAATCGATGAGGAATTTGAGGATGCCTCCGAAAATGATGTCGTGGGGGGAAATATTATTTTCTATTCCGATGCCGCATGCTCTGGAGACAATCCGACTTGTGCTGCGAGTATTGCAAGCGACAAATATTACACCAAACCCTACAGAGCATCAACCCCCCTTACCAACCGATTTTTGACATACAGGATGTATTGGGACCCCAACGAAATCCGACTGACAGTTGAAGACAATGGGGTTGAATATGATTTTTATACCGGCCCATTTCCATTGGGCGGCGATGCCGATGAGTTTCATCTACCATTCTTTTTTGTGATCAACCTCGCTGTTGGAGGGAATTTCACCGATGCAGCGCAGGACAGTCAAGTCACAGCCAATCTTCCAGGCGAAATGCTTATTGACTATGTCAGAGTATTCAAATGGAATGGTTACGGAGAAGTTGGAAGCGGCCCCGGACCTATTGCCAACGCAGGCCCAGACATCATTCAATGGGATGAAGATGGTGACGGTCTAGAACTTATTTATTTGGATGGTTCTTCCAGCTCCCACCACGCTGGAGAAATTGCCTCCTTCTCATGGGCTATAGATGGTGATGAGGTGGGTGATAAGGCTTTAACATCACTTACACTCCCAAGAGGCAACTACACCGCCGTGCTTACTGTAACCGACACAGAGGGCAAACAAGCCACAGACGAAGTGCTAATTACCATCAGCAGTGGCGGCTTGGCGCCTATTGCCAACGCGGGCCCTGACCAAAGCGTGGAGGATGACAACGGAGATGACATGGCAAATGTCACCCTAGACGGATCTTTGTCCGAGGCAGTCGCAGCACCCATTGTAGGATACAAATGGCTCTTGAATGACACAGAATTGGCTGCGGGGGTCAATCCAACTATCGAACTTTCCACAGGAATATATACCATTGTTTTGGAAGTAACCGATCAGGACGAACTCACCGCCACTGACGAGGTTGTGATATCCGTTATTGACCCCGACAACAATCCACCTTCAGCACAGGCAGGAGAAGATCAAACCATTAACGACGAAGACGGCGATGACCAAGTAGAGGTCTCTTTTGACGGTTCTAACAGTACTGATACCGACGGAACTATTGAAAAATATGTATGGAAAGCCAACGGAGTAGAGATTGGAAACCAAGTTTCTTTCAGCACTAACATGTCTACTGGGGTCTACCTCATTGAGCTAATGGTTACAGATGACGATGGGACAACAGGCTCGGACAGCCTCAACCTAACCATTGTTGACCCTGATAATAACGCACCTGTGGCCGTTGCAGGCTCAGACGTTTTCGTTATTGACGCTGATTTGGATGGCAGTGAAGAGGTTGTTCTCGATGCATCCGCAAGTAGTGACCAAGACGGCGAGGTTGTTTCCTACGCATGGCTTGAAGATGGGGTGGTTTTGGGCACTGAAGCTCAACTCCAAACAAGCTTTGACTTAGGAGAACACAAGGTAACTCTTGAAATTAAGGATGACGACGGCGTGATGTCATCAGATGATGTGGTCGTGATTGTCAATCAACTCCCTGTGGCGCATGCAGGAGAAGATCAAACGGTTGTGGATTCGGATGGCAATGGCAGTGAGGAAGTGATTTTGGACGCATCGTCCAGTTCAGATCAAGATGGCGCCATAGCAGCTTATAGTTGGACTTACAATGACACGGAGATAGGTACAGAAGCTTCCGTAAATTATACATTCGAAGTAGGTGTCCACCATGTCACACTTACCATTACAGACAACTTCGGATCTACAGCGACAGACGATGTAACCATATTTATCGCTTCTTCGGATAATGTTGCGCCTATAGCCAACGCTGGTGAGGACATAAGCTTGTATGCCGATGTGGGTGAGAGCGAACTCAGCATACAACTCGATGGCACAGCAAGTAGTGATTCCGACGGATATATCTACACTTACAGATGGTTGGACGGCCAAACCGAACTGGCTACTGGAAGCACCCCTGAAATAGTCTTTGGCATTGGCACGCATGAAGTACAATTAGAAGTGACCGACAACGAGGGCGCAAAAGACACCGACTATGTAATGGTTACAGTGATTAAAAAAGTCAACTTGGCATTAGAAAAGCCTGTGACCGTGAGCAGCGTGGAAGAACAGTACAATGGCGATTTGGCCGTTGATGGGGATTATGAAACCAGGTGGTCTAGCTTATGGGAAGATCCACAGTGGATTTCTGTCGACTTGGGTATGCAATACTCCATTGACCAAGTAGTACTTGTATGGGAGGCTGCTTCAGCCAGAGCCTACGAAATCCAATTGTCTGATGATGGCACCAACTGGAATTCCATTTATAGCACTACGTCTGGTGATGGCAACACAGAGACTTTGGACGTTTCTGGTCAAGGCAGGTTCATAAGAATGTATGGCACAAGCCGAAACACAGAATATGGCTACAGCTTATATGAGTTTGAGGTCTATGGAGAAGCCGCCGGAGGAGATGATACCACAGCCCCTACCAACTTAAGTGCGTCACTGGAGTCGACTTCATCGAACTCGGCCACTTTTGCCTTAACAGCAAGTGACGATTCGGGCTATGTAATCTATGCAGTAGAGCAAGGCGGAAGCAGGCAGATGTTTAGTGGTTCCTCAGACAATCAAACAACGGCAACTTATACAGGCCTGTCACCCGAAACCACCTATGAATTCACCATCAGTGTGAGTGACAATGCCGGAAATGAATCTGCTGAAACAGAAACCATAACACTTACCACACCGCCAAGCCAAAACACCGCTTGCAGCGGAGAGTCTAATGTCGCCAGTCAAGGTACTTTTAACATGGGTTATACCTACAGTTTTGTCACTCAAGGCAATTCGGTAGTCATTGAGTTTGAACTTCTGGACTCCAAAGCGGATCTCAAGGCTTATCTTTGGAGAGAACCTCCTTCTTTTGAAGAAACTTCTATGGAAAGCCTAGGGGGGAATCGTTTTAGAGGAGTCATTAGTGGGCTTTCAGAAGGTCAAACCATTAGTTATGCATGTAAGTTTGAATTTCAGGGCGGACTTGCTGTTACAGAATACATTCAATACACGGTTGGGGACAATTGCATAGCACCCAATGACAATTATAGCTTAGAGATTATTGACACCAGTTGTATTGGCAACGAGGATGGTGTGTTGAATATCGACATCAAGGATACTTCAATAAGCTATTTGGTTCAAGTGACAGGCCAAGAAGACTTTCTAATAGAAAGCGGAACTTCTTCGGCCTCGTTTTCTGGTTTGGCTAGCGGGTTGTATTCTGTGTGTTTTACCAAGGTTGGTAATGACAGCTATGAACAATGTTTTGAAGTGACCGTAGGAGAGCCGCTGCCTCTTACTTCTATGATTGGGATGACTCATCGCGACGGCACTATAGACATGACCTTGGGCGGTAGCACACAATATTATGTAGAAGTCAATGGTGAAACGCGCACCACCCAAGCAAACCAGTTTACCACCCAGCTTGAGCCGGGAATGAACACCATAAAGGTCTATACAGACCTGTCTTGTCAGGGTTTTGTTTTGCACGAAGTATATATTCCGCAACATATTCAGTATGCACCCAACCCTACCAAAGGTATTATGGACATTTACGTGGGTGGAGAAGACCCATATGTATTGGTTTCCGTTTTTGCGACCAACGGTTCATTGGTCTATCAAAAGCAACATAATATTGATCAAGGTTCTAGGAAATTCTATGTAGATCTTAGCAACTTATCTCCTGGAACCTATATGCTAGACATACAAGGCGCAACCACCCAAAGAACTGTCAAAATTGTAAAACAATGAAACATCCATGACTGATTGTTAAGACACAAAGCGGTATGATTGTATGGATGTTCCATCTGACCTTTGAAAAACAATAAATATAAACAGATGAAAAAATTAGCCTTAGTAAGCCTTTTTGTTTTAGTAGGGTGTAGCACTGACGATGGCGGGGAATCACCATTTGATCCAGCTGCGGCCTTGCTGTCTTTGCCAGCCAACAATACGATTTGTGAGACAGGAACAAGCGTTTCTGCTACCCATAGCGATGTTGTTTTTACTTGGGAGGCATCAGCCAATACAACCTCTTATGACTTGGTTGTTGAAAACCTCGAAACCAATGCAATTCAAAGCGCACTTGGTCTCACCGAAACCAACGCCACAATTAAACTTAAAAAAGGAGAGCCCTATTCTTGGGTGATTGAATCCAAAAACAGCCAGACCTCAAAAACAGCCACAAGCATGACTTGGAAGTTTTATTTGGCCGGGCCAGGAACATCAAACTATGCGCCTTTTCCTGCCGCGTTGCTCAGTCCAGAACTGGATGGGGCAGTTGCCAGAAACGCCAATGGGGAGGTTGATTTTTTGTGGGAAGGTGCAGACCCTGACTCTGACGATGTGCTCACATATACATTATATGTTGACAAAATAGACGGAAAACAACCACCAAGCAATGCTTTGTCCCATTTAAATCAAGAGTCTGCAAGTGTAGCCCTTGAGGGGTCAACAAAATACTATTGGAGGGTGTTGACTTCTGATGGATCTAATGCAAGTTTTTCACAAGTCCAATCTTTTACAACTCAGTAAATAGCAAGGGCGAAAGTCCAAATCCTCGTTTTGAAATAGTATCTTAGGTTCAAATCTGATAGATGTCTCAGAAGAATCTAATTGTACCAGCCCTATGTGTGTCTGTGCTTTTGATACCTCTCATAGGTATGCAGCTTACGGACAGCATTCGATGGTCTGTTTGGGACTTTGTCGTCATGGGTTTTTTGTTATTGGGGCTGGGCTTTGGCATTCGATCGGTTGCATCAAAAAGATTGAGCACCCCAAAAAAACGCATGTATATAGTGTTATTGGTGTTGGTTTTTATGCTTATTTGGGCTGAGCTATCGGTGGGTGTTTTTGGAACGCCTTTTGCGGGAGATTAAAAGTTCAACATATACTTTGATAATTTCATAATTAATTAGGTTTTCGCCTGCTTAAAATTCTTATATCTATAATATATATAGTATAATTTTACTATATTAGTAAAATAATTGAGCGAAAATACTTATTTCGCATTTTGACCCGTGTGGACTGGGTCTAACAATAGAGTCGCGGGTGGAGAGAACGCATCCGGAACAATCGTTACATAAGTTTAATGCTTAAAATTTATCAATGATGAGCAATGAAGTTATGTTAGCATTAGCACTCAACCAAGGCCATGCACATGCCATGGTTTCTGAAGAAGAAAAATAATTTTTTTCTCAATCCAAACGGCTCCTACCTAGGAGCCGTTTTTATTCAATAAGACCTCTATTTCATTGATTTTTATATTTTTACGAGATGCGAGATCTTAAATATCTTTTTGCCTACACCGTTCCTTTGTCAGCCTACATTTCATTTGAATCCTTCGGGGTAGGCACTTACACATCTGTGCTTTATGCCTTTGTGGTATTGCCCATACTGGATTTGATTACCGGAAAAACATCCACTAATTTGAGCCCTGAAAAAACGGAACAAAAAAAAGTCAACAAGATTTTTGATTGGATGCTTTATATCAATTTGCCCATAGTTTTTGGGTTGCTGTACCTCGTTTTTTTTAAAATTTCAACCACAGATTACACGACCTCAGAATATGTGGGTCTTGCCCTTTCAACAGGTATTTTGTTGGCTACCAACGGAATCAATGTGGCACACGAGTTAGGGCATCGAAAATCCTTGATCGAAAGACTGATGAGCAAAGCTCTATACATGCCTTGCTTGTATATGCATTTTTACATAGAACATAATTTTGGGCATCACTTCAAGGTAGCCACTCCTGAAGATGGCGCTACGGCCCAATACAATCAATCTGTGTATGCCTTTTGGACACGTTCGGTAAGCAAACAGTATGTGGATGCTTGGAAAAAACAGATGGAACTTTTGAAAAATCGCCGTCATAGCTTCTTTTCATGGAAGAACGACATGCTTTTTTACCACCTGATTCAACCGCTCTATTTGGGAGTGGTTTTCCTGTGGTTTTCGCCACAAGTGATGGCGTTTGCCCTGCTTGTAGGGGTCATATCTTTTTTGTTTTTGGAATGTATCAACTATATAGAACATTATGGACTGAGAAGGTTCAAGACTGCTTCGGGTAGATATGAAAGGGTGCAAACTCAGCACTCTTGGAATTCCAATCACAACATAGGTAGGATAGTACTTTATGAGCTCACCCGCCACAGCGATCACCATTTTAAATCTTCCAAGAAATACCAGATACTCAATAGCTATGATGACAGCCCGCAATTGCCTTTGGGCTACCCAGCATCGATTTTATTGAGCTTTTTACCACCCCTCTGGTTTTGGGTTATGAATCCCAAGGTACCCGAAAAGATGAGGCCACAATCAAGCCTGTAAATCGATATATTTTACTTCTTGGTAAAATGCGCCCCTAAAGTTCTTAGAATTCAGTTACTTTTGCCACTTCTTTAAATCAAGGGGTTTGACAGCATTTCAATTTATAGACAAATCAATACGTGCCAATTTTAGAAACGATATTTTATCTGGCATTACGGTAGCCTTGGCTTTGGTTCCCGAAGCCGTTGCTTTTGCATTTGTGGCAGGTGTTTCGCCAATAGTAGGGCTCTACGGGGCTTTTATGATGGGACTAATTACGTCTCTTTTTGGAGGCCGTCCTGGGATGATTTCTGGAGCTACAGGTGCGATGGCTGTGGTGATGGTGCATTTGGTACGCGAAGGGAACGAACTAGGCGGAACCGACATGGCAGGACTGCAATACCTTTTTGCCACGCTCCTATTGGCAGGGACTATACAGATAAGCGCAGGAGTTTTTCGCCTTGGGAAGTTTGTGCGAATGATTCCTCGCTCGGTGATGATGGGATTTGTTAACGGCCTTGCCATTGTGATTTTTTTGTCTCAGTTGGGTATGTTTAAAAAGAATGATTCATGGATAACAGGGGTTGAGCTCTACACCATGATCGGGTTGGTGGCCTTGACCATGGCCATCATGGTGGTATTGCCATTGATTACCAAAAAAACCCCAGCAGCCTTGACAGCCATTCTAGCGGTTTCTATGTTGGCAATTTTCGGTCATTTAGACACAGAAACCGTTCGTTCTTTTATACAGGCCAATGGAGGAGATGGCATCCAAGCGGGCTTGCCTACATTCCAAGTGCCTCTCATAGCGTTTTCGCTCGATACACTGATATTTATTGCTCCTTACGCCGTCATTTTGGCTGCCATTGGACTGATTGAGTCTCTCATGACGCTAAATCTAATTGATGAATTGACAGATTCGCACGGCAGTGGCAACCGTGAATGTGTGGCGCAAGGCGCTGCCAACGTAGTTAATGGTTTTTTTGGCGGCATGGGTGGCTGTGCCATGATTGGGCAGAGTATTATCAACATAAAATCTGGCGGAAGAGGTCGACTTTCAGGAATCACAGCTTCTTTGGCCTTGTTGGCGTTTATATTGTTTGGCGCTAGCTATATCGAACAAATTCCCATAGCCGCTTTGGTTGGGGTTATGTTTATGGTCGTCTTTGGCACTTTTGCCTGGAGTACATTTACCATTTGGAATAAGGTTCCATTTTCAGACCTATTTGTGATAGTCTTGGTAACTGCCCTTACGGTCGTTTTCGATTTGGCTATCGCTGTGTTGGCAGGTGTGGTGGTTTCTTCTTTGGTTTTTGCATGGGAAAATGCCAAGCGTATTCGTGCACGAAAAAAAATCGACGAATATGGCGTTAAACACTATGAAATTTATGGACCATTGTTCTTTGGTTGCATTGAGTTGTTTAACAGCAAATTTGATGTCAAAAATGACCCTGATGAGGTAATTATCGACTTCAAAGAATCTAGAATCATGGACCAGTCAGCTATTGAATGTATCAACAAGTTGGCTGAGAGTTATCTGAAGAATGGGAAAAATATCCACCTTCGACACCTCTCTTCAGACTGCACCAAACTCATCAAAAAAGCAGAAAAAATTTGTGAAGTCAACGTGCTGGAAGATCCTAACTATTTTGTGGCTATCGACAACTTTCGACAAGCCCAAAAGACAGTGTAATCTCAATGATTACTCTGGTCATTATGACTAAAAAATGGAAACCCTGCCATTTTATTTTTATTTAAATTTGAATGCCTTATTTTTAAAGAATAATGGCAAACCAACTTAACTATTTAAACACAAATGAACAACAAACTTCTTTTAGGAATCGTATTTCTGTTACTCGCATTTGCCATCTCTTATTATGTAAATTCTGATGAAGCAACCCCCGATTCATTGGTCTCTTCATCGCAATGGGAGGTAGATTTCTTCGACGATTTTGACACATTCAATGAGGACAATTGGCAAGACCAACGCATTTGGGTTAATGATGAAAAACAATGTTATGTGCCCGATGGGCAATATGGCACCAGAGAAGTGAGTGAGGGGAGCCTAAAAGTCAAAGTAATCAATATAGGCGAAAAAATAAGCTGTGACAACATGGACAAGCATGGCAATCAACATCCCGACACAGAGTATGTAGCGGGAAGAATTGCTTCCAAAAACAGAAAAGAGTTTGTAAAAGGCAAGTGGACCGCTAGATTGCGGCTCTATGGAAATGGTTCTCTAAGTATGTTTCCAGCATGGTGGATATTGGGTGCTCAAAACAATGAGCCTCCTGTCCAAGAGCCCGATGAAAACATCTGCTGGCCTTTGACGGGCTCGGGAGAGATTGACATTTTCGAACACCATGGAGATTACGGAAAAGATCATTACACAGCCGGAGCCATCAAGAACTTAGGGGAATGTGATAAAGGTGATTGGTGGACATTGAGAACCAGCATTCCTGCCACACTCGATGAATACCACGAATATTCTGTCGAATGGGAAGGCAGTGACTTGGTCTACCGATTGGATGGAGCGGAAGTATACAGAAACCCAGGAGAGGGGGACAAATACCCTGAGGCTATGTTTGCCATCTTAAATTTTGCGAAAATCACAGACAATCCCATGACGGGTGAGTGGGTGATGGAGGTAGACTGGGTTAAACATGAACGCAGAAAATAGCTCCCCTTCTACCATCCTAGCTTATACAATGTAGGCTACATAGCGGGTTGATAATTAAAAACAAATAATATGGAACTTGAGGAAAGCTTGCGGTTTTTGGGAATCAAATTGATTAACACGAGTGACTTTTTTGAACTGCTGCTAAGGCTACTGTTAAACAGCTTGGTGGTGTATGTGTTGACCAAAAAAATATATATGAAAAGAGATGGGAATAGCTCCTTTTTCTTTGGCTATAATGCGATTGCCTTAATCACCTTTTTGCTTTGCTTTTTGCTCAGTAGTGTAAAGTTGGAATTGGGTTTTGCTTTGGGGTTGTTTGCCATTTTTGCTATCATGCGTTTTAGAACGGGAACCATTCCTATAAAGGAAATGACCTATTTATTTGTCACCATAGGCTTGGCTGTAATCAACGCACTAGCAAACAAAAAAGTGAGTTATGCAGAGCTGTTCTTTTCTAACATCGTAGTCATTTATGGTGTTTGGTTGCTCGAGTTGTTTTTGGCAAAGAACAAACGTGAAAAAAGACAAACCCTTACGGTAATACTAGGAAACATTGAAGAGGTGGTTCAGTGGGATAGCTTGACTATGACCCAGCAGTTGGAAGCCAAAGTTGGCCGAAAAATTGTTGACTACAAAATAAAAAAACTTAACCATCCAAGTGATAACATGGAAGTAACCGTTTATATTTAAATCAAATGAAAAAACAAGTATTTATTATAATTCTAATAGGAATAGTTACACTCCCTGTAACAGCACTGAAAGCCCAAGAAGACAACAACGCTGATACTGGGTCGTTTGAGAGCTGGAATGGCTTGCAAGTAGACTATAGTCTTACCAAAAAAATTGAATTGATTGCTGAGGCCCAAGTCAGGTTAAAATCCTATGGCGATACTTACAACCAAGCTTTTGTTGAATTACAGTCTGTGTACACCCCCTGGAAATTTATGGAGCTAGGACTCGGCTATCGCAACGTGGATGATTTAGATGACAATGGCAAAAAACAAGGTCACGAAAACTTTTACCGCTATCATGCTTATGTGGAAGGTAAGATGTCTGTCAATCGTATGGACTTTAGTACACGTATACAACATCAAACCAAAAGAGAAGTCAACAACGCGCTGAGCAACAAGGGCAATAGCTATTGGAGAACAAAATTTAATTTCAAATACAATATCCGAAATTGGAAACTCGATCCTAGAGTGGGCATAGAGTTTTTTATGCGTGAAGAATTCAATCCCAACAACGCTTATGATAAGTATCGGGCTTCACTTGGAACCAAAGTCAACTTAAAAAACAAGCAAAGTCTTCTTATTAAATACCTGTATGAACAAGAAGTCAATCAGCCAAATGCCGCGACAGGTTTCCATATACTAAGCCTACGATACGGACTTTCTTTATAAATTAGGACGGTTAGTTGTAGTGCCCTTTTAACCAAGTCATTCGGACGTCCAACCATGTCTTGAGGTAATTGATTTCTTCTTCATAAGTCTCAAATACTGTAAACCTATTCCAATCTTCAAAACCCAACGTTTGCCAGATTTCGTAGTTTTGTCGTTGTGAATCATCTATCAAGTCGACATAACTATCGATTTTATCCAAAATGAAATCTTTGTTGTCATAGTAGTAAGCATAACGCTCATTGACCTTATCTCTAAAGTATGTGTCTTGCAGAAGACGTTCAAACCAAGGGTGACCGCTTATGGTGTTGCCTTCTGGTGAAAAAGCATTGTTTGGTAAAGAATTGGCATATTCTGCATTTCCATAAGACAAATCAAAATCCCAAATGGGGCCCATCTTGATTTTACCCCCAGGTTCGTGGTGAAAAAAGACACTTGCAAAGCCGTAAGCATCTACTGATTTTCCGATTTCATGGATCAGATACCAATCCACAAAACTATCAACGTCTATGTAGGAGCGGTATCCGTTATTTGGATCTGAAAAGTTAGACCCAAAAAGCACAGACTCAAATGCGTTGATATGGTTCTCTATGTAGCTTAATTCTTCACTCCCATATTCAATATTGGGTTCTTTGATATTAAAAACAGTGTCAGTCCACCAATATTTTTGAGCCATTTTATTTCTAAAGATGGGCGGTTCAAAATACACATCATCTTCATCAGTTCTTAGGCGTTGGTCCATCTCAATTAAGAAACCATCATCCCCAATATTTACCCGGTCATTAGATTCTTCAACTTTTTGAGCCAGCAGATAGGTTCCCTGTGAATCTCCATTTAAAATTACCTCAACAAACTTCCCAGTAGGTGAATAGTCAAAGCGGCTCATCAGACCCATATCATAAGAAATTTTATTTCTTACAAGGCTTTTATCAAAAAATTCCGCCAGAAGTACCCATCGTTTGTCACCTGGCATACCCAATACTTCTTGTTTTTCATCAAATCTAATCTGGTAGGGTTTTTTGACCATCTCAAAATACCCTCCCCACCAAGTGGAATTTCCTCTCCCCCTAATATTGACATTGGTTGTCTCAATATCTTCTAAATCCAAACCTCCAAAAACATTAATTTCAGCTGTGATGTAGTCGTCTGTAGAAACTACTTCTTGGCCATTGGTGTCTATATAAACAATCGGAAGCCCTGTGTGATAGGAAATTCTAATCTTATAGTCTTTACTGCCGCTTTGGTTTTCGTTGTAAACAGAAACCACCACCTCTTTCCCAAAGTTATTAGAGGTAACCCCACTTGTTTGGCTTACCCCATCAATTTCAACAGAGCCACCTTCGTATTCATAAGTGGCTACCAAGCGGTCGATGTCAACTTCAAAAGGAATTTTGCCTGTAAATGTAGAGCCTCCATCAAAATTCAATATCAAGTCATTTCTCAATGACGGATTCAAGCTTTTTTCAAATGATACTTTATTAAGCACAACATTTGAAAGATCGATCTCATCTTTTTGGCATGCTGTTACTAAAAAATAAATACCAAGAAGGGTTACGATTTTCCTCATTTAGAAGTTGGTTTTGTTTGAGCGTATAAGAAAGAAAAAATTATGTACTAAAACTAAATTTTTTTAAAAAAATCCCATTTAAAATAAAAAATGTTTAAATTTAAACACAAAAGATTGAACAATTTATGAAAAAGATCAAAACCGCTACTGTAGATGTACGCAAACGAACTTTAAAAATCGTCGAATACAAGCCCCCACATACTTTTCTTGGGGCCGTAAAAAAAGTTGTGGGTAATATGATGGGTCGCAACTAAACTACGCATGCCCAAACTACAGCGTAGAAGGACAGACATAGTCACTTAAGGCAATGCCGGTCTCTTTTATGGCTTTCATACCTCCATCCACATTGATTCCGTTGTGAATGCCGCGGCTTTTAAGTATTGATAATCCAATCATACTTCGATACCCACCGGCACAATGTACATAGAAAGGATTTTCACTCGGGAAAGTGTGTAAGTAATGATTGATCAACTCAAGCGATGTATGGGTAGCGCCCAAAACGTGCTCGGACAGATATTCTCCGTCTTTTCTCACATCAAATACTGGAACTTTTTCTGTTTCCACCCATTTTTTTAGATTCTCGGCACTCACCCTAACGACGGTATCAATCTCTTTGTTGGCAGCTTTCCAAGAAGAAATACCGCCTTTTAGATACCCCAAAGTGTTGTCAAAACCAACTCTAGACAAACGGGTGATGGTTTCTTCCTCACGTCCTTCAGGCGCCACAAAAAGAATAGGATGTTCGGTATCGGCAATCAGCGCACCCACCCATGGTGCAAAACCTCCGTCCAATCCGATAAATATGCTGCGTGGGATATGCGCCGCTGCAAATTCTTGGGGACTGCGCACATCCAAAACCACAGCACCACTCTCATTGACAGCTAGTTCGAACGCCTCTGGGCTTAGGGCTTGTGCGCCTTTTTCCAACACATCTTCAATATCTTGATAACCGTGTTTGTTCATCTTTACATTGGCGGGAAAATATTGTGGAGGCGGTGCCAAGCCATCTAAAACTTCCTGTACAAACTCCGCTTTGGTCATATCTGCCCGAAGGGCGTAATTCATTTTTTTCTGATTCCCGAGGGTATCTATGGTTTCTTTCATCATGTTCTTACCACAAGCCGATCCCGCACCATGCGCTGGATATACAATCACTTCATCAGAAAGGGGTAATATTTTATTACGAAGGCTGTCAAACAAAGTTTCCGCAAGCTGTTCTTGGGTCATATGAGCTGCTTTTTGAGCCAAATCTGGACGCCCCACATCCCCTAAAAACAAGGTATCACCCGTGAAAATCGAATGGTCTTTTCCACTGGCATCTCGCAACAGGTAAGTAGTGCTCTCCATGGTGTGCCCAGGCGTATGCATCGCTATAATGGTTAAATCACCCACATGGAACTGCTGTCCATCCTCTGCTATAATGGCATCAAAGCTAGGATCCGCATGGGGCCCAAACACTATGGGCGCATCGGTATGCCTTGCCAAAGTGAGATGGCCACTCACAAAATCTGCATGAAAATGGGTTTCAAATATATATTTGATATGAGCCTTGTTTTTTTTGGCTTTTTCCAAATAGGGCGCCACCTCTCTTAAGGGGTCAATAATGGCAGCTTCTCCCTGACTCTCAATATAATAGGCGCCTTGGGCCAGACATCCTGTGTAGATTTGTTCAATAATCATGGGTGTATCATTTTGGATTACAAAATAAAGAATTTTGCACGAATTACTTTCAAAGATGATAAAGGTTACAACCCAACAAAACTATGTTTTGGTATCTAATGCTCTGTCTTAGGATCAAAATGAATAAAAAGGTGGGCCCATATAGATTTGGCCAAGGCACCAATGTAGGGCATCAACGCAATCAAAACAGCCGTAATCGCCACAAAGTGGTGGATCATTCCCTCTAATCCCGCTAGCATACCCAAGACGAATACAGCTACTGCAATGGCTACTCCTATGGCATAAGAAACATACATGGAACCATAATAAAAGCTGGGTTCTAGCTTTAATTTTTGCCCACAAAAATTGCAATGGTTGTTCACTCTGTTCATGGCACGCAACCTATATGGGTGATGCATCAACAGGTTCCCCTTATGGCATCTTGGACATCTCAAAAAAAGAATACTATGTAGTCTGGAAGGCGTTTTCACAAAAAAATTAAGTTAGCGAGGATGGTAGATTTTTTTTGCTGTTGCTAAAACAGATGCTCGATCAAAATACATGGGTTTGGTTTCAAAGTTTTGATACATTTCCATTTGGTCGTCAAAATGAGGGGAGTTCGGGCGGTCGCTATTCCCATATGAAATTACAGACTCAAAATAGGTTTTTTCAGTGGTAAATCGCACCATGCCTATGTAAGACTCCCCATGACTAATTTTGATTCTTCCGTTTTTATAGTTCACCCCTCGCATGGCTGTAATCACATCAGGCAATCCAAAGATAGGCAGTGCCCTCTCTCCACGAACCAGCTTTTGAAAGTCTCCAAGGCGCACATTTGTGGTTTTGAAATATTTCATCATATAGGCTTTGGTCTTCTTTAGAACGGTATGAAGCAAAACAGGATTGAAAATCTTGGACGGTCCCAATTTGTAGTAATAACCTCTCAAATGATAATAAAGAATTGCATAGGCGCCTGCACCATATGAATCAGCATTTGCGACCCGATCCCAAAGTTGAATCCGCACCAAAACCTCTTTCACATCCGGATAGTCTTCCGGGTTCATTTCAAACAAAGCATTGACATCCATGAAATTGTATTGCAGGGGCGTAGGGAGCTTTCGGTCATACTTGATGGCTTTGAATTGCTCATAATTGAGAGTGTCTTGCGCGGTCAATAGGTCAAACAGGCGTGTACTTCGGTTGTTGTCATAGGTTTCATACCCCATTGGTGCCGCAAAATCATCGGGCTTTGGATTTTCCTCCAAAGCGGTAGAACGGAAAGGGCTGTGGTTGGCATTGTACACAAAACCAGCTTGGGGCGCAACAACCTGTGGAAGCTCTTCAGTAGTGTAATATGAATTCCAAAGTGTTTTCTTTGTGTTGCCAGGCAGCACCTCTCGCCAGTTATATTCCGTATCTCTTTTGGGAATTTTTCCATTAGAAATATAAAAAATAGTGTCGTTCTTATCTGCGTATCCAATATTATACCCTGGAATGGCATTCTTTTTTAGGGTGTTGTAAAACTCCGTAAAAGAAGTGGCTTTGTTCATCATCCACCATTGTTCCAATGCGTCAATATTGCTCGTGCTGGGCGTACGAACCGAAAACACTCCTGTCTTATTTTTAAGCGTAGGCCCATAGATACTCGTGTAGAATTTTTTTGCGATAGGAATATCAAAGCCTAAAATTTTCAAGTGCAATTTGGCCTTCTTTTTTTCGAGCTTGAATTCTTCACCATCGACCATATACACGTCTTTTTTCTCAGGATGCATTTCCAAAGCATATACATCGGCCTTATCTGGGTAGTTGACCGTGTGCGTCCATCCCAAATAAGGGTTGGCACCTGTCAGAATACAGGGCGCTCCAGGAAAAGTGGCTCCGATAATGTTGGTGCCTTCTTCGCTGACCAAATGCGCCTCATACCATGAGGTAGGCCCTTCCAAAGGCTGATGTGTATTAATAGCCAAAAAAGTACCCCGTCTTCCTGTTTTGACACCACTCAAAGCGATCAGATTGGAACCACGTGTGTCATTTTCTATAGGGGGTTTGTATAGGGGCACCCGATTCTCAACAATCGCGCCCACAAGTTCATCTGCCTGATTGGAAATAAACAATTGCAATTGAGAATAGGCCAATATTTTTTTTGGTGTGATAGGGAAAAGCCCCTCAACGAGCACTTCTTTGGGGTGGTACTTGGCAAAGGCGTTGAGCCCTTGCGCATAGCCCTCAAGTACATTGATAAACGCTTTGGTGAGCATACTGTAGTCTCTCTCAACCGTTTTTTGAGTTTCAATGAGTTGACTTAAAAAATCAGCCGCTGCTCCTTTACGTCCAGAATGCTTACTCAACAATCCATTGCCAGCCAAATAGGCCTTTTGTATGGTTTCAAAATCATCTTCGGCATGTGCCCATGCCAGTCCGTAGGCTGTGTCAGCATCGGTTTTGCCATAAATATGAGGCACCCCAAATCCGTCACGAATAATTTCGACATCTTGTGGATCAATTTGACTCCACAAACAAAAAGGGACCACCAATATTACATTTAAGAGCCTTTTTTTCATAGAAACGCAATTTATTCAAATTTTAAAAAAGAGGGTTTGTAAAAACTTCTTTATCTTTAAAACAAAAACATGAAAAATAGAAGAGCATTTTTAAAAGAAGTTTGCCCAACGGTGGCTTTCGCCTTTTTTGGTGTCAGCTTTTTGGAGGCCTGTAGTTCAGATTCCACTGAAGACCTTATCCCACCAACAGGTGGTGAAAACAATAACAGCGGAGGTGACAACGGCGGAGGCGACAATGGCGGCGGTGACAACGGCGGAGGTGACAATGGCGGAGGTGACAATGGCGGTGGTTCCTCTAACGGAAATGGGTTTACCTTTACCAATAATATCTATACCATCGATTTGACCCACGCCAACTTTACCAACCTATCTCAAGTGGGTGGGTGGATGAATGCCCAGTCCCTGGGAATTCCTATGTTGTTTTTGCGGGTCAGTAATGAAGAGATTAATGCGTACACCAATATATGTCCCCATCTGGGTGTTCAAATCGCTTGGAATTATGAAAGCGAATCCAAAAAATTTAGATGCCAATCATCCTTAGGGGGACATAATAATACCTATCCAGATGATTGCAAAACTGCAGGAAGTTTTGGCGGCAAACTAGATTGCTACGTTTCTACCTTAAGCAACGACGGCAACACGCTGACCGTGAATTCATAAAAACGGCCCATTAAATTAGGTCGTTTTAGGGCAAGAATAACGCTGTTTTTAGGTCTTGGTTTGCGAAACAAAGCGTAAATTTGATATCCATGAAAAAGATTATCATAGTAGGTTCCGGATTTTCTTCACTTTCTGCCGCGTGCTATTTGGCCCAACAAGGACACAAAGTACAAGTCTTTGAAAAAAACGACACCCTTGGGGGGCGTGCCCGACAGTTCAAAAAAGAGGGTTTTACGTTTGACATGGGGCCTTCTTGGTATTGGATGCCCGATGTGTTTGAAAGTTTTTTTGCCGATTTTGGCAAAAAGGTTTCTGACTATTACACTTTGAACCGACTCAATCCTGGCTATCAAGTCTATTTTGGGCCCAATGATGTGTTTCCCGTGGCTGACAATGTAGACGACATTGCAGCCCGTTTTGAGGCTGAAGAAGCAGGCACAGGAGCCAAACTGAAAGCTTTTTTAAAACAGGCAGCTTACAATTACAATGTGGCCATCAATGAGTTGGTGTATAAGCCGGGTAAATCCCCACTGGAGCTTATCACCCCACAGACCATCAAAAAAGCGGGTTTGTTTTTGACCAATGTTCGTAAACAAGTCGAGCGCCAATTCAAAAGCTCAAAGTTGCGTTCCTTACTACAGTTTCCAGTACTTTTTTTAGGCGCCAAGCCCGAACAAACCCCGGCCTTTTACAACTTTATGAACTTTGCCGATTTTGGCTTAGGGACATGGCACCCCCATGGAGGCATGATTCAGATTGTCAATGCCATGGTGGCTTTGGCTAAGGAATTGGGGGTGACTTTTTTCACCCAACATCCCGTGGAGGAAATCCTGACCCAGAACAAAAAAGCTACAGGGATTCGTGTGGGCAAGGAAGTCTTTGAAGCAGATGTGATTATAAGCGGTGCCGATTACCACCACACAGAGACCCTTTTGCCCGCCTCGTTGCGTGCTTACAGCGAAGCTTACTGGAAGAAAAAAGTCTTTGCTCCTTCTTCGCTTTTGTTCTATATGGGTATAAACAAAAAACTCGACAATCTTTCGCACCACAACCTATTTTTTGATGTAGATTTTGATGCGCATGCACAAAGTATATATGACACAGCCGAGTGGCCCAAAGAACCGCTTTTTTATGTCAATTTGCCTTCAAAAACAGATGACAGTATGGCTCCCGAAGGCAAAGAAGCATGTTTCATATTGATACCCATTGCGCCTGGACTCGAAGACACCCAGGCCCTGCGGGAAAAATACTATAAGATCGTTGTTGATCGCATGGAAAAACTCACAGGTCAGTCGATTCAGCAAGATGTTTTGTTTGCGGACTCTTTCTGTGTTCAAGACTTTGTCGAGGCTTACAATTCTTATAAAGGCAACGCTTATGGCATGGCCAACACGTTGCAACAAACGGCTTTTTTACGCCCTAAAATGAAAAGCAAAAAAGTCCAAGATTTGTACTTTACAGGCCAACTCACAGTACCAGGTCCTGGTGTGCCCCCTGCTTTGATTTCAGGCAAAATCGTATCGGAGTTGATTGGCTCATAAAGGACACTTTTTTTAGTCATTTTCAAATATGAAACGTATTTAAATAAACATTGATGAAGACCGTATTCCACACATCAGATAGCCGCGGCCATGCCAATCATGGTTGGCTCGATGCCCGTCACAGTTTCAGTTTTGCGGGTTGGTTTAACCCCGAACGCATACAATTTGGTGCCCTGCGCGTGCTCAACGATGACATCATTCAAGGGGGCATGGGATTTGGCACCCACCCACATGACAATATGGAAATTGTAACCATTCCGCTCAAAGGCGACTTGGAACACAAAGACAGTATGGGCAACAGTGCGGTGATTCGTGAGGGAGATATACAGGTGATGAGCGCAGGAACCGGCGTTCACCATTCCGAATACAACAAAAACCCCGACAAGGAAATTAATTTGTTCCAGCTGTGGATTTTTCCCAACCAACGCGATGTGGAGCCGCGCTATGACCAAATTCCTATTCGCACTTTGCACCAAAAAAATGCTTTTTTTCAAATTCTTTCACCTGTTGCAGAAGACCAAGGCGTGTGGATTCATCAAAATGCTTGGATGCACATGCTAGATGCTGATGCACAGACCAGCCACACTTACACCATCAAAAACCCTGGAAACGGGGTCTATGTGATGGTCATTGAAGGTCAAATCGCATGGAACGATCAGGTACTGAATCGCAGAGACGCTATGGGAGTTTGGGATACCAATGATTTTGAGATTCTTGTTCTTGAAGACGCCCAAGTGCTGCTTGTGGATGTCCCTATGAATGCTTAAATTGCTAAAAACCCCAATAACATGAAACAACAATTTTCCATCGAAGGCATGACTTGTGGCAGTTGTGCCCAACACATTCAAACTGCTTTAGAGACTTTACCCGGCGTGTCTGACGTGGCCGTGTCTCACAAAGAAGGCACCGCCCGTTTTGAAAGCAAAACCACCATCACTCATGCGGAAGTGGCTGAGGTATTGCCATCAAAATATGCCCTTGTCAGCGACACAGCCGCCACCCCGTCCAAAGTCCGCCAGCTCTTTCCTTTGTTTTTGATATTTGGGTATTTGGTAGTAGCCACATTTTTGCTGCACAAAGATTCTTTTGTCATCAACCGAGCATTACCCGATTTTATGGGGCTGTTCTTTATTGTGTTCTCCTTTTTTAAATTTTTAGACCTCAAAGGCTTTCAGCAGTCCTTTCGTATGTATGATCCTTTGGCTAGGAGCGTGTCACTCTATGGGTGGGCATATCCGTTTTTGGAATTGGCTTTGGGACTGATGTTTTTAATGCGCCTTGAGCTTGATGTTGCTCTATGGACAACCTTGGCTGTTCTGTCAATCACGACCTTTGGTGTGACCAAGACATTGATAAACAAAAAACAAATCCAATGCGCTTGTTTGGGCTCGGCATTGAACCTCCCCATGACAGAAGCTACCTTTATCGAAAACGCCATTATGATTGTAATGGCGCTCTTTATGTTGTTATAACTGCTCTGCAAAAACTTTCAAAGCAGCTTTAAATTTTTGTTGTAGCTCTTTGTTTTTGATTCCTGTTTCAGGGTCAAAGTTGTTGTTGAATTCTGGCAGAGAAAATGTGGGAATGTCGTGAGGGTTTCCTCTTGACATGCGACTGTGCGCAGTTGCGAGCACATGTTGGGCGCCACCACTACCTGTAGAGGTGGCCAACAGCCACATGGGCTTGTTGTACCATACCACTTTTTCGATTCGTGAAATCCAGTCAAAAATATTTTTAAAAGCAGCGGTATAAGAGCTGTTGTGTTCGGCAAACGAAATTACAATACCGTCTGATGCGCGTAGCGCTTTTTTAAAAGCATGTGCCTTTTTTGGGATGCCCTGTTTTCCTTCTTTGTCTTGTGAATAGATAGGCATTTCATAGTCATTCAGGTCCAACAAATACACCTTCGCATCAGGCACTTGTTTGGCTGCGTAAGCCGCCAGTTGTTTGTTGATAGAATTGGTGGATGAACTGGCGCCAAAGGCTACAATGTTTTTCATGGTAAGCGATTTTGGGTTTAAAATACAAAATAGCCTTATTTTTACCATACACGGGCATGTGATGCTTTGCCACATACCATTTGTATTATCATGGCGCACCAAGAGGTATATCTGCATTTTTTCACTTATCAGTCCCATAAGTTTTGGGCGTTCACCCAAATGCAACGGGCACACAAGCCCCTACAACAAGTGCAGGGTTTGCAGTTTTACCGCATGTTGGGAACAGGTGCGGGTGCTGGGTTTAGCTTACGTCCCGATTTTTCCACCTATGCTTTGCTCAGCGTTTGGGACCATGAGGATGATAAAAACCGCTTTTTTGAGAGCCATCCCTTTGGATCACAGTTTTTTGAACGTTCTCAAAAGCAGGTGGCTTATCATTTGCACCCCATACACACCCACGGACATTGGAGTGGTCAACAACCTTTTGAGGTGCAAAAACCGTTTGGTGACAAGCCCATAGGCGTCATTACGCGTGCGACCCTTCGCAAAAACCGACTGATAGATTTTTGGCGCCATGTGCCACAAGCTTCTGAGGCCATCAAAAATGCAGCGGGCGTACATTTTTTTAAGGGCATCGGCGAGTGGCCTTTTGTGCAGCAAGCCACCTTTAGTGTGTGGGATGACAAAGAAGCCATTCATACTTTTGCTTACAAGCAAAAAGCGCATGCAGACATTGTCCGAAAAACCAAGCAGCGCAAGTGGTACAAAGAAGATATGTTTAACCGATTTGAAGTCCTATCTACAACACACACCTCATGAACCCCAAAGCCATTATTATAGGATCGGGAATTGGCGGCATTGCTACTGCCATTCGGTTGGCATGCCTGGGGTATGAGGTCACGGTTTTTGAAAAGAACGCATTTGCTGGTGGCAAACTTTCTTCTTTTTCTTTGGGAGATTACCGCTTTGATTTAGGCCCTTCGTTGTTTACCATGCCACAATTTGTTGATGTGCTTTTTGAACTGGCGGGTGAAAACCCTAGAGATCATTTTAATTACAAGCGCAAGTCGGTGGGATGTCAATATTTTTGGGAAGATGGCATGCGCCTTAAGGCCTATGGAGACACCCATGCGTTTTTGGCAGAAGTCGAAAAGCAATTGCATGTTCCCAAAAAGCGTCTTCAAAAGTATCTTGACAAAGCCGCGATGAAATACAACCGCACCAAAGCCTTGTTTTTGAAGCAATCTCTCCATAGATGGCAGACCTATTTGAGTGCAGACACTCTTAAAGGCATTGCCAAACTGTTTGCTTATGAGTTAGAATCAAGCCTACACCATGTAAATAACAAACAGCTTCAAGAACCCCATTTGGTCCAATTCTACGATCGCTTTGCCACCTACAACGGTTCGGACCCTTACCAAACCCCAGGGATGATGACACTCATTCAACACTTGGAACAGCACTATGGCACGTATGTGCCTGACAAGGGCATGGTGGACATTACCAACAGCTTGGTGGCCTTGGCCCAACGCAAGGGGGTGGTATTTGAGTATAATACATCTGTGGAACGTATAGTAGTTGAAAACGGTAGGGCGCTTGGGGTAGAGGTCAATGGAAAACAACACACCGCCGATGTGGTGGTGTCCAATATGGATGTGGTGCCGACCTACCGTCATTTGCTTTCCGATCAACCAGCGCCTGAGCGTACCTTGCGACAAGAGCGCTCCAGCTCGGCTGTAATCTTTTATTGGGGCATGGCCAAATCTTTCCCGGAGTTGGATTTACACAACATCTTTTTTAGCGATGATTACAAGTCAGAATTTAAAGCCATTTTTAGCAAAAAAACCTTGTCGGATGATCCCACAATATATGTAAACATCACAGCCAAAGATGTAGTAGCAGACGCGCCCAAAGGCAAAGAAAACTGGTTTGTGATGATCAATGCGCCTCATGATGACGGACAAGACTGGGATGCTTTGGTGGCGCGATTGCGCAAGCAAGTGTTAGAAAAATTGGAGAGACACCTACATACAGATTTAGAAAAGCACATCGAGGAAGAATATATCATGACCCCTCCCATTATTGCAGAAAAAACCCATTCATTTAAAGGCGCTTTGTATGGCGCTGCAAGTAACAATCGTATGGCAGCTTTTTTAAGACACCCCAATTTTTCACGAAAGATTTCAAACCTTTATTTTTGTGGAGGCAGTGTACATCCTGGCGGCGGTATACCCTTGTGTTTACTTTCTGCTAAGATTGTAGCGGATTTAGTTCAAAAACAATGATAAAACTTTTAATTCCCTCCAACCGAACGGCACAGATTTCTGTGGGACTGGTTTGGTTGTTTCATATTAGCGGCATGCTGGGAATTTTTTTTGGAAATAGGGAGTTTTTCTTGGAAACCACGCCTATCAATCTTTTTTTCACCTTGGCATTGCTCTTTGTAAACCTGCCTGCTTTGGACAAAGGCGTAGCACGCGCGGCATTGTTGGCCTTTGTTTTGGGAATGATTGTTGAGATTCTCGGAGTCAATTACGGATTGATATTTGGGAACTACACCTATGGAGACAATTTGGGAGTAAAGGTTTGGGGAGTCCCTTTGCTTATTGGCGCCAATTGGGCGATGTTGAGTTTTATTACAGGCTCTATAGGTTCTTTAATTTTTTCTGGTCGAAAAATAGTAGCTGCCATAGCGGGTGCAGTGTTGATGGTATTACTTGACTTGGTCATTGAGCCGGTGGCACCCAAGTTTGACTATTGGGAGTTTAGCAATCCAGTAGCCCCTTTGTCTAACTATGTGGGCTGGTTTTTGGTGGCTTTACCCATTCAATTAGGCTATCAGTATTGGGTAGTGGACAAAGAGTATACTTTTTCGGCCCATTTGGTATTGATTCATTTTTTATTCTTTGGTGTGTTTGCACTTCTTTAGCCCCGTAGTTCAACGGATAGAATAGAAGTTTCCTAAACTTTAGATCCAGGTTCGATTCCTGGCGGGGCTACTTGTGGCCCCGACAGCGGTGCTTGGCACCGAGATGCGTAGCATCGAATCGAAGCCTGTGCCCATTGGGGTAATTCCTGGCGGGGCTACTTGTGGCCCCAACAGCGGTGCTTGGCACCGAGATGCGTAGCATCGAATCGAAGCTTGTGCCCTGTGGGGTAATTCCTGGCGGGGCTACTTGTGGCCCCGACAGCGGTGCTTGGCACCGAGATGCGTAGCATTGAATCGAAGCCTGTGCCCAATTGAAAATACATCTAAATATTTACGAGATGTCCCTAATTCTTTAATTATCAATCAAGCAAAAGTTAGTAATAGGGTGACTGTAAAGAAATAATTTTGAAGCAGATGATTTTAATTATTAATTCCTTTATGTTAGCCTCTTTCTTTTGCCACTATTCAATTTTCCATTGTAAAAGTTCAACAATATAACATAGCTGTAGAGTTATTGTAGGGTTGCCTATAGGTCTTTGTAGTGGTAGAAATTAGCTTATTACTACATTAATTTGATAATATTGAACATTACAAATTTATATATATGAAACATTTATACACATTTTTTACATTATTAACATTTTCTTATGGTTATTCACAAGTTTATGTTTCTGTTGACGAAAATGCCTCTTGGGCAGGTTACATGAACGTTTTTGATAATAGTTCTGGTTCTCAAGGTGGCTGGCTTTGGGGTAGTGCATGGGGTATTGCTGACAATAAAGTAGTTTTGTCTACTGATGGTTCTAAAACGATGGAGGCATTTCCAAATGTTAACGTTTATGCTGATGGAGATGCTTACTGGACTGACGGTTTAGGCGATGGAAATAAATGGATGGAAGCCAATACGTATGTTGAATACAATCCGAATGCAGATCCCGCTACACCATACCCAGGTGGACTTTTGACTTTTTCTGTTAATGTTACTGCTAACGATCTAGATCCAAGATATACTCTTACTTTGTTCATAAAGTCACTTGACCCAACATCTTTTGCAACAACTTTTTTGGACACTGCTGATGTTACTGGTACTGGTACATATACTGTTCAAGCAACTCCAGATGCTTCTCAAATTATTCAGTATGGTTTTGTAATGAATGGCTTGAATGCGAACCCTGCAACTGATTGGGGATCTGTTCTTATGACTGAGCAAACCCAAAGTAATAATTTAAATCCTATCGAAGGCTTGTCTGTATACCCAAATCCAGTAGTTGATAGAATTAACATTTCTGCTGGTTCGTCTATTGATCAAGTTCGCATATTTGATTTAGTAGGTCGTATGGTCAAGCAGGCTACTCCAAGTTCAAATGACTTTAGCATAGATGTAGCAGATCTTAACAAAGGCGTTTATATGGTTCAATTGAAAGCGGGTAATAAAGAAACCACGCTTAAAATAGTCAAATAAACAAACCATAACCAACCCTAA